>NZ_CP096458.1:0-386469 GCF_054792705.1 Arthrobacter sp. Z4-13 | reverse complement strand
GTAGGTCAATGCGAGTGTGTCGTAGCGGGTGGCTATGGCGCGCCACTGTTTGAAGAGGCTGAAGGACCTTTCGACAGTGTTTCGGCCCTTGTAGGTGCCGGAGTCGAAGTTCACGGGGGGTCCGCCCCGTAAACCGCGGCGTTTGCGGTTCTCGATCTGGTCGGAGGGCTCGGGGATGACGGTCTTGATCCGCCGGCTACGCAGCAGCGACGATTTGCTCGGGATGAGTACGCTTTGTCGCCCAAAACGGCGTCCGGCCGGCTTCTGGCATGGCCGCCGCTAAGACGAGGGACCCGCACTGCCTCCATCACTACGGGGGACATCGGCGAGTCTCCGGCCTGGCCCGGTCCGACAATCATCGCCAGCGGCCGACCCCTCCCGTCGCAAGCGTGATGGATCTTGACACCCCTCAAGCACTACAACCACAGCGAACCCTTGATTTAGGAGACACGCCCTAGGAACTAACTGCCCGAGAAGTAATCAATCGTGTGTCCTGCGGCAGTACGTTAGTCATGACTACTCTGAGCATTGGTGGCCTCATTGAACAGGTCAATCAGCGGCGTGAGGGCGGAAACGCGTGTCGGCGGCCGCCAATCACGATGATGAGGGCGATCACGAGCAGCGCAAGTGTCGCCCAGGCAAGGGATGGTGGTCCCAGCGAGGTGAGGAGTGCGGCTCCGATGATGCCGCCGCCGGCGATGCCGATGTTCCAGCCGGTGACCATCACACCCTGGGCTGCGTCCACGGCGGTGCCGGCGACGTTCATCATCGCAGTCTGCAGGACGCTCGCGGCGCCGCCGAATGCCAGGCCCCACGCAGCAGCACTGGCGTACACGGCGACGGGGGAGCCGGAGATGAGCCCCAGGACAAGCATGGCGACGGCGAACAAGGCGATGCTGATGATCATGAGGGTGCGCAGGTGCCGGTCAATTAGGGTACCGGTGATTGCCAGGCTTATCAGTGATGAGACACCGAAGACCATCAGGACCGCACTGACAGCCCCGCCCATATTAACAGGGGCAAGGAAGGACGCTATGTACGTGTAGAGGAGGTTGTGCGCGGTGACGTAGAGGACCGCGGTAACCAGTACAGGCACCAGGCCCGGAAGGGTGAACACGCGCCGAATTGGGGTCCGCTCGCCTTTTTCCTGGCCGGGCAGGACGGGCAGAACCGCCAGCACCCACCCGATGAGGACAGCGGCGAAGGCCGCCATCGCGACGAAGGTGAACCGCCACCCGATCAGGCCTGTTAGCAGCGTGCCGGCCGGTGTACCGACGGCCAGTGCGATTGGGGTGCCTGCAAGCGCGATCGTCAAAGCGCGACCGCGCTGGTCTGCGCTCACGAGACGGCCCGCGACGCCGGCGATGATGCCCCACAACACACCAGCACAGACACCGGCGATGAAGCGGGCCCCCAGTGTGAGTGCGAAGCTCGACGACACAGCGACAAACAGGCTCGTCAGGACGTATCCAGTGAGTGCGCCAACCAGCAGGCTGCGGCGGGACCAGCCCATCGTGGCGCCGATGATGGGGATCGCCCCGACAATGGAACCGATCGCGTAGACCGAGACGAACTGACCGGCAGCGGATTCACTCACCCCGAGTCCCTGGCTTATTTCGGGGAGGATGCCGGCAGGCATAGTCTCCAGCATGACGGTCAGGAAACCGCTCGCCGTCAGGGCGAGCAGGCTCCAGAGCGGGAGACGCCGCGGTGGACGTGTCCGTTCGGGGGTGCGCTGTACTAAGGTCATGAACGTTATCGTAAATGGTTGACACTAATGTGAAGGTCAAATGTGACGTTGACCAACTTCAACCGAAGGGTGCACAAAACGCGAATCGGAGAGCTCGCGAAACTCTCAAATATCACGAAACAGCACTTGATCAATGCTGCTGCTGGTGGGTGTGCTGGGGTCGTCATGCGGTGGGGTCGGTGAGGGGTGGGTCGAGCCCGTATTGGGCAGGAGCCGTCGAGGTGTTCGCGGAGTGTGGCGCCGTCATAGTCGCGGTGGTAGATGCCTCGGTCCTGAAGGACGGGGACGACCTCGTCGACGAATGTATCGATCCCGTCCTCATTGACGTCGATGGACACCCAGAACCCGTCGCAGGCACGGGCTTCGAACCATTCCTGCATGTGATCCGCGGTGACCGATGCCTCGCCGACGGGGGTGGGGTGGTAGTCGATGACACCGTGGGCGAGGATGTCGCGGAGAGTCCATCCTTCCCGTGCGACCTCCAGCGCCCGTGACGAGCGGGGGTCGAAAGGACTCGAGGTCGCGACGGCCAGTTGGGCGGGTGTGAGGGGGTCGTCGAGCTGCAGGTTCAGCATCGAGCCGAGGTAGGGGACGCGGGATGCTGCTGTGAGCTCACCGAACTGGACGCGCCGGTCCAGGACGGCGCGTTTGGTCTTGCCGATCGCAGGCATGACTCCGGCGAAGAACTTGATCTCGGCCGGGTTCCGTCCTGCCCTGCGGGCGGCGTCACGGTAGGCCTGGCGTTGCTTACGAGCATGGCCGATGGTGAACGTGGCGCCGATGACAAAATTGGCGTAGCGTCCTGCCAGTTCGAGTCCGTTGCCGCCTACTCCGGCCGAGAAAATGACGGGCTGTCCCTGTTCGGAGGGCGGGATGGCAGTGGCCCGCGGGAAGCGACGTGCTTGCCCTGCATGTTGATGGGTTGGATTTTTGTCGGGGTCGGCGAAGTGACCGGTGTGCTGGTCCTTGATCCAGGCGTCTTGCTGACAGCTTCCCCAGAGGGCCTGGGTGATCTGGATGGTTTCGTGGGCGCGCTGGTATCGCTGGGGCCGGGGTGCGACAGCTTGTCCGAAGTTCGCTGCAGAGGCTGGATCGCTGGTCGTGACGGCGTTCCATCCGGCGCGGCCGTGACTCATAACGTCGAGAGCCATAAATTGGCGGGCGAGGTTGAATGGCTCATTGAAGGTCGTGGAACCTGTGGCGACGAGACCGATCCGTTCTGTGCCCGAGCAATTGCCGCGAGGGTCATCGTGGGCTCGAGGTGATTCCGGGTGTCTCTTGGTCCACGTCAGCCTGCAGGCTGGGATGGTCTGGAAGGAACAGGAAAGCAAACTTTCCCCGTTCGGCGGCCTGCGCATAGCGGACGTGCGCGTCGAAGCTCGTGTAGTTGGCCAGATCCACGCCTGGGGCGCGCACCAAGCGGAACTTTGCGATCCGTATCCGTTGCCCAGGTGTATCCCCAGGATCATGCGTGGCTTGGGCATGATTCTCCTCGTACTGCTGTGTGTGCTTGGGATGTGACTGAGTCGCTGCCAGATATGGGGCCTATCAAGTGCAAGGGGAGCGATGTCCTTGATTTGTCCAGTCTCAACATTGCCATTAGTGTGAAGGTCGAATCGTTGAGACGAGCTTAGGGAGGGTTTATGCGTATCGGTGAGTTGGCGAATAAGACGGGGATTCCTGCCCGGATGCTGCGGTACTACGAGGAGCAGGGCCTGATGTCCCCGCGTCGCCTGGATAACGGGTACCGGATCTATGACGACTACCTGGTCGATCGGGTGAAGAAGATTCGCGGGCTGGTCGATTCCGGGATCCCGACGCGGATCATCTCGAACATCCTGCCCTGCCTGAACCAGCCGCAGACCATCGTCGTAAAGAACGCCGAACCCGGGCTGCGGGAGCTCCTGGTAACGGAACGGGACCGCATGACGGAGAAGATCGACTTCCTCATCCACAACCGGGACTCGATCACCCAGTACATCGAAGCAATCGACCGTGCCGCCGCCTCTCCACGCCAGACGTCCAAGGCCAGCTAGCTCTCGTTTGGAGTGGGACGGGCCTTGCGGACGAACAGTGAGCCAATAACTGCTCCAAGGGCGAGGACCGCGGCGACGGCCATCCGGTAACAGGTGATGGTTTTTATGGCGTCACGGTCCTCCTGAAGTCGATGCTCTTCGTCAAATCGCCTAGTGGACCTAAACCTGCAGCACCTTCAGTGCCAATCTGCCAATTTTGGTTTCGTGCTGAACGGCTCGATCTGACTAGACAGCTACCGCATCGTCCAGCTTCGGCGATAGCCGGTCCCCATCGAGCTGGGCCGCGTTTAGAGTCGAGAACCGCAGGGCCCTGGACGGAATACCGCCACAACGCAGTCGACGGCCTTCTCAACGGTGGTAGATGTGGAAGGTTTGGGAGTTTAGTCGGCTGCTGTGCATGCGTCCATCTGAGACTGGACGATCGCCCCGTAGTGTGCCATCACTTCGTCGAAGTCCCAGCCGTCGAAGAGCCCGAGCGTGCGGACCGCTTCACCGAACCCGGTCATCAGGGCGGTCACCGTGGATGCGAAGCGGCGGTCCGGGTTGGCGTCCCCGATCAGCTGGGCGATGGCGCCGAGGTAGCTTTCGCGGATTTCTATTCGTGCAGCCTCGGGGTTAGGGGAGTCCAGCACGGCGAAGGGTATGGCGGCCCACGGCTCCCGCGTACCGCGTTCCCGGCGCATCAGCACCCGGAACACAAGCGCTCTGCCGAGTTCCGCCGCCGGGACATCCAGTTCGGCTAGTTGGGATTCGTGGGGCCGCACAGCTGCGTAGAGCTTTTCCCTGGAGAGGAACAGTTTCATGATGAGGGCGGCTGAAACGCCGGCCTCAGCGGCGACGTCCCGCACTGTGGCGGCACGGTAGCCGCGCGTCCCGAACAGGCGGCCTGCTGCGCGGAGGATGGCGTCGTGGCTGGGGCTGCTCACGCTCCCACGGCATACATTTTGCGCGCCGGTAAGCCAAGTCCAAGGTGACCGACTGGATGTCCACGATGACCTTTTGTGCTGCGGCATCCTGGGTGGCCGGATCAAGCATGGCTACTACATAGTGGCCGACGACTGGTAGCGGAAGGGCATGCCTGCCATCGGCGTCGGTCGTGGTTGCGCCGACGTGGCCGCCGCTGGCTCCTAGAAGTGTCAGTATTGGGACAGCCAGTGGCGCTGAGCCTGCCGTGACTGTTCCGCGCAATTGCAGCTGCTCGCGCAGCAGGAAGTTCTGCTTCAGGGTGCGGCCGTCGAACTCAAAGACCTTGGCCATGGGGGCCCAGCCGGCGGCGTTCGCTACCATAAGGTACTTCCCGGTGCCGGGCAGCGCAACGCAGTAGTTGCCCTCCGTGTCCACCCGGCTCCAGTCCACCGGCTCGCCGTCGGTCTGGAGGACGGTGACGACGGCGGGAGTGAGTGGGCGGTGGTCGGGTGCAAGGACGCGTCCCTGCACCACGAGATCGGCGGCGCCGACGTCGGTAACCGGCGGGCGGCGGGCCCCGGCGGCGCGTGGGATGAAGACCGCGGCAAGCATCGAGGCTGCCGAGGCCAGTGCGGCCATCCAGAAAATGTCCTTGAATGCGTCGAATGACGGGAGGCGGGTATCGGCGACGGTGAGGGTTACCGCGGTGAAGACGGCGGCGATGGCCGCGCTGGAGGTCGAGGTGCCGATGGCGCGGACCAGGCTGTTCAGGCCGTTCGCGGACGCCGTATCGGTGACGGGAACGGCGCCCATGATCAGAGTGGGCATGGCGGCGTAGGCAATGGCCGTGCCGACGCCCACCACGGTTGAACCGATGATGACCCAGGCGATGGAGTCGAAGAAGAACACCCTTCGGCGGCAAGACTGCGCTTTATGGCCGGGGGCACCATGGCCAGCAAGGACGGGACCATGCAGAGCCCTGCAGTAATCACGTTCAGTTCGAAGCCGTACCCGATGATGGCCGGCAGTTGGAGCTGCTGGGTGGTGAGCAGCATGTTGGCGAACATCGCAAAGCCGATCAGCAGCGAGGCCAGGTTGGTCAGCAGCACGGGGCGGCGCGGAGCTCCGCAGGTCAAGCATCGGCTGGCGGACCTTCAGTTCATAGGGCACCCAGACGGCCAGCAGGATGACCGCGGTGAGGAACAGCAGCAGGACTGATTCGCGGCCCCAGCCCCACGAGCCGCCTTTGGAGATTGCCAGCAGCAGGGCTGCGAGGGCGGCGGACAGTACCAGCGCCCCTGCGCAGTGGAAGCTTCCGGGCGTGCGGACTTTGGATTCCGGGCCAACCAGCAGCACAGCCAAGAGCAGCAGCACGCCGGCGGCGGTGGAAACCCAGAAGATCGAGGCCCAGCCCAGGTTCTCGTACAGCACCCCGGCCAGCGGAAGGCCCATGGCGCTGCCGATGCCCAGGGTGGCGCTCATCAGCGCCATGGCGGAGCCTATCTTCTCCTTGGGCAGTTCGTCGCGCACGATGCTGATGCCACCGGAATCAGGGCAGATGCGAAGCCTTGAAGGGTGCGGCCGATGAGCAGCCACAGGAAGGATCCGCCGAGTGCTGCCAGCACGGATCCAACCACCACGATGCCTAGGCACACGACCACCATTTTGCGTTTGCCGTACATGTCCGCGCTGCGGGAGACGGTGGGGGTAGCCACGGCACTGGAGAGGAGGGTGGCGGTCACCAGCCAGGAGGCGTCGTCGCCCATTACGCCCGGGATCCCGGGGAAATCCGGAAGAAGCGGAACAACCAACGATTGCATCAGCGCCACAAGCGTGCCGCTGAGAGCCAGGACTACAGTGATCGCGGACGGGGACGGACGTCGTCGCGGTTCGGGAGCGGAGGAGCGCGGCATGGGCTGCTTTCAGGGGCGCGGAGAGGGTGAACGCATGTTTACCCTCTATGTGTGAACCACCGTTCACTTCCGTCGGCAATTACTTAATGTTTACACTCGCTCCCTTTTGCCGTCTCACCTCCCTGATTTTCGTCACCACCGATACCGGATATTCCGTCAACCTGACTCGGCGCTGACAAGCTCAGCTCCGCTGACTCAGACCCGTCCACAGCAGGTGTCAATTCGGGTTATCCACGGCTGGGTTTCGAGGGAGCGGTGGAGTAGCTCCCTTAGCAGCAGTAGCGGTGGATAAGCCCATGCGAATTGTCGCCGGGTGTGGGCGGTGGGAGGGCCTTCTCGGATTTGGCTTAGGGGGTGCCGGGCATCTGGGTGGATGTCATAGCGTCGGGCCTACTGCTCCGCAAGCGTGACTGCTGACAGGAGGGCCGTAACCAGCGCGGACTCGGTTCGCTCGTAGCGGCTGGACGGAACTGTCACTGCCAGGGCGGCGACGACACGTCCGTCACTACGGATCGGGGCGCTCAATGAGCGAACGTCCTCCCGGTACTCGCCGCGGTCATAAAGGATACCGGTGCGCCGTATTTCTGCCATCTGGGCTTCGAGGCCGGCTCGGTCGCTCACCGTCATCGGCGTAAATGGGGTGTAGTCCAGGTTATCCAGGATCGATGAGCGCTGTTCCTCGTCGGCGAAGGCTAGGAGTACCTTGGCGCTTGCTCGTGCGTGCACATCACCGGTGAATCCCACTTCGAGGCCGGCGACTCGAACGGCCTGTGATCCTTCGACCATGGCGAGGATGCGGATCTCCCCACGGAACCAGCTGGTGAGATATGCCGTTTCGCGGGTGGTTTCGGCGAGTCGCCTGAGGGCCTGCCTGTGTTTGGCGTCGACGCGTACGCGCAGGCTGGGGGAGTTGGCGATGTCGATGGCGCCGAGGCCGAGGGAGTAGCGCTTGCCCGACTCCTTAGTCAGCAGCTTTTCTTCCTCAAGTGTTGCAAGCAAATGGTAGGCCGTGGGCATGGAGAGGCCAACGACCGACGCAACCTCGGTCGCGGTGAGTCCATGCTCCGACCGCGCGACTGCGAGCAGGATGCGCGAGGCCCGCGCGACGGATTGGATCACCTGCCGTTGTTTTGAGTGTTCCACTTCGCTCATCGACGCTGCATCCCTTGCTCCACCCATTCCGTTTACCTCAAAAAACACTTGACTTTGCCCGGCTGCCCAGCACATAGTGTGGCAGATTTTGAAATCTACTTTCACTATCTTGACACAAGGAGAGCGATGTCGACCAGTACACCACCGTCGATTGCGTCGGTAATGAGTCTCGGGGGCCGGCCTGCGGGAAGTCGGCGCGAGATCAAGATCATTGATACGACTCTGCGCGACGCGCACCAGTCGCTATGGGCCACCAGGATGCGGACCGAGCACATCATTTCTATGGCGAAGGATTTCGATGAAGCCGGCTTCGCGCAGGTTGACCTGGTCGCGCCGATCCAGTTCGACGTCGCGGTCCGCTATCTGAAGGAGGACCCGTGGGAGCGGGTCCGGCTTGCGCACCAGCACGCCCCGAACACAACGTTCCGGGCGCTGATCCGGTCGAAGAACATTGCCGCGTTCGACTTCCTCGCCGACGATGTGATCGCGGCGTGGGTGGAGCGGCTGTATGCAAACGGTTTCCGTGTTATCGGTTCCTTTGACGGGCTCAACGACGTAGACAACATCGCACCCGGCCTGCTCCGAGCCAAGGAGCTGGGGGCATCGACCTTCGGCGCAGTGTCGTTCTCCGAGAGCCCTGTACATACGGACGAGCTCTTCGTTAAGAAGGCGATCGAACTGATTGAGAAGGCGGACGTCGACGCCATCATGCTCAAGGATGCCGCTGGCCTGCTGACGCCGGATCGTATCCGCACGCTCGTTCCTGCGCTGAAGAACGTCATGGGCGACCGGTCGCTGGAGGTGCATACCCATTCCCTGACAGGACTCGCCCCCCTGGTTTGCCTGGAGGCGGTGGAACTGGGCGCGGATGCATTGCATACCTCTGTCGCGCCGCTTTCAGCAGGCAATGGGCAACCGTCGACGCAGGGCATCGTGCGTGACCTCCGCGCACTCGGGTACGTGGTCAACGTAGACGATGAGCGGATCGACGCCATAAGTTCAAAAATTGTTGATATCGCTGCGGCGGAGGGTAAGCCCGTCGGTGTTCCGATCGAGTACAACGGCCTGCACTACATGCACCAGACCCCGGGCGGGATGCTGTCGAATTTCCGGTCGCAGCTGGAGACGGCGGGTCTGGCCGACCGGTACGACGAGTTGCTGCTCGAGGTGGCGCGGGTGCGCGGGGAGTTGGCTTACCCGATCATGATCACGCCGTTTGCGCAGTTCGTGGGAACACAGGCGGTGATGAACGTGATCTCGGGTGAGCGGTACTCCGTGGTTCCGAACGAGATCAAGAAATACGCCCTGGGCTACTACGGAACACTTCTTGCCCCCATCGATCCCGAAGTGCTTGAGAAAGTCATTGCCAACGGGGCATCGGACATCTCCTTGGAGCCGCCGGCCATTGAGCCGATGCTGCCCGCGTTGCGGGACCGGCACCCGGATGAATCCATCGATCTCCTGCTCCTGCGCGCGATGTTCGCAGGGAGCCAGGTCGATGAGATGAAACGAGTTGTGGCCTCCGGGGGAAACCCGGACGAGATCTACCAGCCCATCCTGGGCCTGGTCAAGGCGCTCTACGACTCAACCGAATCCGGCACTCAGTCGCTGACTGCCGGGAACCTGAACATACGACTGGAAAAAGGAAAATGTGAAGATGTCGCTTAACCCGCTCGATATCAAAGAACTTCGGGACATCGTCGACTGGGCGAACCTGACACCGGACGTGCGCCAACTCTCGATCACACACGGCGACGTGGAGCTCTTCCTCTCCCGCGACCGACAGCCCTCAAACAACCGTCCAGCCGCCCCGCAGGCCGTGACGCCCGCGCCGGAAACGACGTCCACTCCCGCACCCGCACCCGCACCAGCGCCCGTGGCCGGCCACGTAGTGACTGAACCGCCATCCGGTGGCGAACTGGGGGCCAACGAGGTACTGATCAAGGCGCCCATGGTCGGCGTCTTTTACGCGTCACCTAAGCCAGGGGAGCCAGCCTTCGTCAAGGTGGGGGACACCGTCAGCGCCTCGACGGTGCTGGGCATCGTGGAGGTGATGAAGCTGATGAACAACATCGAGGCACGCGTCGAAGGTACCGTCACGAAGATCCTGGTCAACAACGAGCAAGCAGTCGAGTACGGTCAGCCACTGATGGTGATCACCCGCGATGCCTGAACCGTTGAGAAGTGTCCTGATCGCCAACCGCGGCGAGATCGCGTTGCGCGTCGTCCGGGCCTGCAAGGAACTTGGTATCCGGAGCATCGTTGCCTATTCCGAAGCAGACGCCGGCTCGCTGTCGGTAAAGCTGGCAGACCAGGCAGTATGCATCGGACCTGCGCAGGCCAAGTCAAGCTATCGCAACATGCACGCTGTCATCTCAGCGGCGCAGGCCTATAAGGCTGATGCCATCCATCCCGGATACGGATTCCTGTCTGAGAACGCGGACTTCGTTGCACTGTGCGAAGCGGAAAACGTCGGGTTCGTCGGCCCCGCAGCGGACATCATCCGTCGCATGGGCGACAAGATCGAAGCCAAGAAGATCGCCCGCCGGGCCGGGGTACCGACAGTCCCCGGTTCGGTCGGCGCGATCGCTGAGTACAACGAAGCCCTTGCCGTCGCCGGCGAGGTCGGCTACCCGCTCCTGATAAAGGCGGCGGCCGGCGGCGGCGGCCGCGGCATGCGGGTCGTCGAGGCTGCCGAGACGCTCGAGAACGATCTGCGCGAGATCATGTCGGAAGCCGAGGTCGCGTTCGGCGACGCATCGGTGTACATCGAGCGGTACCTCACCGACATCCGTCACATCGAAATCCAGGTCATCTCCGACGGCACGACCGTTCTGCATCTCGGTGAACGTGACTGCACTGCTCAGCGGCGCAATCAAAAGCTCATTGAAGAATCGCCCTCGCCGGTTTTGGATGCCCAGCTCAGGCAGGGCCTCGCAGATGCCGCGGTCGCACTGTGCAGGGAAGTGGGGTACACGAACGCCGGGACAGTAGAGTTCGTCTTCGACAACATCGAGCGTAAGTACTACTTCATCGAGATGAACACCCGTATCCAGGTAGAGCATCCCGTTTCGGAAATGGTTTCCGGGATCGACCTCATCAAACTTCAGTTGCAGATCGCCGGCGGCATCCCGCTCAGTTTGAGGCAGGACGACATCGTCATCACCGGCCACGCCATCGAATGCCGCATCAACGCCGAGGACCCGGACAACAACTTCGCACCGCGGCCAGGGACGGTCGCGAACTTCCGTGCACCTGGCGGCTTTGGGATCCGGATGGACACCCATATCGAGACGGGCTACGCAATCCCGCCGTTCTATGACTCAATGATCGGCAAGCTCATCTGCTGGGGCAAAGACCGCGACGAAGCCATCGCACGGACCATCCGCGCCCTCGACGAACTCGTCGTTGACGGCATCACCACCACGGCGCCCTTCCACAAGCAGATCCTCGAGACCGAGAAATTCCGGAGCGGAGACTTCAACACCGCATTCGTCGCCGAACTCCTATCGTCAACACACGCCACCGCAGGAGTATAGGGACACTCTGAGTCCCTCACGCTCTCGCCCCGCCGCCGGTCCTGGCCGCCTGTTCGCACGCCCCCAGCAATGGACTCAGGTCTAGCAACCAGCGCGTGCCAGGACCAGCAGCGGGCCCTGGACATCGTCCTGGCGGAGTGCCAAGCGGATGCGGACTGACAATGAAGCGCTGGGCGCAGGAGGTGATGAGGAATAGGCACATCACCGCGATGGTGGCACACGGGCACTCGGATGAGCTGGCCATGCGCGCATCCGTGCGCCGTCAGAAATGGCCTCTCAGGCGGTGTCCCCTCCGCCGACACCGCCTTAAAACAGCCCAGCAGTTCTTCCAAGAAATGGATACAACACCATGAATCAGGCTTTTGTGTACGACGCCGTGCGCACCCCGTTCGGCAAGTTCGGCTCCGGCCTTGCCGCCGTGCGCCCGGATGATCTCGCCGCGCACGTGATCAGGGAGTCCGTGAAGCGGGCGCCGGGTCTGGATCCGGAGCGGATCGATGAGGTGGTGTTCGGCAATGCCAACGGCGCCGGTGAGGAGAACCGCAACATCGCCCGGATGGGGACGCTGTTGGCCGGGTTGCCGGTGTCGATTCCCGGCACGACGGTCAACCGGCTGTGCGGCTCGTCCTTGGATGCGGCGATTATTGCCTCCCGCCAGATCAATGCCGGCGACGCCGACCTGGTGCTCGTGGGCGGTGCCGAGTCGATGTCCCGTGCGCCGTGGGTGCTGCCCAAGACCGAAAAGCCCTACCCGGCCGGGGACATGACCCTGGCCTCGACCACCCTTGGGTGGCGACTGGTGAACAAGGCTATGCCGAAGGAGTGGACCATCTCCCTGGGCGAGGCCACCGAAAGGCTCCGCGAGAAGTACGGCGTGACCCGGCAGGCGCAGGACGAGTTCGCCGCGAACTCGCACAACCTGTCCGCCGCAGCGTGGGACGAGGGCTTCTACGACAACCTCGTCGCGCCGGTCCCCGGCACGGACCTGGTGCGGGACGAGGGCATCCGCCCCGGTTCCACAGCTGAGAAGCTGGCTGCCCTGAAGACGGTGTTCCGCAATGAGCCCGAGGGCGCCGAAGTGGGCGGCACGGTCACAGCCGGGAATGCTTCCCCGTTGTCCGACGGCGCCTCCGCGGCCTGGATCGGATCCGAGGGTGCGGCCGGGCTGCTGGGGCTGGAGCCTATGGCCCGCATTGCGGGCCGCGGTGCGCACGGCAACGATCCGCAATATTTCGGGTTCGCGCCGGTGGAGGCGGCGAACAAGGCCCTCGCGAAGGCGGGCATCGGCTGGGACCAGGTGGGCGCCGTCGAACTTAACGAAGCGTTCGCCGCGCAGTCCCTGGCGTGCATCAACGCCTGGGGCATCGACCCCGCCATCGTGAACCGGCACGGCGGCGCCATCGCGATGGGCCACCCGCTGGGCGCTTCCGGCACCCGGATCCTGGGCACCCTCGCCCGGTCCCTGCAGGCGTCGGGTGAGCGCTGGGGTGTCGCGGCGATCTGCATCGGGGTGGGGCAGGGTTTGGCTGTTGTGCTCGAAAATGTAACTGCTCGAAAGGCGTAGGCGAATGTTGAACTTTGTTGATTCGGTCCAGGAGGCCGTGGCCGGGATCAAGGACGGTTCCACCGTGATGATCGGCGGGTTCGGCAACGCCGGGCAGCCGTTCGAGCTGATCGACGCGCTGATGGACTGCGGCGCGAAGGACCTCACCGTGGTGAACAACAACGCCGGGCAGGGCGACCAGGGCCTGGCGCTGCTGATCAAGGAAGGCCGGGTGCGGAAAATGATCTGCTCCTTCCCGCGGCAGTCCGACTCCTGGCACTTCGACGCCAAGTACAAGGCCGGCGAGATCGAGCTCGAACTCGTGCCGCAGGGCAACCTGGCCGAGCGGATCCGTGCCGCCGGGGCCGGGATCGGCGGGTTCTTCACCCCCACCGGGTACGGCACCATGCTCGCCGAGGGCAAGGAAACCCGGATCATCGACGGCCGCGGCCAGGTCTTCGAAACCCCCATCCACGCCGACGTCGCCCTGATCAAAGCACTCAAGGCCGACGGCAAAGGCAATCTGGTCTACCGCAAGACCGCCCGCAACTTCGGCCCCATCATGGCCGCCGCCGCGAAGCACACCATCGTGCAGGTGTCCGAAATCGTCCCCACCGGGTCGCTGGACCCGGAAAACGTCGTCACCCCCGGCATCTACGTCAACACCATTGTCCGCATCCCGGCGGGCACCACCGAGAAGGCGGCCTGACATGAGCACCGCAACGTCCATCCAAACCTCCGCCACACCGCTGGGTCGCGACGACCTCGCCCGCCTGGTGGCCCGCGACATCGCCCCCGGATCCTTCGTGAACCTCGGCATCGGCCAGCCCACCCTGGTGTCCAACTACCTCACCGCGGATCAGGACATCACGCTCCATACCGAGAACGGGATGCTCGGCATGGGACCGGAGGCCAAGGGTGACGAGATCGACGGTGACCTCATCAACGCCGGCAAGATCCCCGTCACCGAGCTCCCCGGGGCAGCGTACTTCCACCACGCCGATTCCTTCGCGATGATGCGCGGCGGGCACCTGGACATCTGCGTGCTGGGCGCCTTTCAGGTTTCCGCCACCGGTGACCTGGCCAACTGGCACACCGGCGCTCCCGGTGCCATTCCCGCGGTCGGCGGTGCCATGGACCTGGCCACCGGCGCCAAGGACGTCTTCGTGATGATGACCCTGCTCACCCGCGAAGGTGCCTCCAAGATCGTCGAATCCTGCACCTACCCGCTCACCGGCGTCGGCTGCGTCACCCGCGTCTACACGGACAAGGCCGTGTTCCTCACCTGCCCCGACGGCGTCCAGGTCCGCGAAACCTTCGGCTGCACCCTCGAAGAACTCCAGGAACTGGTACCCGTGCCGCTCAAGACTGTCGTGAATTACTAGGCGTTCCTCTAGACCCCCAGGAGGAAAGCATTCCAGGCAAGCAAGGATACAAAAGCCATGAACGTAAACACGCCGACCGGGATTATTCCTTTCCATTCACTCGCTCCAGGGGAATCGGTAGAGGTTTTCGATTGGAAGAACGTCATCCAGTGCAGGGGCGTGATACAAGAGACGGCGCCGGAGTTGGGGGTGGCATGGATTCGCACAGACATCGGTGAAAGAAGGCTAGTGGATATTCACGAGCATCTAGTGCGACGCTGTCCGCTTCCACCCAGATAGCTGACATGATGACAATTGACCCCGGCAGCTCACGCTGATGTCCTTGCGCAGTCTAGGGACAAATGGGCAGCCGCTGCTCGATTAGGGCAACCCGCTTATCGCGCTTGACCAACGCCGCCAGAAAAGACCAGCCATAGCTGGGGCCCTCGACGGAACGGCACCAGCAGGTGCTTGCCGTCTGCAACTCGGCAGAGAAAGCCAAACCATCAACAGGACGTGAACCGTGCCATTCCTAAACAGAATTCGGATGTGGGCGGACCTCCGCCCAGACGACACGGCCATCGCTGTCGGCGGCCGCGGTTTCAGCTGGTCTGAGCTTCGTGGAGCAGCCGCGGAGCTCCTTCCCTCCACTCCGGACATGTACGTTTTGTCCGAACCCAACAGGGCCGAGTTTGCTGCCCTTTACTGCGCGGGAATAGCCGGGGAACGGAAGATTGCCGTTCTCGATCCCGCTTGGACGCCCCAGGCCAGGGAAGAGATTATCCGAAGGCTCCCCTCCCCGTCATGGAGCGCGGGTATTGAGCTGGAAGACGGCGACCCCGACTCAACCTTCCTCATCGGCTTTACCGCTGGCACGACTTCCACACCAAAGGCCTTTACACGCTCCCGCCGGTCCTGGCAGGCCTCTTTTGACGCGTCCATCGACTTTTTCGGTCTTCGACTGGACGACAAGACGTTTGCCCCAGGTCCGCTATCGGCAAGCCTGAACCTTTACGCGCTCTCCGAGTGCCTCTACGCCGGTACCGAGTTCCATACCCTGCGCGGCTTCGATGTCGGAGATGCACACGCCGTGATCACGCACGAAGGGATCACCAGACTGGTTCTCGTCCCAACGATGCTCCGGCTTCTGAGCGAGCGGGGACTCATGGCATCAG
This sequence comes from Arthrobacter sp. Z4-13, assembly GCF_054792705.1. NCBI lineage: Bacteria > Bacillati > Actinomycetota > Actinomycetes > Micrococcales > Micrococcaceae > Arthrobacter > Arthrobacter sp. Z4-13. Next base: position 371,091 of record NZ_CP096458.1, on the reverse strand, counting down.
TGGACGCTTCCGCAATCAGGACAATCATCTGCGCCGGATCCAAGCTGGATGCCCGAACACTGGAAGCCGCCAGGCGCTGGGCGCCGAACGCCACGATCTTCGAGTACTACGGCGCCGCCGAACTTGGCTTCGTCTCAGGCCGTGGCCTCCCAAAAGGGGCGCCGCTGGATACCGCGGGCACCGCCATAGGTCGGCCCTTCCCCGCCGTGGAAGTCGAGATCCTCGACGACCTTGGGCGGCGCTTGCCGGAGAGCACCCCGGGAAACATCAGCGTCAATAGCCCCTTGGTGTGTCAGGGGTACCTCTGGGGCGATGACGGGAAAGCCCTCCGTTGCCTGGACGGCCACTTCACTGTGGGGGATCAGGGCTACCTTCAGAACGGCGAATTGCACATACTCGGACGGAGCGCGGACATGATCAATGCTGCGGGCAAAAACATTTACCCGCATGAGGTCGAACTCGCCCTGTCCTCCATCCCCGGTGTAGAGACTGCCGTGGCCGTCGGCATGCCCGATGACCTGCGCGGCCACCGCGTGGTGGCCGGAGTCGTGCCCTCCTGTGGAGGGCTCACCGCAACGACCCTCAATTCGGCCCTGGAGGCACTCCTAAGCAAAGACAAGAGGCCGTTGCACTACTACTTACTAAGCCAGCTACCCCTGACAGACAGAGGAAAAGTAGACCGCAAGATGTTTCTGGAGTGGATTATGAACAACGACGCGCGACTCATTCAACTGCGGTAGAACTGTGTATCTGCCGCACAAGGAGAGCTTCCAGGCATGAAAAACACGATGAGGAGGTGCATGGTTGTCGTCAGATCGAACCCAGTGAGCAGTAGCTTCCGGCGTTTGACCCGCACCATCATCGGCATGTGGGCGACGCCTCCCAGACGGAGATGACATCCGGCGCTATGTTGGCTAACAATGCTTGCTGGCTTCGAATCCAGACTGTGTGACTACTGCTTACCGTAGTACATGATTGAGTTGATGCCGGTGAGCTGCTGGGCTACGGCGAGGCCAATGCCCACAAGGATGATTCGCATGCCCCTGGGGTTCCTGAGCGAGCCGATTCCGCCGCTCCTGCTCTGTGCTTCCATTTCGGCGAGCTGGCGTACTTCGGCCAGTTCACCCTTGGCGCCGGCTTCGAGGCGGACCTGTTTGAGGACCAGCTTATCCTCGTCGAACGGGCATGTTGCCCATGTAGCCAAGGAAATGGGCGTCTCGCGGACCTGTGCCCACCGCTGGATCAGCCGGTACCGGGCCCACGGCTTGGACGGTCTTCAGGACCGCAGCTCCAGACCAAAGTCATACCCGCATAGCCACCCCGGTGGAAGTCGTTGGCGATGTCCTGACCCAGCGGGTGGAGCACCGCGAGGGGCCGACGGAGCTGTTTTGTGCTGTGGCACCAGCGCCCGGACGGTCTCCCGGATTCTGGCCCGTGCGGGGCATGCCACGCCTGGGGGACTTGGACCTGGTGACCGGGGAGCGATCTGAGCTTCCCGCGCCACCGACCGGCGCTACGAACGCGACGCCCAGGGGACACGATCCACGTCGATGTCAAGAAAATCGGCAGGATCTCTGACGGAGGGGGCTGGCGGACACCCGCTTTGCCTACGCCGAAGTCCTGCCCGACGAAAAAGGGCCAACCTGCGCAGGGTTCCTCACCAGAGCCGCAGCGGCCATGGCAGCCCAAGGTGCACACGTAAACGCGTCATGACCGACAAGGCCTTCGCCTACCGGCTCTCCCGCGATTTCCAGCACGCGCTGGCCGTCCTGGACGCCAAACACATCCTGATCAAACCCCGCCATCCCTGGCAAAACGGCAAGGCAGAACGCTTCAACGGCACCCTGCAAGAAGGCTGGGCCTACCGTCAACCATTCATGTTCAATCAGGCACGCACCGAGGCCTTGCAGACGAACGTGCGGCAGGGCGGCGTCGAGCGCTTCGCTGGGGCCATGGCTAAACTTCTACAACAACCACCGGACCCACAGCAGCCTCGGAGGCAAACCACCCATCAGCAGGTGCAACCAATTACTGGCTGAGTACAACTAGGCTTGCACATGTGGCTCCGCGGCCTCTGTCAGAATCAGACTCTGTGCAATTCAAGCAGACGGCCGAGCGCTCAGCGGGGCCCAGAGCGCGTCCGTCTGGACTTCCCGCCGAAATCGAGAGCAACAGCGTCTGTCAGGCTGGTAAGTCTCCTTAACAGGCCCTTCGCAGATGAGCATGGTTAGGGCGGCCTGAGGCTGACGGCGTAGTTGCGGCGGCTTGTGGTGCGGCGTGGTGCGGGAGGAATGAGGCCAGGGCCTCTTTGAATTGGTAGCGACCAAGCAAACCAATAACCAAAGAGACCCCGACATGAATAACTCTATGTCCTGTTCCGGTGGCCGGTGGTGCACGCGTGCGGATGCGCTGCTCGGTGTCGAGGGCATCCACGTCAGCACTGTAACGCCGACCGGAAAGGGTGTGGTCCTGGGCGTCGAGACCGGCGAGGACGTCATCGGTTGTCCGGACTGCGGAGTCGTTGCGGTAGGCCATGGACGCCGGCGGGTTCGGCTTCACGACATCCCATGTTTCGGCAAGCCCGTGATGCTGTTGTGGGCCAAGCGTGTCTGGCGCTGCCCGGAACTCGACTGCCCGAGAACGACATTTACGGAGGATCATGAACTGGCCGGTCCGAGGGCGAAACTCACTGCCCGCGCTGCGGCCTGGGCGACGGACGCGCTGCAGCGTTTCGATACCTCGGTCTCGGCCTTGGCCCACCAGCTCGGCGTCTCCTGGCACACGGTCTGGGACGCGGTGAAGAGTGAGGCCACCGGGCGGATCTCAGCAACCAGCAGGCTGGCAGGTGTGGACGCGCTCGGCGTGGATGAGCATGTCTGGTCCCACACAGGTCCGCCCGGCACCGGGATGGTCACCGGGATCGTGGACCACACCCGCGACGAGAACGGTATGGTGCATGCACGGTTGCTGGACCTCGTTCCGGGCCGGTCCGGTAAGGCCTACGCGGACTGGCTCAAAACCCGCGGTCCTGAGTTCACCGCGGGGATCAAGACCGCCGCACTGGACCCGTTTCGCGGGTACGCGAACGCGATCCGCGACGAACTCCCCGAAGCCATCACCGTCCTGGACGCTTTCCACGTCGTCAAACTCGGCTCCGCGATGGTCTATGAAGTCCGCCGAAGGGTCCAGCAAGACACCCTCGGACACCGGGGACGTAAGGGAGACCCGCTCTACGGGATCCGCAGGACCCTGCAGATCGGCGCCGAACATCTCACCGACAAACAAGCCGCCAGGCTCGATGCCAAACTCACGCTCGGGGACCCGGACCAGGAAGTCACCCTCGCCTGGCAGTGCTATCAAAAGCTCCGCAACATCTACCACGCCCCTCCGGCCCGCGGACGGGAACTCGTGACCGACGTGATCTCCTCGTTCCCGACCTGCCCCATCCCGGAAGTCGCCCGCCTCGGCAGGACACTCAAGCAATGGAAGGCCGCAATCCTGGCCTACTTCGACACCTCCGGCGCCTCCAACGGCCCCACCGAAGCGATCAACGGCGTCATCGAAACCACCCGCCGCATCGCCCGCGGCTTTCGGAACTTCACCAACTACAGACTCAGATGCCTACTCGCAGCCGGCGGCCACCGGCCCTATCGGAAGAACACCCTCAACCATGCCTAAATGCGAAGGGCCCCTTAACAACCATCGTCATGCGAGCCGCCGTCGCTCTCCCTGCACGACCTGACCGCTTGCCCGATCTGGATGGGGCCCGGACCCAGATACAGCCCCGTTAAATTACAGACTCCGTAACTCCGTCAGTTTGCATAGTTCTCGCGCTGCTCAGGAACTCGTACGGGGAAATCGAAACTTCCAAGCTTACGATTACGGTGCCGGGAGTCAGTGCGGCGAGGGCGGAACGGCTCATGTCGCCGCCTTCAGGAGCCGCGGTAGGCCGAGATGATCTGCACGTTGGTGTACTCCAGAACCCCATCAAGCCCGTTCTCTACGCCGACGCCGGACCTCTTGTGCCCGCTCAGTGGGAAATCCGGTGTGAGTCGTTGTGTCTCGTTGATCCATACGATGCCCGAGTCGATCCGCTGCGCTATGTCGCTCGCAACCTTGAGGTCGGCCGACCAGACGGATCCGCCCAGGCCGTACGGAGACGCGTTCACGCGGTCGATGACCTCGTCCACGTCGGAGAACTTGAGGAATGGGACGATGGGACCGAATGACTCCTCCGCAACAACCTCAGAGTCGTCAGGCGGATTGTCGACGATCGACGGGGCAATGTAAAAGCCTTTCCCCTCGGGAATCTCGCCTCGTAGGAGGAACGAATGCCCTTCTGCCGAGACACGGTCGATAAGGGCACAGACACGGTCGTATTGGTCGCGGTGCGCCACCGGACCGAGGTCGATGTCGGGGTCGAGGCCGTTTCCGGTGCGCAACTGCCGTGCATACTCCACCACACGGGCGGCGAAGGTCTCGTAGATGCTTTCGTGGATGTACACGCGCTTGGCAGCGAGGCAGTACTGCGCGTTATTGGTGAAGCACATCCAGAAGACCTTTTGGGCGGTGCTTTCGATGTCGACGTCAGGCATGACGATTGCGGCGTCATTGCCGCCGAGTTCTAGCGTGACGCTCGCCAGGGACTCAGCTGCGGAGCGCATGACGGCACTTCCGGTGTTCGTCGAGCCAGTGAAGACGATTCGGTCGATGCGTGGGTCACTCGTCAGCTGCGGCCCGAGGTCGTGATCGCCGGCGACGACGTTGAGGACGCCGCGTGGTAATACCGGCTGGATGAGCTCGGCGATCCGAAGGTTGGTGACCGGCGTATACGGAGACGGCTTCAGCACCACCGTGTTGCCGGTGAGAAGCGCCGGGGCGACCTTCCACATCGCGAGGGTCACGGGAAAGTTCCAGGGCGACAGCGCAGCGACGACACCGAGCGGGACACGACGCTCGCGGACGACGCGATCGTCGTCTTCCTCGACGACCACATCCCAGGGGACTTCGAGCTCGGCCATCTCCTTGAACCATAGGCAGGCACGTCCGATCTCTGACCTAGCCTCGCTGAGACGCTTGCCTTGCTCGGAGGTGAGGAGCATCGCGAGCTCCTCCTGATGGTCCTGGATCAGGGCGGAGATCTTCTGAAGTGCGGACCGGCGTTGCTCGACCGGGGTGTCCCGCCACGCCGGGAATGCGGTGCGGGCTGCCTCGATGGCTGCCGATAGCTGCTCGGGTGATCCGCTCGGGGAGTGCGCGAACACGCTCTCGTCAGCGGGATTAAGGATCTCGATCGGCGGGCGGTCGCCGTCGACCAGCTCTCCGTCGATGAGCAGCTTCGGTGCCAGCGGCGCGTCGGTAAAATTCACCATCATGTCTATTCCTTTGATTCGTTGCCCTAAGGGTCAGCGCGGGGCCATGCGAATGGCGCCATCGAGACGGATGGTCTCACCGTTCAACATGGCGTTCTCGATAATGTGCATGACGAGGGCGCCGTACTCGTCGGGGCGGCCCAGACGGGACGGATGGGGTACCTGCTCGCCGAGCCTTGCACGATACTCCTCCGTCAGATCGTTCATGAGCATCGGCGTCTCGAAGATTCCGGGCGCGATGGTCGCCACGCGGATTTGTGAACGCGCGAATTCGCGCGCGAGGGGAAGCGTCAGGCCGGCCACGCCAGCCTTTGATGCCGCATATGCCGCCTGACCGATCTGGCCATCGAATGCCGCGACGGACGCCGTGTTAATGATGACGCCACGCTCTTCGCCGATCGGATCGGCCTGGAGCATAGCCGGCACGGTGAGACGGATCGCGTTGAACGTGCCAATGAGATTGATGCGCACGACGCGTGTGAAGTCCTCCAGGGGGGCGGGGACGCCCTTGCGCAAAACCAGCCCCGGGGTGCCGACCCCCGCGCAGTTCACGAGGATGCGCACGGGGCCGCGCTCAGCAGCGCGCTGCACGGCTTGGCTCACCGATCCCTCGTCTGTGACATCGCCCTGAACGAAGTCGACGCGCGTGCCGAGCTCGTCGACGACGCCATGCCCCGCCTCCTCTGACATATCGAGGATTGTGACGTGAGCTCCTGCCTGATGAAGTTGGCGCGTTGCGTTCAGCCCGAGGCCAGACGCGCCCCCGGTCACGATCGCACTAGATCCCGCAATGTCGATCATCCTAGCCTCTCTGCCTTACACCATTAAGAAATACAGTCACGAGTGACTGTTTATGTTCATACGGTAGCCCCAGAGGCCGGGCTGGTCAAGGCGCTGGTAAGGAGGGGGCGCCGCTCGGTGTGATGCCGAGGAGGCAACGCGCTACTTGCTTCCACTCGTCGACGGCGGGTTCCGTTGCCGCTGGGGCCCCCGTCAAGGCGTAGGTCAGGGCTGTGCCGCGCATGCTCGTCAGTAGGAGATTGGCCAGCGCCTGGTAGTTCGGAAGCGCGGACAGCTGCGGGCCGAAAAATGAGCGGACAGTGTCCTGAATTACCTGTCCGAGTGCGCGTTCGCCCGGAAGCAGGACGGCGAGCAGCTGCTCATCGTGGCGAGCGGCGATCCACAGTTCGGTGGAGGCCCAGAAGTAACTTTGCTGGTGGGTCTCCCACATCGCCTCGATTGCGGCGTCAAGGCGATCGGCGGGCCTATCGGGCCAGATCGATCGTTGCTGCAGGAGGCCCATTCGCGTGGTGGCGAGCCGTTGAACCGCAGCGACGAGCAGCTCGTTCCGGGAGGGAAAGTGGTGGAGGAGCCTCCCGCGGCTCACCCCTGCCGCTTCTTGGATGCGGGTGGTTGTCGCCCCTGCATACCCATCGGTGGTAAGGACGGTAATCGCCGCATTGAGGATCTGCGTCCTGGTCTTCACGCTTCGTTCCTGGACGGCGCGGTGGCGCAGCGGGGACTGGTCCGCGTCTGCCATCGAAGTGCCTCCTTCTGGTCAGTGTCGAGTAAGCATTGTGGCGATCGATCTGCGGTGCAGGGTCGTTGCGCTCTATGCCAGATTCTCATATCGTAGCTAATAACAGTCAGAGTTGACTGTTTAAACAGCAAGAGAACCTCAACGAAGGAGCTGATGTGTCGCACTGGAGCATTGTTCTCATGCCATCCTTTGGCCTCGGTTCGGGCATTGCTGTCGCCTACGGCCGAGCCGAGGCTGCGCAACGCGGTGGCGGAGGTGCGCCACTGGGACACCTACCGATCTGGCCCCCTGGAGACGATGTTGAGCTAGTGGGCTCGGCGGGAACAGGACGATGACCATGACCTCCAATACCGGCACATCGCCGTCTTCGGAAACGCTGCAAGTGACAGATATCGACGTCGCTTCGACCCTCGATGCTCTGCTCGCTGAACGCTGGAGTTGTCGGGCATTCCTCCCGGAACAGCTCGAACCCGATGTTGTCACGGCGATCCTCACCGCGGCCGCGCACACCCCATCGTGGTGCAACACTCAGCCATGGCACCTCGACGTGGTGTCGGGCGACGCGCTCGAACGGCTGCGTGCGAGGCTTTCAGAGGACGCGGTGATCGAGGAGCCGCGTCCTGACATCCCCTTTCCTGCGTCATATGAAGGCGTTTATCGAGACCGCCGTAGAAAGTCCGGCTGGGCGTTGTATGAGTCCGTCGGCGTGGCGCGCGGTGACCGCGAGGCGTCTCGTGAGCAAGCGAGGCAGAATTTTGAGTTCTTCGGTGCGCCCCATGTGGTCATCATGTCGGCGCCGGTGCATCTCGGCGTCTATGCGGCCATCGATTGTGGACTCTTTGCCCAGAGCTTCATGCTCTCGGCGCAGGCCCGCGGGGTGGGAACGATCGCGCAGGCTTCGATCGCTGCGGAGGCACCCCTTCTTCGTGAGGAGTTGGCGATTTCCCAGGACCGAATGATCTTGTTCGCGATCGCTTTCGGGCGTCCCGATAGGGCGCATCCAGCGAACGGGTTCCGGACTGAAAGGGAGTCGTTGAGTAGGATGGTGACCTTTCGCGATTAGCACGAGCTGGGACGCTGCAGTTGCGACGGCCGTCCCAAAATTCGGTGGTCTCGACATCCTGGAACAACGCCGGCACCATCAACTTCGTCCCGATCGATAAGTATTCGCTGGGTCAGTGGAACTGAGTGATCGCGATCACTTCACGGAAACTTTCCTACGGATCAAGACAGCACTCCCTGCACTCAAGGAATCCGGCGGAGGGCTGATCATTAATGTCCCGTCGGCCGCGGGTCTCAATGGAGTGCCGCGTCGTTCCCGGTACACGGCTGAGAGGGTCGTGATCCGGGGCCGGGGCCCACCAAGGAGGCGGGATTAGATCTCGAACGACACGGAATTCGAGTGAACTCAGTCCACCCCGGTGACACTCGAAACCTCAAGGACCGAAGGCAACGAAATCGACTAGAGTGCGGTTGCGATGGCCCGCTTGGTTGAGCCGCTCGAAGTGGCGCACCTTCTCCTGTGCTTGCCAGCGATGAATTTAGCTCCTCGACGGGAGCAGAGTTCATCGCCGCCGGTGGCGAGACCGCAGGAATCGTTCCTGCTAATCCGCTTTAGCACCCCGCGAATCTCCAAGGTGCCGAGAGAATTCTTGGCGGCGGTTCGCTATACCTTGGCTACCATGCGTACAGCAGCCTGCCGGTAGCGCTCGGCGATTTCCAGTGCTGAGAGGGGGCCGCCAGGAGAGTACCAGTCGAGGATTCCATTCGTCATTCCAAGTAGCTGGCGTGCCGTAAACCGCGTGTCGCTGGGATCGAAGATTCCGTCGGAGACCCCCGCGGCGAGAAGCTTCTCAAGGGTATTCTCGACGTTAGCGCGCCTAGAGAGATATCGCGCACGCAATTCCGGCCCAAGAAACCGCGACTCGGCGTGCAGTGACGCTAGGTCCCGTCGATTCGAGTTATGCAGCGCCAGAACCGTGATGTAGTTCTCGAACCCCACCCGCGGATCGCCTCCGGCCTCCTCGAGGCACATCTCGCTTTGCACCTGAAAGTCATCCAAGGCAATTTCGAGCAGGGCGAAGAGGATGCCTTCCTTGTTTCCGTAGTGGTAGTAAAGAGCGGGCATGGTGAGGCCGGCGCCGGTCGCGATATTCCTCACTGTCGTGCCGTGGTAGCCGTGTTGCTGAAACTCCACCAGGGCCGCTTTCAGGATGGTGGGGAGAATCGGGCTGGGATACGAACGCCAGTCGGCTGCCCGCGGCGTGCCCGAAAGTTCCGTACTTGTGCCAGTCTCGCCCATCTAGACTCTCCATCTGCATCTCCAGCGCCAGTGTGGGCGCTGAACCTACGTTATCAGGGGCGCGCTGAGCAAGTCCTACCGCCACCGAGGGGGCCGCTTCTCAGCGAACGCCGCCATGCCCTCAATGCCTTCGTCGCTGGGAAAGACGGCCGCCGTCGTCTCCTCATTTGCGTCCCATGCACTCTCGCCCGTCCAATCTTCGTTCCAGACGGACCCGTCCGTCGCAGCGCGATACGCGGTCTTTTTCGTCAATCGCACGGCGTTCGGTCCGTTCGCCGCGATGCGTCGCGCGAGGCTCAGTGCCTCGTCGAGGACGTTCTCGGCCTCGACGGCACGGTTGATGAGTCCCCACGACAGCGCTGTACTCGCGTCGATCGGCTCGGCCGTAAGGAGCATTTCCAGCGACCGGCGCAAGCCCACGAATTCATGCAGACGTACGGCACCGCCTGCCGCCGCATAGAGGCCCCAGCTTGTCTCCGGGAAGGCGAATCGCGCCTGATTCGACGCGACGACGAGATCGCAGGCGAGAGCGATCTCGAGACCGCCGCCCATCGCGTGTCCGTTGACGGCTGCAATAGTCGGCTTGTTGCACCACTGGCGAACTATCCCGCCAAAGTGCCAGTCAGGATGTTCGGGGGAGTGGACGCTGCTGGCGCGGAGTCCGCGCGCTAGCTCCTTCAGGTCCGCGCCCGCACAAAAGGAGCTGCCTGCCCCGGTAAGCACCACGACACGAATGCTGTCGTCCGCATTTGCGGCGGCGAGAGCTGTTCCGAGAGCCGAAGACACCGCGGAATTGACCGCGTTGTGTGCATTTGGCCGATTGATGCGGATCACGGCGATTCTATCAATTGTCTCACTGAGGACGACGGGGTCGACGGTCCGTGTAGTCGGGATAGTAGTCATGGCCTCACCTTCCTATTTAGATAGCGTTCACTATATCGCGATACGTGGATCCGAGCCATTATGCGCGGCGCTTTGTGATGTCGAGAGCTATTAGAGGTATGTCCGATCAGCGATTCCACCGGCCAAGATGGCGCCACGCGGGAACAAATGCCAAGCATCGTGCCGCCTTCCCTCCGGCAGCGGGATCGCGGACTCAGCGTCGCTACACCCCAGTGAGATGTGTCTAGCCCAGGGACTTCTCAAGTTCTGGACTCCCCATTGCTGCATCGATGACCTTGGAACTACGCGCGCCCGCGTCGTCCGCATTTTCGCGGCAGGCAAGTGGCTTTGGAAAATTCGCCCTTGCCACCAAGATACGTGTTCGGCGGAATCAACTGCCTGCGATCTCTGTAGGTAAGAATCCTTGCGTCCACGAGTCGTTTGGGCCTATATTAGCTAGCGTTCAGTAAGTTCGACGTTGAGGCAGGGGCGCTGGCAATGGCGAGAAGAGGACCACGTTCGCTCGACGCGGCCGGCCGTGACAGCGGAGGTGGCGACGACCGCAGGTTCGAACATGCCGGGAAGCGAAGGACGGTATGGGTTTGACGGCTCGCGGCCCGCTCGTGGGGCTGGAAGTAGTCGAACTCGGAGGCATCGGGCCGAGCCCGTTCGGGGGCATGCTGCTGTCCGATCTTGGAGCAAGCGTTACCCGCGTGGAGCGAGTCACCAACGTGGATGTGCGTGACATCAATGTGGAGGCACATGCTGTCCTCACGCGGGGAAGACGTTCGGTCGCGCTCGACCTCACGACTTCGAGCGGTGCTGCAGCCGCGCAGCGCCTCATCGACCGGGCTGATGTGCTGCTCGAGGGGTTTCGCCCCGGGGTGCTTGAGCGGCTCGGTTTCGCACCCGAGGCATTGAGCGCGCGCAACCCCAGGCTCGTCATTGGACGGGTGACGGGGTGGGGCCAAGACGGGCCGAGGGCGGCGACCGCAGGTCACGACATCAATTATCTGGCCGTGAGCGGCATGCTCGCCGCTACCGTTGCGTCAGACGGCACTCCAGTGGCTCCGTTGAACGTTCTGGGTGACTTCGGCGCCGGCGGCCTACTCCTCGCGTTCGGTGTGCTGGCCGCAGTGTACGAGGCTCAGCGTACGGGGCAGGGGCAGGTGGTCGATACAGCGATCGTGGACGGAACAGCGCTCTTCACGGGTATGCTGCACGCCATGCGTCATCACGGAATGTGGGACGACGACAGCGCCGGGGGCAATATCTTCGATGGAGGCGCGCCGTTCTACGGGGTGTACCGCACGCGGGATAACGAGTGGATTGCAGTCGGGGCAATTGAGCCGAAGTTTTACAACAGATTGATCGAGACGCTCGGATTGGGCGATGCTCTCCATGGGCTCTCGCAGCACGATCGTTCGCACTGGCCGCAAACTCGGGACCTCATCGCGCAGGCGTTCGCGGGCGCACCGCTGGCGAGTTGGATGGAGGCTTTTACCGGAGTAGACGCTTGCGTCACGCCCGTGATCCGGTCCGCCGACGTACATTCTGAGCCGCATCTCGCCTCGCGAGCGGTTTATTCGCAGGTGCATGGAATGACACACCCGGCTCCCGCGCCGCGATTCTCACGCCATGCTGACCTCGCGGCGCCGACCTGTGTCGCTCCCGGGCGTCACACCAGGGCAACGTTGCAGAACCTCGACTTCGATGAGGCGGAGATCGAAGAAATGATGGCACAGCGTGCGGCGCGCCAAGCCGGAGTCACTCTCCGCGGGTGACAGCGAGAGGCGCAGAAGCTCTGAGTCGGACATGCTGCGACGACGAGATCATAATGAGTAAAAGAATGGAGACGGCAATCGTGGGGTACGAAGAAACGATTGAGGGCAGCGAGATGGCGATGACGGCTTCACCGGGTCTAATGATGGACTTTCCTCTGACAACGACCCATTTCCTGTGGCGCATGCGGAACGTGCATCCTGACAGCCGGATCGTTTCGGTCCGAGATGCCGACGGTGAGTCCGACTCTCAGACCTTCGCGGAAACGGCGGACCGGTGTGAGCGTCTGGCGGCGGCGCTCGATCGCCGCGGGATCCGCCGTGGGGATCACATCGCATCGTTCGCGTGGAACAACGCCGAGCACATGGAGACCTACCTAGGCATAATGGGCATGGGCGTCGTGCTGCACACGATCAACCTGCGCCTGCACGACGACCAGATAGTGTGGACGGTGCGCCACGCGCGGGACCGCGTACTCATTGTCGATGACTCGCTCAGCGCACAGATCTTCCCATTGCTGCCGCTGATGCCGTCGGTTGAATTCATCGTGGTCATCGGCGACGGCGAGATCCCCGCAGCTGACCTGCCGGTAATCCGGTACGCGGACATCATCGAGGAAGACGCTCAAGGGTACGCGTTCCCGGCGCTTGACGAGCGCTGCGGCGCCGCGCTCTGTTACACGTCGGGCACGACAGGGGATCCAAAGGGCGTGCTGTACTCGCATCGGTCCATTGTGCTCCATGCGCTCACGATGGCCGGGGGCGACGTCGTAGGCATCCACGGACACGATGTCGTCCTTGCCACGGTGTCGATGTTCCACGCGGTGGGGTGGGGTCTGCCGTTCATTGCCATCGTCACGGGTGCCGATCTCATTATGCCCAGCCGGTATCTGCAACCGGCCAGTCTCGCCCGGATGATTTCGGCGCACGAGGTGACGTGGTCGGCCGGTGTCCCGACCATCTGGATGGACCTGATCCGGTATCTGGACTCGGGTCCAGAGAAGGGCAGCAACACCACTCAGGTACTGGCCTCTGTTCGCAAGCTATTTCTCGGCGGTAGCCAGGTGCCGCGAGACCTCATCGTGCGGATGAGGGACGACTTTGACGTCGATGTCGTTTCCGGATGGGGGATGACTGAGACGTTCCCCGGTGCGGCCGTCACTTACGTAGATCCACGAGCAAGTGAGGAGGAGCTTCTGGCGAAACGGGTCAAGGGTGGGCGGGTGAGCCCTTTCTACGAGGTCCGGATCGTTGCCGAGGACGGTGCGGTGCTTCCTCACGACGGGAAGTCGCGGGGTGAACTCGAGGTTCGCGGACCGATGGTATCGTCTCACTACTACGGCTTGAGTGACGAGCAGGCGGCGGACAAGTTTCACGACGGTTGGCTGCGCACGGGCGATATCTCAACCGTGGATCGTGAGGGTTGGATCACCCTGTTGGACAGGTCGAAGGACGTGATCAAGTCCGGCGGCGAATGGATCTCTTCGGTCGATCTTGAGCAAGCCCTCCTGGATCACCCAGATATTCATGAGGTTGCCGTCGTGGCCCGCTCGGATCCGCGCTGGATGGAAAGACCTCACGCCTTCATCGTCGCGTCGGATGATCTCGATACCGAGGCATTGCGCGAGTTCCTCGCCGATAAAGTACCGAGGTGGTGGGTGCCCGAGCACTTCGAGCGGATCGAGGAGATTCCGCGGACTACCACTGGAAAGCACAATAAGAGGGAACTCCGGGCGCGTTTCTCAGGAGAGGCCGCCATCACCGAGGGAGAGAAATGAACATGCGCGACGCGGTGATTGTCGATGCGGTGCGAACCGCATCGGGCAAGGGAAAACAAGGCGGGGCGCTATCTGGCGTGCATCCCGTCGACATGCTAGCGACCGTCATTTCCGCACTGGTTGAACGCACTGGAATTGACGCGACGACCATCGACGACGTCATTGCTGGCTGCGTGAGCCAGATCGGTGACCAGTCCCTAAACATCGCTCGTAGTGCCGCTCTTGCCGCGGGCCTTCCGATACACGTGCCAGGCACGACGGTAGATCGACAGTGTGGGTCCAGCCAGCAAGCCGCGCACTTCGCTGCGCAGGGCGTCATGGCTGGTGCCTATGACGTAGCAATTGCGTGTGGCGTCGAATCGATGAGCCGGATCCCGATGTATTCGAACACACAGGGCGGTGACCCGCATGGGCCGCTGGCATCGAAGTTCACCAGCCTGCCCCCACAGGGAATTGGCGCCGAGCTCATGGCTTCGCGATGGGGCTTGAGCCGGCGTGACCTGGACGCCTTCGCAGCACGCTCTCACGAGCGAGCTGCTCATGCGACGGAGAAGTTTCAGTTCGCTCGTGAGATTGTTCCTGTGGAGGTCTCGGACGGAGAGGTCCATGTTCGCGACGAAACGATACGGGCAACGACCACGGTCGATGCACTCGCCGGGCTTCCGTCAGCGTTCCAGAGCGAACATTTCTCTGCGCGTTATCCAGAGATCGATTGGAGTATCACGGCAGGGAACGCGTCTCCGCTGACTGACGGTGCTTCCGCGGTCCTGATCATGTCGGCAGAGCGCGCTGAGAGTCTTGGGCTACGGGCGCGCGCCCGCTTCCACGCCTTCGCCGTTCGAGGTTCCGATCCGGAGATCATGCTGACTGGACCTATCGAGGCGACGAGGCATGTCCTTGAGCGCACGGGTATGCAGATCAGTGACTTCGATACGTATGAAGTCAATGAAGCATTCGCGTCGGTTCCCTTGGCGTGGGCCGCCGAGTTCCATGCCGATCCTGACAAGCTTAATCCGCGTGGCGGGGCGATCGCGCTGGGACATCCGCTCGGCGCCTCGGGTACCCGGATTCTGACGACGATGCTGCATCACCTTGAAGACACCGGCGGTCGTTTCGGCCTGCAGGCCGTATGTGAGGCCGGTGGCCTCGCCAACGTCACAATCCTGGAGCGTCTCTCACAAGGATGACGTAGATGGAGAATATGCGGCCGTCCGTCCCCTGAACCAATCGGGAAGGAGTACCGAACGGCATTTGGGGGCAAGGTAGCGGTCGTCGCCGGTGGCGGTTCCGGCATCGGTAAGGAAACATCGAATGAGCTCGGATCACTCGGACTCAATGTGGTCGTCGCCGGCTTCGAATTGGATGCTTCGCAAAGTGTGGTCGAGGGTATCCGAGCCGTCGGCGGTGAAGCGAAAGTTGGTCTAGGGCCACACTGCAGTAGCCGACGCCAGTAGGAAGGTTTCCGACTTTGCCCTCAAGGCATACGGGACCCTGAACTATGCGGTGAACAACGCAGAGGTGTCGGCAGCAGAACCGCATCGACGGGCGAGATGGATCTTGATGACTGGGACAGGGTCGTCGACGCTAACCTTAAAGGCGTCGCCTACGGCATGCGCTACCAGATCCCCATCAGCTCCCTGCGATAGTCGCAGCGGGAGCGGGGTGATCGTCAACTCTCATCGGTTGCATGGGGCCGTCGCAAGCCCGGCAAATCAGATGTATGGCCACCAGGCACGCCGTGGTCGGCCTTACCAAGTCGCCAAGCTCATTCGCTTCCTCCCCTCCGACGATGCCTCGTTCATCACGGGCGCCATTACGAAATCGACGGCGGATACACGGTGCTCTCACTCAACGAGGCGATTGGTCTAGCTGATTTCTGGACGCGTGGCTAAGCAAACTCTGTTAGCGGTTTGCGACTTGTGGCAGGCGACGGCGTGTTGAGGCCCGGCGAGGCGGACCTTGGACAGGCCGCGCAAGGCCATCGCCTTCAGCGGCGGGTGTTCCAATCTCGATTCGCCACCGATGATCAGAAGGAGGTCATGGATGCCTTCCTTGAATAAGCGGCCGCCCACTTTTCGGCACCGTTAGTTCGAGCGGTCCCAGTCCCATCCAGGAGCTGCCGACGCGCTTCAAACGCTCGGTGGGCCTGGTCATGAGTTCGGCCCATCCTGCGAGACGGCGGTGCCTCTAGGGCCGACGGCGGCCCACGAGGGCCAGGGGCACGTGGTCTATCGCTTCGAGGCTCGACGACGCACTCCCCTCTCCCGCTCCCGCAGTTCGACCGCTCTTCTCAAACCTCCCACATCTCAATTCTCGGCGGTGCTCTCCCAATTTTGTTAGCCCGCGGGAACCACATCTGCGATGAGCTCACCGACGCGCACCCCGGCCTCCGGCAAGCGGCATCAGCCTTCCCCGAATCCGTCCAAGCATGGGCGGGTGAGCTGGCGGACATTGCTGCCGCGCATTCCGGGCAGCTCGCCGCGATCATCGTCGGTATATCTCTGCCTTTGATTATGCATGGGAAGAAGCAGCTGCCGATCGTTCGCGTATGCGTGTGTGGGACGTGCCCGTAGTCCATGTCCAGGAAGTGGCGCTGAATGTCGATGGCTTGATGCATCTGAAGCGGCTTGCCAGCGCAGATCTACGTGTAGGTGACGGGGACCCGGTCCCATTTCCGGAGGCGATCTGACGGTGGTGGAAACCCCGGGCACACTCCCGGTCACATCTGCCTGCGCGATGAAAGGCGCAAGGTATTTTTGAGCGGCGACCACGTTCTTCCGAGAATAACAGCCAATGTGTCGCTTGAAATGCGAGGCGATCCTGATCCGTTGCGCAGCTGCCCTGAATCTCTCGACCGCATCGAAGAGGATGAAGACTTCGAAGTACTGCCGGCACACGAATACCGCTTTCGTGGCCTCACCGCCCGTGCGCGTGAGTTGAGGTCCCTGGCCCTGGTAAGGTCTAGCTGTATTGACCAGTAGTCATCGACGGCGTTGTGCAGGAACGCGTGACCCGGTCTCCGGTTCGCCGCGGTGCCGGTCTTGTTCCGGTTACCGGCGGGCCCTGCCGACGCTGCGGTGTCGGTCGCCTTCGGGGATCCGGCCAAGTTTCTTGATGTCGACGTGGACCAGGTCCCCGGGGCTGTGGTGCTCGTAGCGGCGGATCACCCGGCCCGTGGCCCGGTCCAGCCACGACAGCCTCGCCAGCCCAAACCTGGACAGCACACGGTGCACGGTGGAGGGGTGAATGCCCAGCAGATAGCCGATCCGTGCCGGTCCCCAGCGGCGGTTGATCCTGATCGCGACGATCCGCCGTTCCCGCCGCATGGAGGTCCGCCGCGGGGAGTTGATGGGCCGGCTGGAACGGTCACCCATCCCGTGTTCCCCTGCTCCCGGTAACGGGCCGCCCACCGCGCTGCGGTCGTCACCGACACCTGGAACCGCTCAGCAGCACGGCGCAGCGGCCACCCGTCATCGACGATGCACCGGGCCAGCCGGAGCCGTCCCTTGGGCGTCAGAAGCGCGTTAGCATGGGACATTGAAGACCTCCTTGTGGTTCGGACTCTAGACAAGCCCCACTCCACTCGGAGGTCTTCTTTTTGTCACCTAACCACGCCGCATGTTCCTAACCTCCGTGGTCAATACATCTAGCGAAGTCCTCGCGCTTATCGAGAGGCAGCAGCACTCTACCGTTTGGAGCATCGCCGCGCGCCTGCAGTGGTCCAAAAGATTCCCATTACTGGGCGGTCTTGAGCTGAGGCTCGCGCTGAGCGAAACCGGCGGTGCACTTACAGTATCTGCGTGGCTCAGGCGTTGAACACGACGGAAGAGGCTTGCCGGCGCGGAAGGCGACCGGCTCCCCACTTTTAGGCTGAACGGGTCCTAACGTGGGCGGCGCAAAATGTCACAGGGCCCCAGCACCAGCAAGTCTTGTTGTTCGCCTTAAGTCACTCTGTATGCAAGATGAGCATCGCGTCCAACAGGTTGCGCCATGAAAAGCGGACAGCCTGAAAGGTAGCGTCGTCCGGCCTGCTGACACCGGGCCCGGAACGATTCCGCAGACGGTTGCCCCTAGTTACTGTGCCTTGAACTGCAGGTCCCCGGCCCCTCCGTTTGACGCAAATACTGCTGGTGAAACGGGTTCGCTTCCGAGATTTAATCGGTGGTCCATCCGCTCTCGTTTGGTCTGCAGGTAATGGATATTCTGATCTCGGAAAGGAACCTCTGCAGGCACCATCCCGGTGACGAAAAGCCCGGCCTGGTTGAGTCGCTTCCGTTTGTCGGGGTTATTGCTGAGGAGCCGCACCTCCCGCAAGCCCATTTGCATCAAGATCTGAGCAGCAGCGACGTAGCACCGCGCGTCTACCGGCAGGCCCAGTTGTTCATTGGCCTCCACCGTGTCGAAACCGGCTTCCTGAAGCGCGTAGGCCTTGATCTTGTTGGCGAGACCGATGCCCCGCCCCTCCTGCCCGCGAAGATACAGCAACGTCCCGCCGCACCGGCTGATCACCTCCAATGCATAGTCGAGCTGCTCGCCGCAGTCGCAACGGTATGAGCCAAAAACATCACCGGTAAGGCATTCCGAGTGCAGCCTTACAAGGGGTGCTGCTCCCTCCACGGATGGAACGGGCGAGCTGACGGCAAGATGTTCGACCCCGGTTACCTCGTCGATCCACGCCTGAGCCCGAAAGACTCCGAACCGTGTGGGCAGGTCCACTACCGGACCGCCGTAGACGGGATGAGCGCCGCGCTCCGTCGTTACGGTAGCCCTTGCTTCCAAAGCTGACATAGCCCTTCCTCATTTCACTAACGGAACCAGTTGTGAGTTGCTCGCCCCACTTGGGGGGCGGGTAAGTCCTCGGTAATGTGACACGGGCACCACGACGTCTGCTGCCCGGACGCTGAAGGGCCGAATCGCTGGACCCGGCCCTTCAGCCGTTTTATGCGTTGAGGTCAAGTCCATGGCCAGGCTCACAGGGAAGTTCGGGGGCACGATAGCCGCGACCACTCCAAGAGGCACTCGTCGCGTGATCATCGTGTGAGTGTCGGTCTCGTCGGTCTGTGTCCGCGCACGTCGAGCCTCGCCAGCACCTCGCACCACCAGGACGTGCGGGAACTTTCGGCGCAGGTGCGCAGCCAAGTGCTTACCTTGTTCCGTCGTCAGTAGCGTTGCCAGCTCGTCGACATGGTCCAGAAGGGTCTTGCCGAGGAGCCGCCCAACATCTCGGCGACGCTCAACTTCTGCTCGGCGCCAGACGAGAAAGGCTTCTTGCGCCGCCTTCACTGCCTCATCCAGCTTGGGAGTCGGTCGCGTCCGGCACGTGGGCGATCACGGCCCCCTTCGCCGGGAACAACAACATCGAGCAACGCCGCCTCACCGGAGACAAGTTGTCCGTTGATCAGCATGGGCATCCCTAAAGTTGACTGGGCCTCCATCACAGCTTCCTTCCACATGGTTCGAGAACTGAGCGAACGTGCCGATGAAGCTAGTTCTTGCCCCACAGGGCGCGGTACTGATCTTCATAGTTCTTGGTGCCGGTCCAGCTCTCCACGTCACCAATGGTCGTCCGGTCAAAGGTCTGGAAGGGTGAGGCTGCGTAATCCTCAAGATCGAACTCCATGCCCAGGTCGATCCGAGCCAACATGTCCGCAGCCAGCCAAGAGACTTCGCCCAAACCGTTGATTGTGCCGATGGTGTACTCACCATCCCGCAGCCCGTCGAGCTGATCCTCCGTGATGTTGGGCACCGCGATCTGCACATCCTTCATACCTGCTGCATCGAGTGCCTGACGCAGACCGTTGGCTGCGGGCGCGAGGGCAGCGACGACATACTTGATGTCCGGGTGCTTCCGCAGCTCGGCAACCACGAGATCTGCCAGGCCGCCTGCTCCCATCTGCGAAAAAGAGACTCCCAACTGCTGGACCGTGCAGTTGCTGCATGTCTCGTTCAGGTGCCCGACGGCCAGCTCGGTGCTTACCCTAACGATCTCGGCCTCGGGAAGACCGACCATGAGAACGCTCGCGGACCCCTCACTGTCAGCAATCACCCAGTCGATGGGCGGCAGCAGGGTCGCCAACGCACCCTCAGGCGTGCCCAGCATCCCGTGGACTCCGTTCGTTGCGGCATCCGCCTCGCCAGTCCCGGAGTAGAGGACGACCGGCACTCCCGCAGCCTTCGCCACGTCGAGTCCTGGCTTAATCGCAGGGATATCCCCCAAGACCTCGACGATATAGTCGGCGCCAGCTTGGACGGCCTGCCTGATGCCGTTGACCGCCCCCTGAGGATCGCTCGACTCGAACCCGATCACCCTGGGGGTCCAGCCCAGCGCCTGCACTGCTTCATTAAAGGGCTCGACGAGCCCTATGGTGGTCGGGTTAGCGGGGTACACCAGGTACGCCACCTTCCCTGCCGCGGGCGTGGCGGTCAGAGACTCAGTGAGCGCGATCTCAGTGACAGGACGCAGCAGAGGTTCGAGGCGTTCAGCCGCGGCCTTCGCCGCCTCGGTGTCCTTCGTGTTGCCGCTCGACGACCCTGTGTCGGGCGATCCTGCGCCACACGCGGTGACGACCATCAGGGCGGCAAGGCACGCGAGGACGCCTAGTCGACACGAACGGAGACGTTTTCGTATATCTAGCAAAGTAGTGCCCTTTCTTGACGACAATTAATGCCTGCTTGGGTGACGTGCGTAGACTGGCAGCGGTCCGGCGATAGAACGCTCAACTAAGGAACGGGACAGGTGTCCTCACAGTCGCGAGTCACGACCGAGACGCCCGCTGTGTGACACCGCCCGTGGCTGGTTCCCCATCGGCCCTGTCCGAGGGAGCGGTCGGCCGGTCCTGCTTCGCGCGTTTGATCTGTCGAGCACCGAAGATGACTGCGAGGACGAGGGCGATGCCGTTGAACATTGGCGTGATCCAGAATCCGCCTTCGAGCAACGTAAGTTGCAAGCCCTGTGCGCCGATGGCCAACGTCAGGATCGCCAGAATCGTGCCCCAGACGTTTGGTCTGCGGTTGAACTGAGTGGCACCTAGGAAGATCGCGGCGAATGCCGGGAAGATCAAAGCCATCCCGATGGTGTTGGCGAATATGCCAACTTGCGCGGCGTACACGATGCCGGCGAGTCCTGCGATGAAACCCGAGGCAACGAACGACCCCAAGACCATGGCATCGGTTCGTACGCCTGACAGTCGTGCCGCTTCGCGATTCATGCCGGTCGCAAACATGTGCCGGCCCAGCTTCGTCCTCTCCAGCAAGTACCACAGGATGACTGCAATACCCATGGCGCAGTACAGTGGCGCGGGTACCCCCAGCCACCGGGCCTGTCCGAAGTTGGAGAAGCCTTCGCTGAAGTCGCCGCGCAGCTGCTGGTTGTTGGAAATTTTGAGCGCAATGGCTGCAAGCACCTGACTCATCGCAAGCGTTGCGATGAAGGAACTGACATTCAACTTGACGACCAGCACGCCGTTGACCAGTCCCGCCAGTGTGCAGACGACGACGGCCACGATGCAGATGGCGGGCAGGCTGCCCTCGGGGTGCAGAGCGCTCTGCCAAGTGACGATGGCAACGCCCAGCGCCATGTTGACGCCGACGGTGATGTCGAACTCTCCCACGACCAACGGCAGGAGCGCTGCCAGCGCGAGCATCGTCCCGATCGCCTGGCTGGACGCCACCGCCTGAAAGGTCAGCATCGAGAGGAATAGATTGGGGCTGATGATCCCAAAGGTGATGATGATTGCCGCCAAGAGGTAGAGCACGCTCACGCGCCGGGGGCTCAAGACTTGCAGTAGCATAGACTTCTTCATTTTTACGCGGACCTATCCCATCCGGACGAGTTTCGCGTGCCGATCGACGGCACTGACAATTGTTCTTCCTCAAGGCGTTCCCTACTGATGGCCCCACCTTCGAGCACCGCGCCAATCCCGCCCTTCCGCATCACCATCACGCGGTGCGACAGATTCGCCAGCTCATCCTCGTCGGAGGTACACAGGACTACCGCGACGCCATCCGCTGCGACCTTCTCGATCAACTCATGAATCGCCAGCTTGGCACCTAGGTCCACCCCTTGAGTAGGTTCGTCAAGGACCAGAAGGGTGGGGTTCATCCGCAGCAGCCGCCCCAGGACCACCTTTTGCTGGTTTCCGCCAGAGAGTTCGCTAACCTTCATCTCGATCTCAGCAGGGCGCACGTCCAGAGCTTTTACCCACCGACCTGCCTCCGCACGCTCAAGCCTGCGTTGCAGTCGTTTGAATCGGCTTACTGAGTCGAGGTCCGAGATGAGGATGTTCTCTCGAACGGTGGCTTCCAGGAAGAGACCATCTCGTCGCCGCTCGGAAGGGAGATATTGCACTCCCGCACTGATTGCGGCGCGCGCCTTCCCGGGGGCGATTGTCCTCCCGTTGACCTCGACCGCACCGAGTCTGTCGATCTGCCCGGCCAGCGCCGGCGCCACTTCTTCTCGGCCCGACCCGGTCAGCCCGGCAAACCCCAAGATCTCACCTCGGCGCACCGTGAAGTTGATCCCACGCACGCTCCCCGTCCGCAGAGCAGTAACTGAAAGCGTCACCGACGCGTCCGACATTCGCGATCGTGCGGACTCCATACCGTCAGTCACTCCTGCGACGAGAGTGCGGCCGAGCATGAGGCGTGCGAGTTCTGCGCTATCAAGGCCAGCGACATCACGGGTCGCCACATTGCGACCGTCGCGAAGGATCGTGACGCGGTCGGCGATATTCAGGATCTCGTCGAAGTGGTGGGAGATGAAGAGGATCGACCTGCCTCGGGCCGCCAGCCTTCTCAGTGCGCCGAACATGATCTCGGCATCCGCGTTAGGCAATGATGCAGTCGGCTCGTCGAGGATGAGGAGGTGAGGACTGCCACCGTCGCCGGAGATCGCTCTGACTATCGCTACCGCCGTTCGCTCGGCGGCGGTGAGGCTGGCGACTGTGCGACTCGGATCGATGTCGTACCCGAAGTTGCTCAGCGCCTCGCCCGTCACCTTTCTTTCGGCAGTCCTGGATAGGCTCCGCGCCCAGCCACCCTTTGCCGAGTCGAGGTGGAAATTGTCGGCCACTGTTAGATCCTCGATCAGCCCCAGATCTTGGTGGACGAAGCGCAGCCCGGCTTGACCGGCATTAATCGCAGACCCAAGGGTGAACGGTTGGCCTCCAACCAAGGCGGTACCCGCATCGGGAGCGTGATAACCCCCAAGGATCTTGACGATCGTCGATTTCCCGCTTCCGTTCTGACCCACCAGCGCATGGATCTCACCGGAGCGGACCTTAAGGTCCACATCGATCAAAGCCCGGTTACCACCGAATGTTTTGCTGATCCCGCGAACCTCGAGGGCAGGCGCCAGGGTGGCGGGCGTACTGGTCGGCTCCACCGATTTCATGCTTCCTGCCAAAGGTGCAGTCCCGCAACACGTGTCTCGGCCACAGCCAAGCAGGCAGTGTTATGGGAAGACCTGGCTACCCGCGGTGCGCGCATTAGGCCTGTGGGGCACGTGAGCCGGATCGCAGAGTCGTGAGGCATGGTTTCCCCTGTCAGTCGCTATATCGTCATTGATTTTGCGAGGACGCCAAGCGCGCGTCGCTCTGTGGCCCAAGACACACGCTAATCCTTATCGAGCGCTAGGTCAACAGACCTCGTTGTCATGCATTCCCTCTTAGCTTGACTCGCTCTTTCATTCTATGGAAGAGCATTACCTGTGCAGAAATAGTGACAGGCGACACAGGAGCTGTCAAGCGCAAGGGAATTAATACAATGAAAGAACAAAGACGGCAGCATTACCGAATCCAACAGCACCACCTTGGCTCCGGCCACTATGAGATCGGTTGCAATCGAAACGTGCGATCGCAAGCCGGTTCTGTCGAGAGCCGAGAAGCGGGCATCTGGGGTGGAGGTCAGGTCATCAGGAAGTCGCGCAGGCCTACCGTCAGGCCTCGAAGAAGGAGAAGGGCCTGATCCTGGACATGGTCGCGTCCGTCACTGGCTAGACCACGCAACGGCGGGCGTCGCCAAGCATCTGGACTCATGCCGACGAAGGCTGATCACCCTGGGGGTCGATAAGACCCGGACCCTCGTAATCGACATCAAGTCCGATCGCGGCGTACGACTGCCCAACCCCTCTGGCAGGGAGATCCGCCGCCCGTCAGCTGATCTGCTTCGCGGAAGGACTGCTACGCGAGGTAGGACTTGGATTTTGCGAAGTAATTAGCATGAAGCACCGCGGTCGGGGCGGTCCGCCCAAGGCATCGCTGAGGGCGACGATGCGACGTCTTCGCGCGCGGGCGACGGAGGTAAGCTATTGACTTAGCGCTCGATAACTGTCAGGCTGCTGCCGCCGGTGCAAACTGGTGAGGCCTCGACGGCGGTGCACTCAACGAGAAGCGGACGCGGAGGCTGGATCGACGAAGTCAGGGACGACGCGATCGGCGATTACAGAAGCAGAAGGGACGTACGCAATGTCAAGCGTAGATCAATTGAAAACCCGGCCAAAGGTGCTGGACGCGGTCGTCGTGGGTGCCGGAATCACGGGCATCCACCAACTCTACTGGCTCAACAAGATGGGCCTTGCCGTCGAGATGTACGAAGAGGCGCCGGGTGTCGGCGGCGTATGGTTTTGGAATCGGTACCCAGGCGCACGATTCGACTCGGAGAGCTACTCCTACGGCTACTTCTTCGACAAGGAGCTGCTACAAGACTGGGACTGGCCGGAGTTGTTTGCGGCACAGCCCGACATTGAAAGTTACATGAACCATGTAATCGACAGGTTTGATCTGCGCAAATTGATCAACTTCAGCTCGCGAGTCGTCAGCGCCGTGTTCGATGAAGACCAGGCGATGTGGGTGGTCACCATGAGCACCGGCAAGATAGTCCATACGAAGTACCTCATAGCGGCGACCGGAAATCTTTCGACGCCGTTCATGCCCGACATCCCGAACCGCGAGCTATTCGGGGGCGAGGTATACCACACCGGCAGGTGGCCGCAGACTCCCGTGGACTTCAAGGGCAAGAAGGTCGCAGTGATGGGCACAGGCTCCAGTGGCGTGCAGATCGTTCCTTTCCTGGTTGATGAGGCCGAGTCGCTGACCGTCTTCCAGCGCACTGCGAACTGGTCGACACCGCTCAACAACCGGCCGATCTCCGCTGACGAGATGGCCGAGATAAAGGCGAGCTATTCAGAGATCTACGCGAAGATGCAGAAGGATGACATGGGCCTTCCGCACGATCCTGACCCGAGGAGCGCATTCGAGGTCAGTGAAGAAGAGCGCCTCAAAAAGTACGAGGACCTGTGGAACTCGCCGGGCCTTCGCAAGGTTTCGGACAACTTCAAAGGCACGGAGACTGACCCTCGGGCCAATGCTCTCTGGACCGCGTTTATCAGTGAGAAGGTCAGGTCCATCGTTCACGACCCGGCGGTGGCAGATCTCCTTCTGCCGAAGGACCACGGATATGGCGGCAAGCGGCCGCCCTTCGTGGCAGGCTTCTATGAGGCGTTCAACCGCGACAACGTAAGTCTGCATGACCTGCGCGCTGATCCAATCATCACCTATACCGAGAAGGGAGTGCAGACACGGTCTGGCGATCTTCACCAATTCGACATCATCGTCTTCGCCACCGGGTTCGATGCGGGTACGGGGTCGCTTCTCGGGATGAACATCCGCGGGCGCAACGGGATCTCTTTGGCTGATGCGTGGAGGGACATGCCGCGAACGTTGCTCGGCATGCTCGTGCCAGGGTTCCCCAACCTGCTGATGCCCGGAAGTGTCCACGTGGTATCGGGCAACGTGCCGCCTTCCACGGCGGTTCAGGTCCGGTGGATCAACGATCTGCTCGCCTACACTGAGGAGCAGGCGGCCCGCTACTTCGAGGCGACCGAAGAAGCTGCGGACGCGTGGACCGATCACATCAATAAGGCCGCGAGTGATGGGGATGACCGCGCTACGATTGCGGCGGAAAACGCTTGGTACCTAGGGTCCAATATTCCTGGGAAGCCCCGTCACTTCCTGTTATACCCGGGGCCGGCTCCTCAGTACAGGCGGAAGGCCCGCGAAATTGCAGAGGATGGTTATCGCGGGATCATTTTCGATGATCTGGCGCAGGAATCGGAGAATGCCGACGATGCTACTGACGCTGCGCGTGCAGATGCTGAGCAGATGAGTCTTCGAACCTGACGTGGGTTCTTCCCGATGTAGGCGACTGCCTGAGTGAAGGAGCGAGTTACGAAGTGGAAAAGCACAAGCGAATTGGGCGGGCCTACCACGATCTACCGTGGCACTACGACAAGGGCGAAGAGGTCTTCGTCGTGTTTCGGACCGATCACGACGTGCTCGCGTCACTGCTACCTCCGATGATGGAGATGCCGGACGGGCCTGCGCTGGCAACGGTATATGCCGTTCACCACGCACGAAGCACGTTCGGTCCGTACACCGGCGTCTACCTGGGGATGATTGCTCAATATCGTGGAGAGCCTGTGTTGCACCGGCTGACTGGAATGAAGACGACCTTCTCCGGTACGGCGGCAGGGCGTGAAATGTGGGGACACCCTCTTCAGACCGGCGATGCAAGCATGGAGTGGTCTGGAGATGTCCTGAACATCGTGGCAGGTCGTCACGGCCGGGACTTCGTTCGGCTCTCGTTCAGCATGGAGCGACGAATCGACCCCCCGGTTAAGCCCTTCACAGCTTCGACGTCAATCGCCCGTCGGCCGCCGTGGGAAGAAGCTACCAAGCCGAACGTTCTGCTTGGGGGACGCAGTGAGCCCGCAGATCCGGACGACATGACGTTCTGGAGCGGAGACGCCGTGCTCGAGCTGGTTGGCGGTGATCCGGGTGACGACTGGTCAATCCTCCCGGTCTTCGAGGTCGTGGAGTCCACTTACAACATCGGTGGCCAAGCGGCGCTGACCGGAGCATACATCCTCGAGGAGTTCTAGCCAGGATGTTTCATGGGGAGGGGTTCCGTCAGGTTCCTGTTTGATTCTCGTGCCGGTTGATTCTTTGGTTTTCGGCGCGGCAGTGGGCCCCGTTGTCACTGGACCGGCATCGATTCCCCCGTCTTCGAATGGGTTGTGCTCGCAATTGAAGGGGCCGGCCGGGTGCGTCTCAGCCAGGCGTCGGTCCGGTTGCCCGAGGCGGGTATTCAGGCTGGCAATGGCTATCTGGAATGTGATGATTGTGCCGGCGTGCAGGCCTTTGCCACCGATCATCATCCGGGTCCGCAGGGCCCGGATGATGAATCTCCCGGCGGTTGGGAATAGCCGGTACCGACACCGTTTCATTCCCAGCCCGGGCTTTGTGTCCGGTTGGCAGGGCCGTTAGTTGCAGTCGGGAGAGCAGGTTCATCGGCAAGCGTCGATGTGGGTTCAGGCCAGGCTGGCGTGAACGTCGCAGAACGGCAGCACTCCGAGCCCGGTGTTTTTCAGGGTCTTGATCCATTTCAAACCGGGCCCGGGGCCGGTTTCCGGGCGTCTAGGGCTTGTCCATACCAACGCGGAGAGTTCCTTATGAAGGCCCGGGCCCTGTGCCCGTCCACAGTCCAGCAAGGTCGCTTGAAACCGGGTTGCGGGGGCTCGGCACGCAGGTACAGGTTCAGCTAACGTCGGCGGGTAGTAGTTAGTCCCACGTCGTTGGCATCACCGACCCACGCGTTGGTGCGGTCATTGCCGTCTTGGTCCGGTAACGGCTACCACCACTGCTTAGAGTTTGATCCATGCAACACATTGGCTTTCATCAACGGGACCGGATAGGAGACACCGAACTGCACGCCTAATGAGGGGGAGGTGGTGCAGGAATTTCCGGATGCCCCGGCGCTGTCGGTGCGCACCAGGATTTTCTCCCCGATGAGCTTTCCCTGCTGGTCGGAATGCGTCAACAAAGGACGTCACCACGATCAGCCCGGCATGGGAGACCAACTGCTGCCCGTCTTGACGGACCGCAAGGGACATGAAAACTCCGACAATCTGGGTACAAAAAGTGCGTCAACAACACTGTTGCCCAGCTCAGAAGCATCTTCGTTCGCTTAAACATACCGCGCACGAACGCCACCCCTATGAAACCCCGGCCGAGCGGAGGGTACGTAGTTGTCCCTGATGTTCCTTACTCGCCTGCCACGCAATCGCTTCAACTTGTTGTAGTTCTGCGCAATAATTGAGCGATGGAACTGCATCACCTCGAGGCCTTTCTCGCTGTCGCGGACGAGTTGCATTTCGCCAGAGCGGCTGATCGTCTCCACATGGCTCAGCCGCCCTTGAGCCGAATGATCAAGCAGCTTGAGCGCGAGCTTGGATCGAGCCTGTTCGATCGCACAACTCGGAGCGTGCAATTGACTACCGCAGGGAATGCACTCGTACGCCCGGCGATGGACGTACTCGAAGGTGTTCGAGCTGCGCGACGTGCGGTGCGGTCGGCAGGACGAGGTGAGACGGGTCTGGTGCGGGTCGGCTTCGCTGGTCCCTCATCACACCCGCTGGTAGGGAGGCTTGGGCGGTTGGTCCGCGAGCTCCACCCGGGCATCGAGCTCTCCTTGCGCAATACGACGTACCATCATGAAGGGATCCGCTCGCTCTTGGGCGGCGATCTGGACCTCGTTTTCTCTCGCTGGCAGACACGCCCGGAAGGGGTGAGCGACCGGCTGATCGCCGTGGAGCACTACGTGGTTGTGGTGCCGGTGTCGCACCGCCTCGCCGGGCGCAAGCGGGTGTCGATAGCAGACCTCGAGGGCGAGCCATTTGTAGTGCTCCCTGCGAATCCGGGGTCGAGTGCTCGGGAGGCGATGATGCAGATGGTCAAGGCCGCCGGCTACTCACCGCAGATCGTACAAACGGGCCCCGACACCCACACAGTTCTCGCGATGGTGGCAGCAGGAGTGGGGGTCACCATCACTCATGACACCGCCGTCGCCGGCGTCGTTCAAACAGACATATCGGTGATCGCGCTGAAAGAGGGAGATCGGGCGACCTACCAGCGGCTCGTATGGCGCAAAGATGACCAGAATCCCGCTCTGTTGGCCGTGCTGCGGGCTTCCGAAGAGGCTCTACCCACACCTTGGGTGCCGGGCGGAAAGAGCAACGACTAACAGCGATTCCGCGTGCCTGGGGGCACTCGACTCATGGCGAGCGACGGCTGGCGGACAGGCAGAGCGCAACTGCATTGGTTTCCAGTTGGCGAACCGAGAGTGGGAACCTGATTCTTGGGTTGTTCCAAGACCCTACTTTAGAAGCATGACCGCCTAAACTCGACACATTCATACTGATTTAGGCAACAAACCCTTGCTGAACAAGTATTGGATTTCTCAGCGCGCTCGACCCCATGATGAGGACTTAGGAGCAACACCCCGTACCCCCTAGGAGCCGACATATGAGCACGTCGATGACCGCGTTTACCAAGGTCGTAGACCTCCCGACGGCGGTTGCCACGTACGTTCAGGACGGAATGACCCTGGCGCTCGAGGGGATGGGTCATCTGATCCCCTTCGCTGCCGCTCACGAGATCATCCGGCAAGGTCGTCGTGATCTCACTGTCTGCCGCATGACACCGGATCTGGTGTACGAGCAGATGATAGCAGCTGGGTGCGTTCGACGACTCGTGGCTTCGTTCTTTGCGAGTGGATCGGCCGGGTCACTTCACGAGATTCGCCGACGGATTGAGTTGGAAGACCCAGCGCCGCTCGATGTCGAGGAGTACAGCCACTACGGCATGGTGTGCCGTTATCAAGCGGGGGCGGCCAACCTTCCATTCTTCCCGCTGAAGTCGTACGCCGGCAGCGACCTACCGAAACTGACTCCTCAGATCCGAAAGGTCGCAGACCCGTACGGCGGACCCGACGTCTATGTGGTGCCCGCGTTGAAGCCCGACGTTACGATCATCCACGCGCAGCGCGCCGACCGGGCAGGAAATGTGCAGATGTGGGGCATCGTGGGTGCGAATCAAGAAGCAGCATTCGCAGCTAAGCGGGTGATCGTGACGGTTGAGGAAATCGTCGACGATGACATCATCCGGGCGACGCCCAATCTGACGCTGCTGCCGGCCCATGCCGTAGATGCCGTCGTCGAGGTGCCTGGCGGGGCTCATCCTTCCTACGCTCAAGGTCACTACCGTCGCGACAACGCCTTCTATCGCGAGTGGACACCCATCAGCAAGGATCGCGAGGCGTTGAGCGAATGGCTCATCGAGTGGGTGCACGAGGTCCCCGACCGGGCAGCTTACCTCGCCAAGGTCGGAGACCCGCGGTGGTCGGATCTGGCTTTCCACGACTCTGAGAGGAGCTTCTCATGACAGGGCAAGTCACGCTGGCTAGCACCCCGGAAAGTGCCTATGCCGATGTCTCCACGTCGAGCACGGAGTTTTTGGCAACCGTGGCCGCCAGGCAACTCATCGGCAAGCGGCGCGTGTTTGCCGGCGTAGGGCTGCCGACCCTGGCGATCAACCTCGCGATGCGAACCGTCAACCCGGACGTCGAACAGGTCTACGAGTCCGGAGTCTGTGGGGCCCACCCCGCGGCACTTGCCGAAGGGATCGCCGATTCCGTCCTGGTCACGGGCGCTGAATCGGTAGTGAGCATGCCTGTCCTCTTTGGTTACGTACTCCAGGGCGGCAACGTCGACGTGGGGTTTCTGGGAGCGGCCCAGGTAGACCGCTGGGGCAGCCTGAACACCAGCTTCATCGGAGACTGGCGGAGGCCGTCAGTTCGGCTTCCCGGGTCGGGTGGTGCGGCCGACATCGTGCCGAATGCCGGCGAATGCATCGTGGTGCTTCGTCGCCACGATCCGAATGCGTTTCCGGAGGTGCTCGACTTCTGCACTTCGCCGAGTCCGGTGCGGGCACGAGAGGAGGACCCGCGCATGGTGCCGCCCGGCTTCGGGGTTTCCACGGTAATTACGCCGCTTGCGGTGCTTCGTCGGAGGCACAAGTTTGGCGAGCTCGAAGTGAGCGAAGTCCATCCTGGAGTGTCTCTCCAGGAGGTCAAGTCATCGACGGGCTGGGACATAGCAGTTGCGCCCGACGTGCGCGAAACAGAGCGGCCGACGGTCGAGGATGTGCGATTGCTGCGCGATGAGATCGACACCGTGCGGCTCTACCTGCGATGAACTTCAGGAACCCGAGCAGCGGCCCCTTGGCTGGGTTACGCGTGATAGAGGTATCAAGTTTCGTGGCTTCGCCCTTGTGCGGGCTGACGCTCCAGCAGCTCGGCGCCGACGTAATTCGGGTCGAACCGCTGGGCGGGGCTCCGGACCGCTCGCGGTGGCCGGTCACCCAGGACGGCCTCAGCCTCTACTGGAATGGGCTAAATCCGGGGAAGCAGGCGATCGAGATCGATTTCAGTTCGGTGGAGGGACGGAGTCTCGTGGCAGATCTCGCGGCTGACGCAGGCATCCTCCTTACCAACACCGAGCGTTGGCCCGAACTGACACATGCGGCGCTGTCGCAGAGGCGCCCCGACATGATCTCAGTGCTGCTGACGGGCACCACGGACGGCGGGTCGGCGGTGGACTACACGGTCCAAGCAGCGACCGGGTTCTCCCTGATTACCGGTCCGGCCGAGCATGCCAGTCCCATCAACAACCCGCTTCCAGCCTGGGACCTCACGGCCGGCCTGTACCTCGCCATCGGACTCATGGCGGCAGAACGGCGACGGTCACACTCCGGCATGGGTAGTGAGGTGCGTGTCGCACTCGAGGACGTGGGGCTGTCCGCAGCCGGGCACCTCGGCTATCTTGCCGATGCGATGCTCAACCCTGGTTCCGGACGGCGCGCAGACGGCAACTATATCTATGGTGGGTTCGGGAGGGATTTCACGTCCAAGGACGGTGCGCGGTTCATGCTGGTGACGTTGACTTCCCGGCAGTGGTCGGATCTTCGAAAGGTCATGGGTCTCGGCGCTGTTTTCGATGGACTGGGGGAGGCTCTGAAAGCTGACTTCTGGGACGAGGGTGACCGGTTTCGTCACCGTGAAGTGCTCGCCGGCCTCGTCTCAGAGTGGTTCGGCCGGCACACCGCCAGCGAAGTGCAAAGCACCTTGGCCTCGACCCGGATCCTATGGTCGGCTTACAAGTCATTCGACGAGATGGTGGCGGATGATGGCGCGATGCTGCGAAGCCATCCCATGTTCGCCACGGTCGAGCAACCGGGGATCGGCGCGGTCCTCGCTCCTGGCTCGCCGGTTTCCATCGACCGGGAACGTGGTGCGCCGGCACCTGCTCCGCGAGTCGGAGAGCACACGCGCGAGGTGCTGCGCGAATATCTCGACCTCGATTCAGCCAAGATCGACGACTTGTTCGAGCGCGGAGTCGTGTCTACCACCGCTGTTCCCGCCGCCCTAAGGACCACCTAACATGACGACGGCAGCCCATGCCCAAACATTTCTGTTCGTGCCCGGCGATCGTCCCGACCGCTTTTCCAAAGGAGCAGCCGCCGGGGCAGACGTCGTGGTCTTGGACCTCGAGGACGCGGTTGCGACACGCGACAAGGAGGAAGCACGCCGCCACGTCGTCCGCTGGCTATCCTCAACCAACGGCTCGTCCGCCGTCCGCATCAATGCCTTTGGAACTCCTTGGCACGAGGCGGACCTCGCTGCACTCACCGGCTTACCCGTCATCCTCATGGTGCCCAAAAGTGAGGACCCCGAACGCGTTGGGGCCATCGCTGCAAGCTGGCCCGGCACCGAAGTTGTCGCGTTGATCGAGACCGCTCGGGGCGTCCTACGTGCCGCTCAGATCGCAGAAGTGCCGGGCGTCAAGCGATTAGCCCTCGGAACGTTCGACCTGGCGGCGGAACTTGGCGTCGACCCCGAAGACGAAAGCGCCATGGCTGCCGCGCGCGCAGGGGTGGTCCTTGCGTCGGCGGCAGCCAAGCTCAATGGTCCAGTGGACGGCGTCACCAGCGATGTTCGCAACACGAACAAACTGATAGCTGACGTGCGACGGGCGGCCACCCTCGGCTTCACGGGGAAGTTATGTGTCCATCCTGCACAAGTGACACCCGCAGCAACCGTCTTCGCACCTACCGAGCAGGAGTTGGCCTGGGCGCGACGGATCATGGAGGCCACCTCGACCGCCGCTGTAGGAGTGTTGTTGGTCGATGGCCAGATGGTAGATCGGCCCGTGATCGATCGCGCCGCCCGAATTCTCGCCTCACGTGTCCCTGTCACTCAACCAGGCACGTCGACTCCGGCGGGAGGTGGCCAATGACGTCTCTCAACACTCGCAAGACCTGGATCGCGCTCACTCGATCCGAGCGACAGCGTGCTCATCCTAGCGCCCAAGATTTGCAGCTTGCCTCCGGCCAGCATCGAGAGTCCTGGGGCGAGCGTATTTTAGAGCGGGCTCTTGACTCGATCCGCGTGCATGGCGGTTACGGATCTCACACTGGTATGACGTTGAGATCCAGCGGAATTCGATCACTGCACGGTGGCTCGGTACACGAAGGACCTACGGCGAGAAGGGGAACTACATGATTGACCTGCTGGAAGGTAAGACAGCCGTCATCACCGGCGGCGCCCAAGGAATCGGGCTGGCGATAGCCGAGTCCTTCATCAACGCTGGTGCCCGCGTGGTACTTGCTGATTTGGACGGACACGCTGCTGAAGAGGCCGCAACCAGGCTAGGCGGACCCGAGCGCGCCGCGGGTATCTCGTGCGATGTGGTCGATGCCTCCCGTATCGACGCGGCGCTGGACTTCGCGGTGACCACGTTCGGCTCGCTCGACATCGTGGTCAACAACGCTGGGATCACTCGGGACGCCACGATGCGCACCATGACTGAGGAGCAGTTCGACCAGGTGATCGCCGTACACCTCAAGGGGTGCTGGAACGGTACCCGTTCGGCTGCTGCGCGGATGAGGGAAGCGGGATCTGGGTCCATCATCAACATCTCCTCGATATCCGGCAAGGTCGGCATGGTCGGTCAAACGAACTACTCGGCAGCTAAGGCAGGAATCATCGGCCTCTCGAAGGCTGCTGCCAAAGAGGTGGCCCACCACGGTGTCCGTGTCAACGTGTTACAGCCGGGGCTGATTCGCTCTGCAATGACCGAGGCAATGCCTCGGAGTGCGTGGGATCAGAAGATGGCCGAAATCCCGATGGGACGTGCGGGAGAGCCAGCGGAGGTGGCTTCCGTCGCCCTGTTCTACGCATCGGACCTGTCGTCTTACATGACAGGTACGGTCGCAGAGATTTCGGGCGGCCGATTCATGTAACAGCTTAGGACGACGGATTGTTTGAAACGCAAACTATGCAAGTGTTATGAGGACCCAATGGTAGTCACAAGTCGTATTGGTTTCGGGCGTAGGTCGCGAGGCATGGTTTGGACCATGCGTGGCCTAATCCCCAATCCTGCCGCCATAGTTGTGCTCGATGCACGACTGCTCGGTGCGGATATCGTCGGCGTATCGAAGGATCGGTATCAGTGAGCCGTGAATCGACCTTAGGAGCGGACGCGGGCTGGAAGCCTCGTACGGTGCTGACCGAGGAACTCGTGGATCCAGGTCGGGTCCGTGCCTTTGCATCCTTGCTCGATTCCGGTGCGCCGATCCCCCGCGCAGGAGATGAGCTCCCACCGCTTTGGCACTGGGTCGCACTGCCGTCGTGGCCGCATTCGTCCGAGCTCGATACAGACGGGCATCCTCGTCGTGGCGGACTGCTCCCGTTGATGCAGGGATTTCGGCGCATGTTCGCAGGCGGCTCGGTCACAATCACCCGTCCAGTCCGCGTGGGCGAGGTGCTAACGCACGAGGCGATCGTTGACTCCATTGCCGCCAAGCGCGGTCGTAACGGGGACTTCACGATGGTGTGCGTCAGCCACGTCTTCCGGGGTGCCGACAACAGCATCTGTCTCGAGGAGAAGCAGAACCTCGTATTCATCGAACCTGGGCCACGCACTCCTCAGCATCGCGGTTCCGTGCCTGCCACGGTGACCGCGCCCGTAGGGCCGCCGCTGCGCAGAACCGCTCATGGATGGGGTATCGTCACTGATCCCACCCTGCTCATGCGGTTCAGCGCAGTGACGGCAAATTCACACCGCATTCACTACGACTGGCCTTACGCGACCGAAACTGAAGGCTATGCCGGACTCGTCGTGCACGGTCCGTTCTCCACACTGCTGCTAGCCGAAGCGCTGCGCCTCGAGGGCCCCGGCGCGACGCCGCGCCAGCTGCAGCACCGGAACATGAGCCCGCTGTTTTGCGGGGAGGAAGCCCTCATCTCACTTACCACCACTGCTGATCACCGAGACGCAGTCTTGCGGCGAGAGGGCGTTGACCTTGTCACGCTCTCAACCCAAACCGCCTCGGCTTGATCTCGTTTGAAAGGAATTACTATGAAAAACGTCCCAGACGTTGTAATCTGCGAGCCCGTTCGTACGCCCATCGGACGCTACGGCGGCATGTTCAGGGACGTGACCGCCCCCGAACTCGGCGTCGCGGCACTCCAAGGGCTAATCGATCGTACCGGGATCGACCCGGCCGAGATCAACGACGTCATCCTCGGCCACGCCAATGCGAACAGTGAAGCGCCGGCCATTGGGCGGATCGTCGCGCTTGATGCCGGACTTCCGTTTAGCGTGGCGGGTCAGCACGTCGATCGCCGCTGCGGATCGGGTCTACAAGCCGTCATCAACGCCATTATGCAGGTCCAGACTGGTGCCAACAGCGTGGTAGTGGCGGGCGGAACGGAAAGCATGAGCAACGCATCGTTCTACTCCACTGACATGCGCTGGGGGGGAGCGCGCACGGGCGTGACCATGCACGATGGGCTCGTGCGCGGTCGCGAAACTGCCGGTGGCCGCCTGTACCCGATGGCGGATGGGGTCCTGGAGACCGCCGAAAACCTGCGGCGGGAGTACTCCATCACCCGGGAGGAGCAGGACCGACTTGCGGTGAGCTCACATGAGCGCGCCGTCGCCGCCCAGCGTTCCGGGGTCTTGTCCGAGGAGATCATTCCGGTCACGGTGCGCACCCGTAAGGGTGAGGTGGTTATCGACACGGACGAGCACCCACGGGCTGGCACGACAATGGAGTCGCTCGCCACGTTGAAGCCGATTCTGTTCGACAAGGACCCCGAGTCGACCGTGACCGCTGGCAACGCTTCAGGACAGAACGATGCGGCATCGATGTGCTTGGTGACCACGATGGAGCGCGCTGAAAAGCTCAATCTCCGCCCGCTGGTGCGCATGGTCAGCTGGGCTGTCGCAGGCGTCCCGCCCCATGTGATGGGCATCGGCCCAGTGCCGGCGACCCAAGCGGCTCTCGACCGGTTGGGACTCGGACTTGCCGACATGGACGTCATCGAGCTGAATGAGGCCTTCGCGTCTCAGGCACTTGCGGTTATGCGGGAGTGGAACTTCACCGATGAAGATCAGGAGCGGACCAACCCGCATGGTTCGGGGATCTCGTTGGGTCATCCGGTCGGCGCTACAGGGGTCAGAATGCTCGGTACGCTGGCGCGCGAGCTGCACCGCCGAGAGGGCCGGTACGGGCTGGAGACCATGTGCATCGGGGGCGGCCAGGGACTGGCCGCGATCTTTGAGCGGATTGCTTAGGTGAACTCTTGGGCACGTTGTGAACATGTGACCTAGTTGGGTACCTCCGGTATCGACGGTAAGGACACCTGAGCATCATGGAAGGTGATCCTACATTCGTCGTGGGCACAGAGTCGCCACCAGTAGGGACGCAGAGGATTTCCAAAAGCGAGCTGGCCAGGCAGCTCGGGGTTTCGCGGGCAACGATGGACCGGAGGCTGTGATCAGACCGGGCCTCCGAAGTACGAGCGGGGGCCCGGTAGGGTGAGCTGTTCGGCGGCCATGATCGCGGGTGGGCATGACGGAGATCTTCCCCAGGGCCACGGTGGCCGCGACGCCCCGAGCGATTCCACCTACCGGCGCCGACGGCGGCGGCCATTCACGTGGTTGGCTGCGTACCGGCGATATCGGCACCATTGACAGCTTCGATTACCTACGCATCACGGATCATTCGAAAGATGTCATCAAGTCGGGAAGTGAGCGGATCTCCTCACAAGACCTGAGAACGAGCTTATGGCCCCACTCTGCAGCGCGGGAGGTCGCAGTAGTAGGGAGTACCGGACGAGCAGTGAGGTGAGCGTGCGGTGGCATTCGTCGTACTCAGGACGCCTGCCACCGAGACAGGCTTACGAGATCTCCTTGTCGGTGACGGTCGAAAAGTGAGCCATAGTGACGGCTTGGCGTCTAGTGGTCGTTGCAGCACCTGAGCTTTTAGGAGTTGCAATTGGCAGATATGAAACGACCACGAAAGTCACGGGGTGCCCCTCCAAAGAACGCTGCACGGGCTCACTATGATCAGCTGATGAAACAGGGAATGGGCAATTCCGAAGCGTGCCGAATCGTCGGAATCAGCCGTAGTTCCGGCACTCGATGGCGGCACGGCCACTCAGTTGTTCTGAAGTCCGGCGACGTCAAAAAGATCGCTCCTATCTCCCGTCTAAGACCAGCCGCGATTTCTGCCCGATTTCTCTCCGAGTCCGAACGGATCACGATCGCGGACCTCCTGCATGCCGGGCGGAGCATTCGCGCTATCGCAACGGAACTCGGGCGCAGTCCTTCAACTGTGAGCAGAGAGATTCGCCGGAATATTCACGAGCCCTCTGGCAACTACCGTCCGCGGACGGCCCAGCGCAGCGCCGAACGTAGACGGAGCCGCCAGCGGACCGGGAAGATCGCGGCCAACCCGGCGCTGCAGGAGTTCGTGCGTGAACATCTGAAGCAACGCTGGAGTCCCCGCCAGATCAGCAACCGTCTACGCGCTAATTTCCCTGGACAACACGAGATGCACGTCGTGCCCGAGACTGTTTATCAAGCTGTCTATGGGCGTGGAAGCCTGGATTTGGCCGTGGACCCTGCTGTCTCGCTGCGCAGCGGTCGGACTGGCCGCCGGCCGCGCCGCCGAAAGGAGCACCGGACCAGGCGTTTCCCGGACATGGTGATGATCCGGGACAGGCCCGCGGAAGTAATCGGCAGACTAGTACCGGGGCATTGGGAGGGCGATCTAATAATTGGGAAGGGCGGTCACTCGGCCATCGCCACACTGGTCGAACGGACCACTCGCTTCATCATCCTCGTGCACCTGGCTAGCTGATTCGATGACCCCGCTCCCGCCGCACCTGCGCCATTCTTTGACCTGGGATCAGAGGACTGAAATGGCTTGCCACCAGAGTTTTACGCGGCAGACGCTGATTCCGGTCTATTTCTGTGTCCCGCGAGCCCCTGGCAGCGCGGCTCAAACGAGAACACTAATGGCCTGCTCCGGCAGTACTTCCCGAAAGGAACAGACCTCGGCGTCCACAGCCCCGAACACCTCACCAAGGTCGCCGCTGAACTCAACCGCAGACCACGCGAAATCCTGGGTTGGCAGAGTCCCATAGAGCACCTGGCTAGACTGACTTCACCGGCGACCGAACCATAAATTGTTGCAACGACCGCTGAACTCCGCCGCCCGCGAAATGGCTCACTTTTCGACCATCGCTGACACTCCTAGCGGGACGTGTGGCTCGACTGCCAGGACGACGCCCGGCACTACGACAAGAGGCTCCTGCGTTAGAAGATCAACAAGACCAGCCCGTGATCTAGTTTCGGACGTCTCGACGAGGCCGCCCTGTCCGGCGCGGCGCCTTATCGGGTAAAGGGCGACGTAATCAGCATCCCGCTCGGCTGATGCAGCCGGGAGGCCATACGGGCGTAGCACGAACCGTGGCACGTCGAGCACTCGTTCCGAACGTCTAACCCTGCGGGTCTGTGTTGATCGATCAGGTCGACTCTCCATGCGACACCACGCGTAGCGCGTCCCGCGCGTAGCGCGCGGCGATGTCGTTAGCAGACAGTGGACCTGAAGGCCTGTACCAGTCGAGGATGCCGCTGAGCGTACCTAATAGAACCCGCGAAGTGAAGTAAGGGTCTTCGTCGAGAAAGATGCCTTCCTCGATCCCGTCCTTCAGTAAACCGATCAGGGTCTCTCGGACGATGCTCCGTTTCGCGACGTACTGTGGCCGCAGGTCGGGCCCGAGGAATCTGAACTCGTCGTGCAGTGACGACAGATCGCGTCGCTTAGTGTTGTGCAGCGCGATTGCGGTAACGCAGTTCTCGAACCGGACCCGCGTATCGTCCCCGGCGTCCTCGAGGCACATGGCAAGGTGTTTGAGCAGATCGTCCATCGCGAAGCCTAGAAGCGCGAAGAGGATGCCTTCCTTATTGCCGTAGTGGTAGTACAGCGAAGGCATCGTCAGCCCGACACCCGTAGCGATCCCGCGAACAGTCGAACCGTGGTAGCCGTGCTTGTGAAAGTCCTCTAGGGCCGCCGCGAGGATGGGGGGGAGAGCCAGATCGGGGTAGTGACGCCACGAACTAGCAAGTGCGGCATCTGCGGACGTCGCCTTCTTGGCTGCTTCTTGGGTGGCCATATCGCATCTCCTGTTGGTTGGAAGCGGCCTGAGTTATTGAGCGCGCTCGACGCGCACTCTACGCATCCTGTCGATCCGCTCGGTGCGCACGAGCCGTGTCCCCGCTGATCTCGGTGGTTGCCGACTGCTCCTTTGCCGGTGTCACCATCGGCAGGACGGACATCTGGTCAAGGCCTTTGGGGAGCAACGCCCTGTCGACGTCCTAGGGCTCGCGCAGCGTCACGATCTCCACGAGCACGTCGGGGCAGTTCGCCACCGGCGGACGGCCGGATTCGGTGGTCCTTGGCGCGCGTCTCAGACTGGCAGGCTCGAGTGCAGCTCGGCGTAGGCGATTGACGTTTTACATTGGCCCCCCATACAGTCACGATCATCTCAACGGTTGACCTACGTCGACGGCTGGTCCTTGCGCCAGGTGTACTGAATCGAACGCTTGCGGAAGCGGGAGACTCCTCTGTCGTCCGTTTGCACGACATCTGCATACGAGCCAACCGCGATGATCGCGCCTGCGTCGATGATTATCCAGTCAGCTCGGCAGACGGCGCTCGGTCCTGATTCCTCGATCAAGACAATGTTCGAGAACTGATGTAGCAAGCCGGCGCGGGACAATCGCATCCACTTTCTAATCTCGTCGTGTCCTTGTACCGTCCCGGCGGAGCTCTCGATCACCGCGTCCTCGGTGAAGCAAGTCGTGAACAGTTCGCTGTCCATTGAGTCGATTCCGACGCAGTACCGCGAGTACAAGGTGATGAGCTGAGACATCGAGGTGGAGGCCATACCGCGTCCTTCCAGTGCTGTCAGTTATGAACACGAAGCGCTACCTGGTGCGGGACAACGCATCGGGGCGTGCGTTTCGCGCCACTGATAGGTTAGTGTTTATCTAGCGCTAGGTCAAGCGCGTCAGTATATGAGGCGCCGGGCGGTCGGGTTGCGTAAGGCACACGCGGACGGACGAGCCGGTGATGGAGGAGGACCAGTCGATGCCTGTGCCAGTCAGAACAATTGAGGCGCTCACGCTTGCCGCGAGCCGACCGTCATGATGGCGCTATGAGCAATCCCAGCGACACTACGCCGCCAGCGCTGGTGGACGGGTGCCTACTGCTTCAGGGCGACGATGGTGTCGTGGTCCTGGCGATTGAGAACGCCCGTAGGCGCAACTGCTTGTCCCTGGGTGTCGAACGGGAGCTGATCGCGCACTTGGAGTCCTTGGCGAAGGGGCGGGAGTGTCGGGCCATAGTCCTGACAGGCAGTGATGGCTATTTCAGTGCCGGGGGAGACGTTGCGCGCATGGCGGCCGCCGACAAAGAGCAAATGGTGGCGATCCTCAGGCAGTTGCAGCGGATCGTTGCATTGATTCACGCCATACCTGTCCCGGTCGTCGCGGCCGTGGAGGGCGGGGCGGCGGGCGGCGGCGTTTCGCTCGCAGCCGTCTGTGACTTCGTGGTCTCCGCGTCGGATGCGAGATTCACGATGGGCTTCGACCGTATCGGCCTGGCTCCCGACATGGGCGCCCTGTTTAGCTTCGAGCGCCGCATCGGGTTGTCGGCCACTCGACGGTTGGCCTACCTGGGCGGGGTGCTCGGCGCGTCCGAGGCACACCGCCTCGGCCTGGTGGACGAGCTGTGCGAACCTGGCTCGGCGCGATCGACAGCAGTGGCACTGGCTCGCACTCTCGCGCTCAGGTCGAGGATTGCGAACGGGGTGGTCAAGCGGACGGTCGCCGAATCCTCGTCCACGCTGCGCAAGGTGTTTGAGCAAGAGCTTGAAAGCGCCGAGGCGCTCTACGCGTCGGAGCAGTTTTTGTCTGCTGTTAAGCCTGGATCCACCGAGCAGTGACTCTGCGGACGGCGCGGGAGAGTGAGGACGCCTTTTGACCGGGATTGCCTTCACGTCCTTCGCG
Source organism: Arthrobacter sp. Z4-13 (assembly GCF_054792705.1). NCBI lineage: Bacteria > Bacillati > Actinomycetota > Actinomycetes > Micrococcales > Micrococcaceae > Arthrobacter > Arthrobacter sp. Z4-13. Next base: position 330,117 of record NZ_CP096458.1, on the reverse strand, counting down.
CCCCCTGTACGCCCGACTTCACATAAGTCTCACTGGGGACTTGACCTAGCGTTCGATACATTGTACAGTGTGTGACTTGGGTCTCGGCTGCAAGAGGCAGCCGAATACGCACCGCGGTCGTTGCCGGCGGTTTGAGAGGACCACGGAATGAAGAAAACAGCGCTTGTCACCGGTGGCTGCGGCGGGATCGGCGCCGCTACGGCTGCCAGACTGTCGAAGGCTGGTTACAGCGTCTTTTCGACTGATCTCGAAGTTGCTGTTGCCGGCGCGTCGCCCGAAGTCCTCGACACTGCGGACCACTTCCTGGCGCACGATGTCAGCGACGAGCATAGCTGGGCAAACGTAGTCGACCAGGTAATGCGAGCCGAGGGACGCATCGACATCCTCGTTAACAACGCCGGAGTGGGCAACTTGGCGACAGTCACTGATGAGACCGTCGACGGCTGGAACCGAGTCATCCGGATCACCCAGATGGGGGTATGGCTAGGCATGCGCGCTGTCGGAGCACAGATGGCAAAGCAGGGCGGAGGCTCCATCGTCAACGTGGCCTCGATCTTTGGTTCGAGCGGTGGCAGGGGCGATATGTTCGCCTACCACGCCGCAAAGGGTGCAGTGCTCAGCATGACCAAGAATGCTGCTGTCCTGTGGGGCCCAGAGAACATCCGGGTCAACACGGTACAGCCGGGCTTCGTCCAGACGCCCTCGCTCGACCGCGTCGCAAAGATCCAAGAGGCACGGCTGCAGTGGATGAAGGACAACGCACCCATGCGTCGTATCGCCACTGCTGAGGAGGTGGCGAACGCCATCACCTTCCTCGCTGGCGAGGAGTCGGGTTTCACCACGGGCGCCGATCTCGTCGTAGACGGGGGCTGGTTGTCGCAATGACACCCGTCCTGCTCAACTAAAACTACCCATTCCGGCAAAGAAAACAGCACAGGGCAGACGTTTTCTATCTGGGAAATGTGAAGGAGACTCAGCAGCCATGGTTGAAGTTCACGGAACCAATGATCCAAGGTTCGAGCCCGTACGCGCGGCCTTCCAAGCCAACTTCGACAAGGGCCTGGAAGTCGGTGCTTCCGTCGCCGTCGCGGTGGAAGGTGAGATTGTCGTTGACCTCTGGGGTGGGCTCGCCACCGAAGCCGAGGACGGACCTCGGTGGGAGCAGAACACGATCACGAACACATGGTCGACAACCAAGACGATGGCGCTGGTTTCAGCACTGTTGCTGGTGGACCGCGGCGACCTGGACCTCGAGGCCCCTGTAGTCCGTTACTGGCCAGAATTCGCTGCCGAAGGTAAGGACGCCATCCTGGTGCGGCATGTCCTGAGCCACACCTCCGGCCTGGCGGGCTGGGATGCACCGCTTCACCCGACAGATTTCAGCGACTTCGAGAAGATGACCTCCCTGCTCGCCAAGCAGGCTCCGTGGTGGACACCCGGCGACGGTTCGGGTTATCACGGTCACACTCACGGATTCCTCATCGGGGAACTTGTCCGCCGCGTGACTGGGCAAACCCTCCCTGACTTCTTCCACCAAGAGTTGGCCGACCCGCTCGATGCGGACTTCCACATCGTGGTCCCAGACGCGGATCACGGCCGAATCAGTCCAATCATTCCTCCCCCACCTCGCACCGACCTCCATGCCGGATTTGAGGACCCGAACAGCATCGCGGTGCGTGGTCTAACGAATCCCAACGTCGGAGCCGAATTCGCAAACACCGACTGGTGGCGTCGCGCGGAGGTCAACTCTGGCGGCGGCCACGGAAATGCTCGTTCAGTCGCCACGGTTCAGCGACTACTGTCGAACGGCGGAGAAATCGGTGGGCGCCGCTTCCTGTCCCGCAAGACGTGCGAGTCGGTATTCGCGACACAGGCTGACAATGTGGACAGGGTAATTGGCGCGCACATCACGTGGGGCCTGGGGTTCGCGAAGCGCTCCCGCGGCCTTCCACTGCCAGTGAACGAGTCCACCTACTATTGGGGTGGCTGGGGCGGATCCTTCGTCACCAACGATCTCGGTTCCAGCATGACTGTCGCCTACGTGATGAATCGAATGCAGAACAGCATCGTTGGCGACGAGCGAGGAATCGCGTTACTCGAAGCAGCAGAACGATCCCTCCAAGGGACGGCTGCCTGACGTTCCGGTTGCCGGGATCATCGACAGCGGAAAGGGTCACGCCTCCCGCCACGGTCCTCTCGGAACCGCCCCTGAGAGCGCGCGCGGATAGGGAGTCAGGTGTTCCACCCGTTTGCTCATCGGCTGATTTTGACGGTGAGGAGTGGGGATTTCCCCTACGGCCGGGTAGTCAGCGACCACTTCCAACGGACTGTTCAGCGGTCGGTAGGACTCCTGCCGGTCCCTTCATCGCCACAGGTCCCTTACGCAAGCCGCCTCCGGGGCGGCCTCGGACCGGACCAGTCGGTGCTGCAGGGGTCTTCAGAATCGAGGGTTTAGGCGACGTCAGAATCCGCCGGCCTCGAGCAGATGCATACTCGCACTGGGTCAGCCCGTGCATCCGCGACGCGCTCGGCGCCGTGCCTTCCGCCAGAGTCGCGGGCCTGACTACTGCCATGAGGAAAGGTTGCTCGACGTATTGTTCGAGCGACGGTCCCGCCAGCATTGAACGAGCGCCAGATCGACGGCTGCCGAGCGCAAGGACAAGCTGAGGGCTCTTCGTGCCGCCGTGGTGAAGCACACAGACGATGCGGCCGATGCTTGAACGAGGGCCGGCGAAAGCCGCGGGAGCAGTCCCACATACGGGAGGTTGCGAGAGTAATCACCTATCTGGACGACACTTTGCAGAACCTCGACGAGTGGATGAGACCCGGAGTGCTTCCTCAGCGGAACCCCCGGGGTCGAAGCAATGGTGCGCTATGAGGCGTAGGGCTTGTGCTCCTTGTTCGGCCCATGAAACTTCCCCTACCAGCCGGCCCACGAAAAGGAGACTAAACATGCGAGCAGTTGGAGTAAATGAGTTTGGCGGGCCGGAGGCCCTGCAGTTGATTGAAGTTCCGCGGGAGCCTTTGGGCCCTGGACTGGTACGAATTCGCGTTCGCGCGGCTGCGGTCAACCCGAGTGACACGCAGCTCCGGGCCGGAGCCTACACGGCCTATTATCCCGACAAAACCTTCCCGTGGATACCGGGGATGGACGTCGCAGGTGACGTCAGCGAAGTAGGCGACGGTGTCGAGCATCTAGCTGTTGGTGACCCCGTGATGGGAGTCGTCATTCCACATGGTGCCTATCGGGAAGATAAAGTGCTGTCGGCCAACTCCGTCGTCAAAGTCCCGCTTGGGGTTAGCGCTATCGCCGCATCCACTTTGCCGATGAACGGGCTAACCGCTCGCTTGGCCCTGAACAGAATGGAGCTGCGACCTGGACAAGTACTGGCCGTGACCGGGGCAGCAGGGGCTTTCGGCGGGTATGTCGTCCAGTTGGCGAAGGCCGAGGGACTCACCGTGATTGCGGATGCCTCCGAGCGTGACGAGGAAGTGGTGCGGGGCCTTGGTGCCGACATTATCGTCAGGAGAGGAGCAGACGTGGCTGCTCGCATACGTGAAGAGTTTCCCGACGGCGTCGACGGATTGGCGGATGGATCCCTGCAAGGCGCGCTCGTCCTGCCTGCAGTGAAGGACGGCGGGGCAATTGCAACCGTCCGCGGTTATGAAGGGGATGGGCGCCGCAAGCTGCGGGTCCTGCCTGTTCTCGTACGCGAGATTGCCGAGGACCGCGGGGCGCTGGAGCGGCTTCGCCAGCAAGCGGAGGAAGGGGAGCTCACTCTCCGAGTGGCCCGGACATTCCCAGCCGAACAGGCAGCGGAGGCACACCGGCTCCTGGAACGGGGCGGTCTCCGAGGCCGACTGGTTCTCACTTTCTAATCCTGCCCAATAGACACCATTACGCCTTTCCGGGATGCGAAGCACGGGCTCCAGGCAATGCTTTACGGACGCGTCTTCGGGAAGATGGTATTCAGAGTCTGACCACAAGCTTCCTGCTGCTAGCCGAAAGCCAGTAGCACGTGCTCCTTGGAAGAGCGACTACCTCTTGATTGAAGGGAGAGCCGTGACACTCGTTAGCCAAGGTTGTTCCGTCGTGAGATTCCCACGACGGCGTGAGGTCCGTGAGACCTTCGACTGAGCCTTGCCGCTCGCGCCCTCGACAGCAGTTAGCCAATCGTCAGTGAGTCTTAACCGAACTCGGCGGACGCGCCTGCGCACAAGCTGTTACTGACGGATACGGGTCATGCCTCGAGAGTTGCGCAGTGCGAAGGGCGGGCTCGTCAGCCCGGGGGAGACTGCTTCGGCAGGGTCGGTGCCGAGCAGGGCGATCCTGTTGTACCGGTCCACATGGACCACCCTTGGGCTGTAGGCCCGGGCCTCGTCGGTGGTCATCTGGGCATAGGTGATGAGGATGACGATGTCGTTCTCATTGATCAGGTGCGCGGCGGGGCCGTTGATCCCGATTACGCCCGAGCCACGTTCCCCAGCGATGGTGTAGGTCTCCAGGCGTGCCCCATTGGTGACGTCCACGATCGCCACAAGTTCCCCTGGCAGGATGTCGGCGGCATCCAGCAGGTCCAGGTCCACCGTGACCGAGCCAACGTAGTGCAGATCAGCGTGGGTGACCGTCGCCCTGTGAATTTTGGACTTGAATATCAACCGATTCATAACCAACTACTCTCCGCCCTCATGTTCAGTCGTTATTCTGTTCAAAGCTGAAAAAGTCATGCTATAGGCCCGTGAGCCCTCTAGCTGCCGAGGTTCAACCCAAACCTCATAGCCTTCGGCCCTGGTTATTAACGCCCTACCGTCGATTCCGTCGGCGGCAAGCCAGAGGGCCGACGAATCGGCCATCGCATCGTCGACAAAGCCTGATCTCAAAACCCGCTTGTCGTTTCGAACTTCGACGAAGGCGCCAACCAACTGACTCCATTCCTCGTGGCGGTATGCAGGCATGGAGGGCTCCCTTCAACTGACATGCTTAAATTAAATTGGCCCAGGCGATTGCCGTTCACGTCCCATACAGCAGTAGCGGTTAGCGGTTTGTCCTTGGCGAATATCGGTCTTCCTGGGATCGCGTTATCTTGTTCATTGTGGATGCGGCCCACTTCCGATTTTGTCCTACAATGCGCGGCGTCTCGGTGAAGGAATGAGGACTGACCAATGGTGACAGCGTGAGTTGCGGTGGAGCACCTTATAGCGTTGCGATATTTGACGGTCCGGGTGACCGTCGGATGCTCCACCGCAAGTTTGGAAGCAGCTTATTGCCTTACAAGGCACGTTCCCCGACGCCGTTGTACGCGCTCAACGGCCGGATCAGCGAGTTCGAGTCCAGCTGCTCCATGATGTGCGCGGTCCAACCGGTGATGCGGCTCGCCACGAACAGGGGCGTGAACGTCGCCGTGTCAAAGCCCATCAGGTGGTAGGTGGGCCCCGCCGGGTAGTCTAGATTCGGCTTGATGGCCTTGGCCTCATCCATCGCCGATTCCAGCCCGTTGTACAGGCCTAGGAGTTCGGGCCGGCCGTAGTGCGCAATCATCTTGTCCAGGGCCGCCTTCATGGTGGGCACCCGGGAGTCGCCGTTCTTGTAAACGCGGTGGCCGAAGCCCATGACCTTTTTCTTCTGCGCCAGCGCCTCTTCCATCCAGACCTTGGCACGTGAGGCAGCTTCTTCGAGAGACTCCTCGGACCGGATGCCGATCTCGTCGAAGGTATGCATGACGGCCTCGTTGGCCCCGCCGTGTAGAGGGCCTTTGAGGGCTCCGATGGCAGCGGTAACGGCCGAGTGCAGGTCAGAAAGGGTGGAAGTGACAACGCGGGCAGTAAAGGTGGAGGCGTTGAAGGAGTGCTCGGCATAGAGGATCATCGAGACGTCGAAGGCCTCGATGACCTCGTCCACAGGATCTTCGCCGAAAGTCATCCAGAGGAAGTTGGCGGAATAGCCCAGGTCGTCACGCGGTTCAATGACACCCTGCCCGTGACGGCGGCGCTGGTCGTACGCCACTACCGCCGGCATAGCCGCCCAAAGGTCGACGGCCTTTTCCATACTGGCTTCCGGCGAAGAGTCCTCCGACAGGGGATGACGGGCACCCAGCACGGAGACCGCCGTGCGGCACACATCCATGGGGTGGGCGTCAGCGGGCAGAGCGTCGATAATGGACTTGAGCGCAGGGTCGAGTGCACGGCCGGCCCGTTCGCGGGAAGTGAATTCCGCGAGCTGGTCCGGGGTGGGCAGTTCGCTATTCCAGAGCAGGTAGGCCACCTCTTCGAAACTGCGCTTGGCGGCAAGTTCTTGGACCGGGTACCCGCGGTAGAGCAGTGAGTTCGTGTCCGGGTTGACCTTTGAGACGGCGGTGTAGTCCACCACGACGCCGGCGAGGCCTTTTTTGATCTCGGTTGTGTCAGCCATGCTGAACTCCTTCGTTGCAGCCCATGTTTAGCGGGTCTGTGGGATCTGGAAGTTGAAGATGCCGGAATCGAATTTGTTGTAAGCCTCGTAGTCCACGAGGTCATAGAGGCGGGCCCGGGTGAGCATTTCAGGTACGCGTACCTGCTGCGTTCCCAAGCTCTTGAGTGTGTTCAAAACCTTTTCAGCGGCGCCCATGGCACTGCGGAGCAGGGTGACGGGGTAGATCACCATGTTCACCCCGACGCCCTGGAGCTGGTCCACGGTGAAGAGGTCACTTTTGCCGAACTCGGTCATATTGGCCAGGATGGGCACGTCTACGGCGTCGCGGATGGCCTGGAATTCTTCCAGGGTGGCCATGGCTTCGGGGAAGATGGCGTCCGCGCCGGCGTCCACCAGTGCTTTGGCCCGATCCTGTGCGGCTTTGAGTCCTTCGACGGCGCGGATGTCGGTGCGGGCCATAATGAGGAAGTTGGGGTCGCGGCGGGCGTCTGCTGCAGCCCGGATGCGTTTGGTGGCAGTTTCCAGGTCCACCACGTTTTTGCCATCGAGGTGGCCGCAGCGTTTCGGGTTGAACTGGTCCTCGATGTGCAGCCCGGCGAGGCCGGCGTTTTCGATTTCCTGGACCGTGCGGGCCACGTTCATCGGTTCACCGAAACCCGTGTCGGCGTCGACGATGGCGGGCAGGTCGGTCATCCGAGCGATCTGCCCGGCCCGGGTGGCGACCTCCGTGAGCGTGGTCAGGCCGATGTCCGGCAGGCCGAGGTCGTTGGCCAGGACTGCCCCAGAGATGTAGACACCGGCGAAGCCTTTTTCCTCGATCAGCCGGGCCGAGAGCGGGTTGAATGCCCCGGGGAACTGGGCGATGGTCCCGGAGGCGAGGAGTTCGCGGAACCGGATACGCTTCTGTTCGGGGGTGGTGGTGGAGTACAACATTAGAAGAGTCCCTTGGGTGCGGCGCTGGGATCGATGATGCCGGGGGCGGCGGTGATGTTCAGCTGGTCGAGTTCCCCTGGGCCGAGTTCGGGGAGGCGTTCGACGGCGGCGAGGAACCGTTCGACTTCGGCCTCCTCCACGATGCCCGTGGCGAGGGTGCGGAACTTGTGCACGTACTGGTCCCGTCCGAACGGCCGGGCACCGAGGGGATGCGCGTCAGCGACAGCGATCTCGTCCGTGATGATGGTGCCGTCAGTGAGGGTGATTTCCACGGACCCGCCGAAGGCCTTCTCGGCGATGTCCAGGGAGTGGTAGCGGCGGGTCCATTCCGGATCTTCCTCAGTGGTGACTTTCTGCCACAGCTCCACGGTGTCCGGCCGGGCGGCGCGTTCGGGGGAGTAGGAGTCCACGTGGTGCCAGGCGCCGTCCTGCAGGGCGACGGCGAAGATGTACGGGATGGAGTGGTCCAGCGTCTCCCTCGAAGCGGTGGGGGAGTACTTCTGGGGGTCGTTGGCGCCGGAGCCGATGACGTAGTGGGTGTGGTGGCTGGTGCGGATCAGCACCGACTTCACGTTGGCCGGGTCGGTGGCTTCGGGGTGTTCCTTGTTGAGTTTCCTGGCGAGGTCGATCCAGGCCTGGGCCTGGTACTCGGCGGAGTGTTCCTTCGTGTAGGTGTCCAGAATGGCGCGCTTTGCTTCCCCGGGAGTGGGGAGCGGGACCTGGTAGGACGCGTCCGGACCGTCCAGCAGCCAGGCGATCACCCCGTCTTCGCCTTCATAGATCGGCACGGGGGACGTCTGCCCGAGCATCGCCCGGTCCGCGGCCTCGACCGCCATCTTCCCGGCGAAGGCGGGGGCGTGGGCCTTCCAGGTGGAGATCTCACCCTTGCGCGACTGCCGCGTCGCCGTGGTGGTGTGAAGAGACTGGCCAACTGACTGGAAGATCGTTTCCACATCCAGGCCCAGCAGGGTCCCGATGCCGGCCGCGGCGGACGGGCCCAGATGGGCCACGTGGTCGATCTTGTGCTTGTGCAGGCAGATCGCCTTCACCAGGTTCACCTGGATCTCATACCCCGTGGCGATACCCCGGATCAGGTCCCGGCCGCTGGCGTTGGTGTGCTGGGCTACGGCCAGGATGGGCGGGATGTTGTCGCCGGGGTGGGAGTAGTCCGCTGCCAGGAAGGTGTCGTGGTAGTCCAGTTCACGGACGGCTACCCCGTTGGCCCAGGCCGCCCATTCAGGGGAGACCCGGTCCGTGATGCCAAAGACTTTTGCGCCCTTGCCACCCATACTGGTGCCATGGGCCAGCGCCTGAGCCCGGGCGGCCACGATCGGGGCGCGGTTCAGCGAGGCGATGGCCACTGAGGCGTTGTCGATGATCCGGTTGATCACCATCTCCATGACGTCGTCAGTGACCTCCACAGGGTCGGCGGCAACCCTGGCGATTTTGTGGGCCAGCTGGTCCTCGCGGGGAAGGTTCTCTTCGCTCTTGTACACGCGGACGTGGTGCTTTTTTACCATGGGGCTCCTTCGAGAGTGAGGGGTGAGTGGCTTCGATGTGGGGAAGACTGCGGTGCTAGTGGAGTGTGGTGGCCGCTTCTGCCAGTCGCGGCTTCTCACCGGCGATGGCCTCGGCTATGGTTGCGTGCTCTGCCGCTGCGGGTGTGAGCCGATCGGTGTCTTCCGCGGCTAGCCGTCGGATCCGCACGAAGTGCACCTGGAGAGTCCGCATTATCTGGGGCAAGGTAGGAGTTGGAGATGGAGGAGTCGATGGCGACCCTTGTCGATTCCCCACACCTACTGACGGGGCAGGCTGCACGCGCCAACGTCACGCGCCGCGTGCCAGCGTCGGTTCTCGGGCGCGACCTCCGTCATTGGAACGTCCACCGGTCTGCCCGTCAGATCCTGCGCCGTCGCCGTACGGTCGCCACCGTCGCGTCGACCCTAAGGGTCGAGAATCGACGGGCCTCAGCCGCTGGGCAGGTCCGGTGCGCATTGCGACAGCCCAGCAGTCTCCTGTTCAGCGGCGGCGGTCGTGCACAGATCATCCGGCCCAGCGTGCCGACCCCCGACAGACCGCCCGCGGTCGGTGTATGCCTACTGGGTCCGACGCCTCTTGACCGCACGCGCGGTGATGCACACCGCCACGATCAGAACTGTACCTTCCACCAAGTTCTTTATCCAGGGAAGCTCCGGGAACTGGAGCTGCAGTCCCTTCACTGCGATGGCGAGCAGGTACAGCGCAACCACCGTGCCGCGGACGTTGAACCGTCCGGCGAGCACCTGTGTCGAGCCCAGGAAGGTGGCAGCGAAGGCGGGCAGCAGATAAGGCGTGCCAGCGTCAAACGAGGCCGCCCCCAGCTGCATCGTCAGGACGACACCGGCGAACGCGGCAAGTGTCCCGGATAGCATCAACGACAGCGTCTGGATGCGCTTGACCTTAATCCCGGCGAGCTTAGATGCCTGGGGGTTCGATCCAATGGCGTAGAGGTACCGTCCGAACGGGGTGTGCTCCAAGAGGAACCACAGGGCTATCGCGAGCGCCGCCAGGTAGAACACGGTGATCGGTATGGAGGCTACCGACATCGACCCTGCGTCAGTGAAGGCCTTGGCGACATTGTCGAGAAGGATGGTTTGGCCGTCGGCGATCCAAAAGGCCATTGCAGCCAGGACCGAGGACATGCCCAGCGTCGCGATGATCGATTCAATCTCGAATTGGGTGATGATAAAGGCGTTCACGCCACCGATTAAGGCACCGGCGAGCAGGGTGATGACGATGGCGAGTGGCCAAGCCATGTTGTGGTCAGATAGGAGCGACCCCAGCAGTGAGATGGAGAACGTCATGTTGGCCGCGAGCGAGATGTCGAACGTGCCGGCCGCCATCGACACGGTGACCGCGAGCGTCAGGATGCCTGCGATCGCCGCGCTACCTGCGATGACGCGCGCGTTGCTGACCGTCGCGAATGTCTCCGGCAGCATCAGGGAGAACACGACGGCGAGGATCAGGGCCAGGTAGAGGCCCGAGTACCGGTCCAGGCGCAGGATCTGAAGAAGGTGCGGGCGCGGGCCGTGCGATGATTCCTTGCGAGCGCCCAGAGGCGGACTGGCCTTGGTCGCGTCCTCGAGTGACGTCTTGGACGGGCTGATTTCGGGCATGGCCGACTGTTCCTTTGCTGTCTGGTGGTTGTCGAGGGTCATGATGTGAGTCCCAGGCTGGTGTGCACCAATCGCGCTGTCGTAATCTCGTCGCCGCGCAGCTGTTCCACCGCACGACCGTGGCGGAGGATGACCACGCGGTCGCACAGCCGCTCGAGCTCGGCTTCGTCCGACGAGCACACGAGCACCCCTACGCCCTGACTGGCCGCAGCATCGATCAGGTGGTGAATTTCTGACTTGGCGCCGATGTCGACCCCTTGAGTCGGCTCGTCGAGCAGGAGGACGCGAGGATCCGTCTGGAGCCACTTGCCGAGGACGACCTTCTGCTGGTTGCCTCCCGACAGTGCCTCGATCGGGGCGTCGAGCGAGGGTGTCTTCACGGACATCTTTTGGGTGATCGCGTTCGCTTGACGGCGGTCGTCCCGTCCGCGGATCCGCACGCGTCGCGCCAGCCGCCGGGCGGTGGTGAGGTTGATGTTCTCCCGCACGTTGAGGCCGACGAGCACGCCGTCACGCAGCCGGTTGGCGGGAACCATCCCCAAGCCAAGGGCCAGAGACGCGTCTGGGCGCAGGGGCTTGAGCTCGCGACCCTCGACGGTCACTCGTCCAGCACGGGGACGGGCACCGAAGATGATCGAGCACAGCTCCTCCCGGCCTGACCCGGTGATGCCGGCCACGCCGACGACCTCGCCGGCCGACACCTCGAGATCGAAGTCGACGAGCTCCGCGCCCTGCACCTTCTGCAGAGACAGCAGCGGGTCGCCAGGGGTGACGACAGCGCGTCTGCGGACATCATCCACAATGCCGCCCGTCATCAGGTCCACCAGCGACCGCGGACTGAGATCGGCGATCTCCTTCGTCGCCACCAGGTTCCCGTCCACCAGGACCGTGACCCGGTCGGCGATTTCGAAGACCTCTTCGAGGTGGTGGGACACGTACAGGACGCCGACTCCTTGACGCCGAACAGCCTCGATGATGGAGAACAGATGCTCCACCTCTGCCTTCGGCATCGTGGCTGTCGGTTCGTCCAGGACGAGGACGGACATGGCTCCCCCGGAGCTCTGCAGCGCGCGGGCGATGGCGACGGCGGTCCGCTCGACGGGCTGCAGATCATCGACGGCCTTGCGGACATCTAAGTCGTAGCCGACCGCCCGCAGGGCATCTTCGGTCACGCTGCACTGCTGACGCCAGTCGATTCGCCCACCCAGGCCCCTGGCATACCCATGGCCCAGAGCGAGGTTGTCGACGACGGAGAGCGCAGGAACCAACCCGAGATCCTGATGAACGAACTCGACGCCGGCGCTGTGCACGTCATCTCTGTTGCCGAGCGTCCGGGCCTGCCCGTCGACGACCAGACTCGCGCCGTCGTCCGCCGTGTGGAACCCGGCGAGGATCTTGATTAACGTCGATTTCCCTGATCCGTTCTGGCCCATCAGGGCGTGAACCTCACCCGGCGCGATGTCGAGCGAGACATTGTTCAACACCCGAGTACCGCCAAAGGTCTTTGACACGTTGCGCAGCTCGAGCCGCGGCGCCTGTCCTTGCTTTGTCATCCCTACCCATCCGTTCCTGTGGCTCACACGTCAACAACCTGTATGGAGGTGCTGCTGACAAGCGCGTCCGCCCGCATCCTCGTTGATGCGGTCCGGCTGGTCTACCGAGGCCTGAGTGGTTGACCGACACAGGCACACATAGTGATTTCCATCTCACCGCTTCAGTCCCACCATATCCTATCTAACGAGCGCTAAGTCAAGACCTCCGTTCGGCATCCAGGCCATGTCGGCACTGGAGTCGCACGGACATGGGCAGCGCTCCGACGGGGCGGGGGCGGGAGCGGGAGACGCAGATCATCCTGCGGAGCGTCCTTGGGCTTCCGAATCAAGCCAGGGAGCGCGACGACGGAGTAGCAAGCGACCATGTCCCGGAAGGCGTAGTCCAGCACATCAACGCCTAGGCGTTAGCTTGTGGGCTTCTGTGCAGGGCGCCGTTGGATGAATCGCCGGGCGGATTCACTGCGGAGCAGGGCCCGACCTCACCGCCCTCGCACGTCGACCGGCGGCCCGGCGAAATGTTCCAGGACCGCCTTAGCAGGATCCGGAAGTGCACGAGGGCGGCCGGTCGAAACGTCAACGAGCACAATGGATGTTGCAGCAATCGCGCACTCAACTTCTCCGTCACGAACGCTGTAGGCGATATCAAAACTCGACCGCCCCACCCGTGTTACCCATGCGGCGACGTCGACAGTATCAACGTTCGGCCCGATCGGAGCTCGATAGGCAATCTCCTGATAGCCAATCACGATACCGGCACCTGCGCCCGCGAGAGCTTCCACCGAAGCCCCGAGCGACTCATCCTGAAAAATCCGGAGACGTGCGAGTTCGATATAAGTCAAGTAGACCGCGTTGTTGATGTGGCCGAAGCGGTCGACGTCAGAAAATCGCACCTGCATGGGTACGGTAAGTTCCATAAGTTCTCCTACGTTCTAGAGGCGAGACGGCGGGCCCACGCCGGGAAATATCCGGTCGAACCTTGTACGACAAGTTCGGTCTGGAAACGTTTGTGTTCTAAGTTCGTTTCCGCTTCGGTGTTGTTGATGCATCAGGAGCATCTCCACCGAGATCAGCCATCTCGTCAATGGTTGACGGGTTGTGGTGAGGTCGAGCACTTTTCACGCCGACATCGGGATCCCGGCGGGATGAAGCCGTACCAAGGCCGTACGCCCCTCAATGGGCTTTTCAGGTCGTCTTGTCGGCCAGGAACTGCGCTACGAAGGCGGGTTGAAATCACCGCTGCGGAACTCGTGGCTGGCAACGAACTCGCCCTGGAACTGTGCCATCGTAGTGACGCCATCCATCTCCATTTCCTCGACCGCACGCATGGCGGGAGTGATCGCTTCCTGGCGGTCCTGTCCCAGGCGATGAGTTTGCCGACCATCGAGCCGTACCTCGAACCCACCCGTGACGCGGAAGCCGTTGACTGGGCCGGGGCTCGGCACGAACCCTTTTGGGGTCCTCTGCGTTGAGGTGGCCCTCGACCTGGTGATGCGAGACCATGTCATCCTGGGCCACCGGCAGCGGATTGCCTGCGGCGATTTCCTGTTGGAGCCCGGTCAAAATCTATGCCCGTAATCGTCTCCGACACGGGGTGTTCGACCTGAATGCGCGTGTTCATCTCCACGAGGTAGTACTGACGTACAACGTTTCCATAATGGCTTCCTCTCGGTCGTATGGGTGATGCAGACTAGAACGGTTGGGCATGTGCCACTTGGACTTCGCGGCACGGGACGAGAGGTGACTCCAGGAGTGGGGTCCGTGGATATCTTCGGCTGCGCGCAGGGAAGAGCGCCCTCAGCATAGTTTATCGATCGCTAACTAGCTAGCCTTCCACTTTGACGGTCGGTGGCATTCTGTGTAGCGGTAGGCGTAACGTCTGAACCAAGAGTGCGTTCTTGTGCGTTGACATCGCGAAAGGATGAACGAACGAACGGCCATGCTGCCGCGAACGCCGTCGTGGTGGTCTCGGAGTGGCAGTCCCAATCAGGGCAGCATCTCGCAGAAAGTCGCTGACGACTTCCACCCTTACGTCCGGGACGTCGTCATCGTCCCGTAAAAGAGTTGCTCAACGGTCTCATCCAGCGGCTGGCTCCAATCGGGAGCTTGCCCGGAGGGTTAGGGCTGCCGTCATGAGGACGCAGCCGCGCGTGGTTCGGTGACGGATATGTCGATGTGGTGGCCCTGGGAGCGCAGGTACACGACGTGGCTGGCAGTTTCGGAAACCGCCAATCGCAGCGAGAAGGCCTGCAGGGACTCCCAGCCGCGGGACCACGTCAGGTGCCGGGCGATGTCCCAGACGCTTTCGGGTCGGTGCGCCTCCAGCACCCGCAGGACCTCGGCGGAGCGTTCGCGGTTGTGGTGGATCAGCTGTGCGACCCGCCGCTGCATGCCGCGGAACCGGTACTCGTGCGCCGGGCAGACCTCCATCTCGTCCTCGAACGCGATCAGTTCCAGAGAATCGTAGTAGTCCGCCAGCGGGTTTGCCGGTCCCGGCAGCTCCAGCGCTATGTGCGGGGAGATGCGCGGCAGGACGTGGTCCCCGCTGAAGATCAGGCCGTGCGGCTCATCGACCAGACAGATATGTCCCGGTGAATGCCCGGGAGTCGTAACCACGCGCAGGTCCAGGCCCTTGGCGGGCACCAGACTGCCGTCGGCGAGCCGCAGGTCCGGATCGGCGAGGTTCTGCAGATGGGTGAAATGGGGGCGGTCCAGGGCCGCTTCGGCCAGCCGGTCCGCCGGCACGCCCCAGAGCGTCAGCTCCTCGCGGTCGTCGTTGAGAACAACGTCAGGGTCCTCACCGGCGGTAAGCCGGCGCACTTCCCGGTCACCTAGGGCAACCCACGCCCCTGTGGCTGTCCTTAGTCGGGCAGCCATCCCCAGATGGTCAGAGTGATAATGGGTGGCGACTATGCCGGTCAGGTCGGGCAGGCCCAGGCCGGCCTGCCGCACGCCGGACGCCAAATGCTCCATGCCGGCGTCGCTGTCCCAGCCCGGATCGATCAGGACCGCGTCACCGTCGCCCAGAAGCAAGTAACTGAGGGTGTAACGCATGGGGTTGTCCGGAAACGGCACGGGAATGGACCACACCTCCGCACCAAGCCGCTCCACGGGCGGCAGCACCCTGTTCCTCCACGCTTCCTTCTGCACGTGGCCGGTCAGGGTAATCGGCGGCAGATTCATCGTTTCCTCTCAAACAGCAAAATGGGTTGCGGCGCCTCACACCAGCCCCACCCTCGTATCTATGCGGGGCATGGCTGGCGGGAAGACGTCCAGGAGGCCCTGTGGTCGCCCTAGGCAGCGGCTCGGGGTGCAGGAAGAAGCGATGACGGGGCCTGGTCGCTGAGCTGGAATCGCTGATTTCGATGATATATGAGGCGTATCCGGATAGTTTTGAAATCAAGTATGCACACATACCAGCAATGGCCGCTCCGGCTGCGGGCTAGTAACGATTTCTCTGATGATTCCTAATCAAGAGCCAGGATATAACTCAGTTAGTGCTCCGAAACAGGTTAGGAATCATGAGCGTTCCGGCGCTGCATGTGATAACGGAGTCGGTGCCCTAGGCACCTAATTCACCACGGTTTGCCTGACTCGGATCGGAACATCCACTGGACCCGGTTTCTAGTCGTCTGAGACGGAGATGTTGACCTCGATGTTTCCGCGGATGGCGTTGCTGTAGGGGCAGACCTCGTGTGCCTTGTCGGCCAGGGCCTTGGCCTCACTCTGCGTCAGAGTTGGAATGACGACTTCAAGATCCACCTCGAGAGCGAAGGACTTGCCGTCACGGACAAGACCGACCTTGGCCCCGACACTTGAGTCGCCCAGGTCCGTCTTCGCGGTCCGAGCCACGTGTTGAAGAGCAGAGTGGAAACAGGCGGCATAGCCGGCAGCAAAGAGCTGCTCAGGGTTGCTCCCGTTCCCGGAACCGCCGAGGGCATGCGGAGCTGCAAGTTGGATGTCCAGGCGTCCGTCGTCCGTGCGGGCCCGTCCATTGCGGCCAGCTCCTGTTGCAAGAGCTTCTGCTGTATAGATGACTGTCAATTGTTCTCCATAACTTCTAAGGGGATCTTCAGCGTTGGGTAAACTTACCCAGCGGCCCGACCGGCCAGTCACACGTGTTTCCGCAGCTAAGAGGCGCTTTTCCGCTTCAACTTGCGGGATATTGGCTGTCACTTTCAACCCTTCTCAACCGCAGCTTTACATAACGTCGGTTATCGGCAATTGGAATGGTCCTAGCCTCTGCTCTGCCTATCACACGCGCCCGACTGTCTCTCGGATCTGAAGCCCCGGGCTAGTCCTTCGGATGTAGCTCCAACAGTTCGTGCCTGTAGTGGAGCAAGAATTCGTGCCTGTAGTGAAGACCAATCCAGGGGGATGCAGTCAGTTCGTCGATGTTCAGGGCCTGACGTGGTATTGGTGTCTCTTCTGGGCATGGAGTCGGATCCGGCACACAGCGTCGTAGAGTCTCCTGCGGAGGGTATTTGGGAGGAACCCGGCGTTTGGGCATTGTCTCGTCTCTTTTCTCTCTTCTGTCGTCTGCCTCGGCAGACGGATCCGGCTGTGTAACCAGGACTAGCGCCACTTGGATGTTGTTATAGGGACCAGCAAAAGGCTGCGCGGGCGCTATCGGTTAGAAGGCGCGGAGGATGTCTTCGACGCGTTGTTTGGCGTCGCCGAAGAGCATTTGGGAGTTGTCGCGGTAGAAGAGTGGGTTTTGGACTCCTGCGTACCCGGCGGCCATGGAGCGTTTGAAGACGATGACGTTTTCGGCTTCCCATACTTTGAGGACTGGCATGCCCGCGATGGGGCTGCCGGGGTCTTCGGCGGCGGCGGGGTTGACGGTGTCGTTGGCGCCGATGACCAGGACCACGGAGGTGTCGCCGAGGTCGTCGTTGATTTCGTCCATTTCCAGGACGATGTCGTACGGGACTTTGGCTTCGGCGAGGAGGACGTTCATGTGCCCTGGGAGGCGCCCGGCGACGGGGTGGATGCCGAACCGGACGTTCACACCCTTTTCACGGAGCTGGTGGGCGAGTTCGGCGACGGGGTACTGGGCCTGGGCGACGGCCATGCCGTAGCCGGGGGTGATGACGACGGACGAGGCGTTGGTGAGCATTTCCGCTGTCGCTTCGGCGGTGATTTCGCGGTGCTCGCCCTGGTCCGTGTCCCCTTTGCTGGCGGGGGCGGCGATGCCGAATCCGCCGGCGATCACGGAGATGAAGGACCGGTTCATGGCCTTGCACATGATGTAGGACAGGTATGCACCCGAGGAGCCGACCAGGGCGCCGGTGATGATGAGCAGGTCGTTGTTGAGCAGGAAGCCTGCCGCGGCGGCGGCCCAGCCGGAGTAGCTGTTGAGCATGGACACGACCACGGGCATGTCGCCGCCGCCGATGGAGGCGACCAGGTGCCAGCCCAGCCCCAGGGCAAGGACGGTGACCACGATCAGGAGCCAGAGCTGGGAATCGTTGACGTACCAGACGGTCAGGGCGACGAACACTACGAGGGCGCCGAGGTTGATCCCGTTTTTGCCCGGCAGCATCAGGGGAGAGGATTTCATCCGGGCGGAGAGTTTAAGGAACGCCACGATCGAGCCGGTAAAGGTCACTGCGCCGATGAACACGCCGATGAACACCTCGGCGTGGTGGATCGCCATCAGGTCCGAAGACAACGCGGGAGCTTCGAGGTGGCCGTTCCAGCCCACCAGCACGGCGGCGAGGCCCACGAAGCTGTGCAGCAGGGCAATCAGCTCGGGCATGCCGGTCATTTCGACTACCCGGGCGCGCCAGAGTCCGATCGCGCCGCCAATGGCGACCGCGGCCACCAGCAGGCCCAGCCCGGTGAGGGCGTGGCCGGTGCCCCAAGCGTCCTGCAGGGTCAGCCAGATGGTGGCGGCGAGGGCGATGACCATGCCGGTGATGCCGTATACGACACCGGCGCGGGCTTTCTCGTGCTTGCTCAGCCCGGCGAGGCTGAGGATGAACAGCAGGGCCGCGACGATGTAGGCCGCCCCCGCGATGGAGTCGGCGGTCAACGGACCGGAGACGGTGTCAGTCACGGTAAAGCTCCTCGTAAATGTTGCTGCTGCTATTGGGGTGGCGGCGCTCATGAACGGACCTTCCCGGCCGAGAACATGGCGAGCATCCGCCGGGTGACAGCGAACCCGCCGAAAATGTTAATGCTGGCCAGCAGCACCGCGACGGCGGCCAGGACCTGCATCACGATGTTCTCGGAGGTGACCTGCAGCAGCGCCCCGACGACGATGATCCCGGAGATCGCATTCGTGACGGACATCAGCGGCGTGTGCAGGGCGTGGTGGACTTTCCCGATCACATAGAACCCGACCACGATCGAGAGCATCAGGACCGTGAAGTGCTGCGGCAACGGTGCCGGGGCAACCGCGTTGATCCCGAACAGCACCGCGATCCCCGCCGCAAACAGCCCGGCCTTGCCGGCCGTGCTGAGGCCCTGTTTCTTCTTCGGCGCCGTACTTTCGGCGGACGTTCCGGCGTCGGTCTTCACCGCGGGTGCGGCGGAGACCTGGACCGGGGGCGGCGGCCACGTCTTCTCACCCTCGCGCACCACCGTCACCGAACGCTGCACCACGTCGTCGAAATCGATCCGCAGGACCCCGTCCTTATCCGGGGTCAGGAGCTTGAGCAGATTCACCAGGTTCGTCCCGTACAGCTGGGACGCCTGGGCCGGCAACCGTGCTGGAAGATCCGTATACCCCAGGATCACCACCCCATTATCCGTCACGATCCGCTCCCCCGCGACGGAGCCTTCCACATTCCCGCCCTGCCCGGCAGCCATGTCCACGATGACACTGCCGGATTTCATCGCTGCCACATCATCGGCCGTGAGCAGCTTCGGAGCGGGCCGACCCGGGATCAGGGCAGTGGTGATGATGATGTCCACATCAGCCGCCTGCTCTGTGTAGATTTCGGCTGCACGCCTGTTGTATGCCTCGGACGTCGCCTTCGCGTACCCGTCAGAGGACTTCATCTCCTCTTCCACCTCAACCTTGAGGTAGGTACCACCAATGGACTTCACCTGATCCGCCACCTCAGGCCGCGGATCAGTAGCGCGAACGATCGCGCCCAGGCTGCTCGCAGCACCAATCGCGGCCAAGCCGGCGACACCGGCGCCGGCAACGAGGACCTTCGCCGGCGGGACCTTGCCCGCCGCGGTCACCTGTCCCGTGAAAAACCGGCCGAACTCATGCGCGGCCTCAATCACGGCACGATACCCGGCAATGTTCGCCATCGAACTAAGAACGTCCATCGACTGCGCCCGAGAGATCCGCGGCACCGCATCCAAAGCCAAAGCTGTAATGGGACGTGCCGCCAACGCCTCCACCAGCTCCGGCCGCAGCCCCGGGGCCAGCATCCCGATCAGCGTCGCACCCTCGGCAAGCCGGCCGATCTCCTCTTCAGTCGGCGGGTTGATCCGCAGCACCACCTCAGATCCCCAAGCCTCATCAGCACCCACCACCAGGGCACCGGCCTCGGCATACGCCTCATCACGGAACGACGCGGACTCCCCCGCACCCTTTTCGACCACAACCTCGTAGCCCAAACCCAACAACTGCTTCACCGTGGTGGGCGTCGCCGCCACCCGCCTCTCGCGACCCAATTCGGCCACAACGCCAATACGTGCCACGTAACTCTCTCTTTCATCCAGCCGGGGCAAGCAGAAATTTACTGCCCGCCGGTTCCTCTGCTAGCTCGCGATCCGATACGTACGGTTCGCGGTGCCGGAGAACAGCTTCTGCTTCTCGTCGGGGCTGGCGCCGGCGGCGATGCGCTTGAACGTGTTCCACAGGACGTCGTACGAGGCCATGTAGCCGTCCACGGGGTAGTTCGACTCGAACATGGATCGATCGGGTCCGAAAGTCTCGATGAGCCAGAGAATCTCTGGGCCCCAGTACTCGGCCAGTTGCTCGGACGTGGGAGCGACATCGGGGTCCCCGGTGACGTCGATGCGTTCCGCGAGGTCCGGCACACCGATGCCGCCCAGCTTGACAACGACGTTCTCGCGCTTCGCCAGCTCACTCATGTGCCGTCTCCACGTCCGGAGGACCTCGTCGCGGTCCGCGCCGTACGGTCCCAGCTTGATCGGTGCGCCGAGATGGTCGGTGATGATCCGAGCTTCAGGAAAGGCATCAGCGAGTGCGATCACGTCAGGCAGCTGGGGGTGGTACTGCCACGCGTCGAACGACAGGTCTCTGCGGACCAGCTCGGCAAACCCCGCGCGGAAGTCGGGCTTCGCGTAGAGGCCTTGTTCGACAAGGGTCGGATAGGGCGGGATGTCCCAAGAAGCATCCCACACGCCGGCCTGGCGAACTCCGACGAACCGCCCTTCGCTCAGCTCGAGCAGACGGTCGAGCGCCTCACCTGAGGCGCTGCCGTGGCGGAGGTTGAAGTCGCCCACGATCGCGGACACGACTGTGCCGCCGCGGGTCTCGCTCTCACGGGCGTACTGCGTGACGTACTCGACCTCGTCGAAGTTGGTCCCGTTGAACGAAGCGCGTGCCTCGAGGAAGACGGACTTCGTCACTCGGTGCCCGGTAGCGGTATCGGTCAGATAGTCGTCCAGCGAGTAGTCCCGCACCCAGTTGTGCTTGCCCTTCACAAAGAAGTGGTGATGAGCATCGGTTATCTCGAGGTCGGGTTCAATGACCTCTTCGACGGGCCCTGCTGCGTAGTATTCCATCAAAAGCGTTCGCCTCCAGTGCGATTAGATGCCTGCTGATTGCCCGCCTGTTGCAAGACGCGACTTGGCAAGGATCGGATGAGACTGCCATCACTCATTCTAACGCTCGCTATACTTCCATTACGTTCGACGTCAGTCAAGGTTTGCATAGCGGGTGCCAGCTTGACCCGGACCAATCTGTTGACTTATCGAGCGCTAGCCAATATCGTCGAAATACCGGACTGCGTCTGACGGGATTTGGGATGAATCAAAGTAAGTTGGCTGGCTTTGCAGTGCGCGAGGCTGAAGAGCCGCCCCAGCAGTTTACAGTCGTTGGGATCGGTGGAATTGGTGAGGTCGCCGCTGGCGATGACCTCCTGGCGCTGATAGGGAACGCCGTCGAAGCGGAAATTTCCGCCGGGGACATCGTCGTAGTGACCAGCAAAGTAGTTTCAAAGGCCGAAGGACGTTCTCTGCAGGCAGAGAGCCGCGAAGATGCCATCACGGCCGAAACGGTGCGGCTGGTCGCGAGCAGACCACACCCCGGCGGTGTGACTCGGATTGTCCAGAACAGATTGGGACTGGTGCTCGCCGCCGCGGGCGTCGACGCGAGCAATACCCCTGACGGCACAGTGCTGCTCCTGCCGGAGGACCCGGATGCGTCAGCCCGGGCGCTGTGCGCGGGGTTGCGCCAGCGGTTCGGTTTCGACCTGGGGGTGATTATCACCGACACGCTGGGACGCCCATGGCGGCTGGGGCAGACCGATCTGGCCATCGGGGCCGCCGGATTGGCGGTAACCCATGATTTGCGCGGGACGCGTGATGATTTCCACAGGCGCATGGATGTCACCATCACCGCGGTGGCGGATGAAATAGCAGGTGCGGCGAACCTGGTGCTGGGCAAGACCTCTCGCCGGCCGGTCGCCGTGGTCCACGGCATGGACCACCTGATGCGGCCGCTGGAGGAACCCGGGGCGCGGACCCTGATCCGCCCTGCAGACGAGGACCTGTTCCGTCTAGGATCGGCAGAAGCGCATCTGGAAGGATTCCATGAGGGCTTCGCGGCAGGACAAAGGTCAGCCATTGAATCAGCAATTAGCGCAGAGGCCAGTGCTACCGCATGAGAGTAACGGTGCTGGCTGGTGGTGTGGGCGGGGCGCGGTTCCTACGGGGTCTGCGCCACCATCTGCGCCAGGTAATGCCCGATGGAATGGGCGGGACGACGGCGGAGATCACTGCGGTCATTAACACCGGCGATGACATGTGGCTGACGGGCCTGCGGGTCTGTCCCGATCTGGACTCGGTGATGTATGCCCTCGCGGGCGTCAATGATGAATCGCGTGGCTGGGGCCGGGACGGTGAAACGGAGCGCGTCAGTGCCGAGCTGGCAGCCTACGGCGTTGGCTGGCCGTGGTTCACGCTCGGTGATCTGGACCTGGGCACCCACATCACCCGCTCGCATCTGCTACGCGCCGGGCTGCCGTTGAGCCAGGTCACCCGGCGGCTGGCCTCCCGCTGGGACATCGGGATGGAGCTGCTACCCATGAGCGATGAAGAAGTGGAAACCCATGTGGCGCTGGACGGTCCCACTACCGGTGTACCGGAGATTGTGCACTTCGAGGAATGGTGGGTCCGGCACCGCGCCCAGCGCCCGGCCCGGGAATTTCTCCAGGCCGGGCTCTCAGAGGCAGCCCCGGCGCCGGGGGTGCTGGCGGCGATTTCCGGTGCCGATGCCGTCATCTTGGCCCCGTCGAATCCGGTGGTGTCCATCGGCACGATTCTGAATGTCCCCGGCATCCGGGAAGCCATCCAGGCGACACCGGCCCCGGTCCTGGGAATCTCACCCATTATTTCCGGTGCTGCCGTCCGGGGCATGGCGGACGCCTGCCTGGCCGCGATCGGTGTCAGGACCGGCGCGGATGCAGTGGCCCTGCACTATGGTGCCCGTTCCGCGGGCGGGATCCTGGATGCCTGGCTGATCGACAGCGCCGATGCGGAACTGTCCGATCTTATCGCCGGTGCGGGGGTCCGGCCGGTTGTTGTTCCGCTGTGGATGAACGACGTCCAGACCAGCGCGGATCTTTCCGCAACGGCCTTGGGAGCTGCTTCGACAGTGGCCACGACAGAGTCCCAGGCCGCCGACTCGCAATGACACCTCCGGACAAGGGCAATCAATCAAAGCAAGACTGCGCTGGTTCGGCGCACGCGGCATCGCCGGGCCTGCCGCTGTCGAACAACTGGATTAAAGCACTGCCCCGGAATCCGATTGACGGTTTATCCGCCAGTCGCATCCCCGACGATCTAGTGTCAGCAGACAGCCCTGCCCAAGCCCGCAGCGATGTGAACCCACCCGTATTCTCCTCACAGCATGGTTACGGCAGAACGGCGAGCAAGAGAACATCCCTGTCAATGCGGCCTGCTTTAAACCTGTTCATAGCTTTGAACCATGCCCGTCGAGCACGTGGCATTGTGATGGCTGGGCTGAAGCATTATTTGGGCTGTTCTTGTCCTGCGGAGCAGATCCTATCCCGCTACAACGCGGGGGTAGCGGCACATGACTGACGCCTGGACCATCGTCGTGCCGGTCAAGGGCACCGCGGCCGCGAAGTCCCGTCTCGGGGGTGGTCCCGGCTTGGCGCGCACGATCGCCCTCGACACGGTGGCTGCAGCGCTGCCGGTGGGACGGGTCGTCGTCGTCACCTCCGACGCCGCTGCGGCCGATTTCCGTGCTCTCGGCGCCGAGACAGTGCAGGATCCAGGCCGGGGGCTGTCCGCTGCCGTCCTTCACGGCATCGGAGTGGCGGGCTCTGGACGGGTCGCCGTGCTCCAGGGCGACCTGCCGGCTCTCGCGTCGGCTGAGCTCGAGGTCGCCCTGCGCCTCGCGTCAGCCGCGGAGATGGCGTTCGTCGCAGACTCAGCTGGAACCGGCACGACGTTGATCACCGCCCTCGACCCGGAGCGGCATCGCCCCGCCTTTGGCGAGGGTTCGCGTGCTGCGCACGGCGCCGCGGGTTACGTCGAGCTCGATCTCGACGAGACCTCGGGGCTGCGCTCGGACGTCGACACCTGGGCCGATCTCGAGCGGGTCGAGGGAAGGCTGGGACGGCGGACGGCGGAGGCGCTGGAGACGCTCAGGCAGTCTGCGCGCTGAGCAGGTAGTCGGCCGGGTCAAATCGGGCGAGCCGCTCACGGAACGCCGATGCGGTGTCCGGCCACAGAAGGGTCAGCCGCCGGCTCCGCTCATCGACGTACCAGCTGCGACAGCCGCCGGTGAGCCAGACGGTGGCCTCCGCCAGGCGGTCGATTTCGGCAACGTAGGCGGCCTGTCGCTCCGCCCGGACGTCAAAAACGGCTACCCCCCGGCGGCGCAAATACTCGAGGGACTCGAGAACGAACGCAATCTGAGACTCAATCATGTGCACGGCAGAGTTGTGGCCGAGGCTGGCGTTGGGTCCGTCGATGATGAAGAGATTCGGAAAGCCAGCCACGGTCGTGGAGTTGTGCGCCACCATCCCCTTCGACCAGACGGCGTCGAGGGTGCGGCCGTCGCGGCCTCGAATCCTGCGCGCGATCGGCGGCCGGGTCGAGCGGAATCCGGTCGCCGCGATGAGCACGTCTAGGTCATAGGCCGCTCCCGAGGCGGCCTCGACCCGGTTCCCCTCGACGCCAGCAACAGCCGACGGCTCGAGGCGCACCGACTCGCGCATCAGGGCCGGATAGTAGTCATCGGAGAGCACGACCCGCTTGCACCCGACCTCGTAGTCGGGCGTGAGTGCCCGACGGAGGGCGGGGTCGGGGATCTGCGCCTCGAGGTTCCGCCGCGCGCGGTCACGAAGCCCGGTGAGGTGACCAGTGGCGCCAAGCCTTGCTGCGAAACCGGCTTCGAAGTCCCAGAACATCCGGGCGCGGAGCCCGGCCAGGGAGTCGGGGTCGTCTAGCCAGCCGGTCTTCTCGACCTCGGTATAGGCTCGGTCCTCACGGGGAACGACGTACGGGGCGCTACGCTGGAAGAGAACGACCTCGTCGGCGACCGGGGCGATGCGCGGCAGGATCTGCACGGCCGACGCGCCGCTGCCGACGAGCCCGACACGCTTGCCTGCCAGGTTGAGATCGCGCGGCCATTCTGACGAGTGGATCAAGGTGCCCGCGAACGAGCCGAGCCCCGGCACTGCGGGCAGCCGCTTCTCGGAGAGCCGGCCCGTCGCCACGACCACCCAGCGGCAGCGGTAGCTGTCGCGCGTGGTGACGACCGTCCATGTCGCGGTGGTGTCGTCCCAGTCGAGTGCCAACACGTCGGACGAGAAGTGGAGATGCGGGAGGATGCCCTCCTCGCGGGCGGCCTCCTGCAGGTAGTCGAGGATCTCGGCGCCCGGGGCGAAGAAGCGGCTCCAGTTGGCGCGCGGCCGGAAGGAGAACGAGTAGAGCTGCGACGGGATGTCGCAGGCAACGCCCGGGTATACATTGTCGCGCCAGGTGCCGCCGACGTCGTCGCCGCGCTCCACCACGACGAACGACCGGTCACCGGATCGCGCGAGCCGGATCGCGGCGCCGAGCCCGGCAAAGCCGGCACCGATGATCACCGTGTCGATAAGAGCGGGAGCTGCGTCCGTGACGGCGATGTTCGTGGGGGCGGTCACGGAGAATAACGCGTCCGCGGGTAAAGCCTGGGTGTCGTTGGCCTCCGTCACGGCCGGGCTCGCGGGATCGTGGTGCCGGCCGGGTATCGCCGAGGCTCGCGCAGGAACGAGTCGATGAGATGCGCCTGCTCGGCGGGATGGCCAGCCTCGGCGAAGCACGCATAGGCGGTGATTAGCTCAGCCGCTGGTGACCCGGGCGGGGCGATGACGAGGACGGGGCAGCGGACATCCGGCGCAACCGGACCCAGCACGATAAGGGCTGAGACACGCATGTCAGCAGCGACGGGAGTCTCGCGGCCGGGCGCGACTAGCGCAAAGCGGTCGGGCAGTTCGTCCGGTGAGACGTCCGAGCCCGTTGTGAATACTTGTCGCCACCGCGCCAGCAGCGGCAGCGCAGCGACGAGGGTGGGATCCAGGCCGGCCGGGTCGGCGTCGATCACGACCGGCTCGAGGGACCTGCCGGGCAGACGCGCGACTCCCGTTTCGATTTCTTGCAGGCCGGTGCGATTCTCGGCGTGGACGAGCGTCACGCAAAATCCCCCTTGACCAGCGTGTAGCTTGTGGTGCGTTCCCGCGCCTCGCGACCGAGAGCGGCGGCGATCCGCTGGACGTCTTCCCGCGTTGCCTCACGGTATGCCTCCCCGCCAGCCTCTGGCCAGATGGCACCGTCGAGTAGCAGACCGCCGAAATCGTCCGCTCCACCAGCAAGTACGGCCCCGGCGCCGTGGAAGCCGAGCTTTGTCCAGGCCGCCTGCACATGGTCGATTCTGCCGTGCAGCATCAATCGCGCGACTGCATGGAGTGCCCGCGAGGTTTCGAGGCTCGGCCCTTCACCAGCCGCCACCCGCACCCTGGAGGATACGTCGAACGGCACATACGGCATCGCGATGAACTCCGAGAAGCCACCGGTTTCGTCCTGAATCCGGGTCAGCCGGCGCAGGTGCGCGACGATCTGGGCGGGCGTCTCGACATGACCGTAAACGATCGTCGCCGTCGATCGGAGGCCAGCCCGGTGAGCGGCCTTGATGGGCCGGATCCATTCGTCGACCGGCGGATCGGTGCCCTCGCTCAGCAGCGCGCGCACGCCGTCGTCCAAAATCCGGGCCCCGGTACCGGGAACGCTCGTCACACCTGCCTCCCGCAGTCCTTCGAGGAAGACCTCGACACTGACGCCCATCCTATGAGCCCCGTCGAGCACCTCCGTGGGGCGGTAGGCGTGGAGTGAGAGGTCGGGCCCGGCTGTGCGAATGACTCGAGCCAGGTCGAGGTAGGCCGTGCCCGGTAGCGGCTGGTCGATCGGGCCCTGGACGCAGATTTCGTTGGCGCCGAGGGTGATGGCTTCCTCGACGAGTCGCCGGACCATGGCGTCGGTGAGGCCCTTGCTGTAGAGCGACGAGTCGAGGTTGCGGTTGACGACGTAGGTCAGCGTGTCACCGACCGCTGCCGAGCGGACCTCGTCGGCCAGTGCCGTTACCGCGTCGAGGGCGTCGCCGCGGGCGGTAAGGAGGGAGATGTATTCAGCGTCCGTCAGGCCGGCCGGGTCGGTCGAAGCTCTGGTGAGTGCGGCGGCCACGGCGCGGTCGGCGGTAGGAACAGTGGTGGCAGCAATCCCAGCGACTGTGTCTGTAGGCCGGCAACGCGGCCCGCGCGCCGCCGGGGGCGCGGGCCTCACGCGGGTGCTCTCGGCGGCGAGCAGGGACACCGGATCAGCCAGAGCGGTGACGGCGGGCGCGACGCGCGGATCCAGCCACGTTTCTGGATCCTTCAGGTAGGCCGGGTGCGCCGTGAGCCGCTCGCGCAGGGTGAAGCCGGCGTGCGCCGTCAGCTTGGCGAGCGTCTGGATCTCGGGCCAGGGCCGTTCGGGGTTGACATGGTCGGGCGTGAGCGGGCTGACCCCGCCCCAGTCATCGATGCCTGCGCGCACGAGCAACAGGAGTTCGGTGAGATCGGTGAGGTTCGGCGGCGCCTGGATGGTGTGGTCGGGCCCCATGACAATCCGGGCGACTGCGACGGCGGCGGCATACTCCTCGAGAGCGAGGTCGGTCTCGTTCTGCATCGCGGTGCCCGGCTTCGCACGGAAGTTCTGGACGATGGTCTCCTGCACCTGGCCGTACCGCTCGTGCGACGCCCGGATGGCGAAGAGTGCCTCGGCGCGCTCGGCGTCGTTCTCGCCGATGCCGAGGAGGACTCCGGTGGTGAATGGGATCCGGGAGCGGCCGGCGTCGTCGATCACCCGCATCCGCAGAGCAGGATCCTTGTCCGGGGACCCGAAGTGCACTCCCCCGCGCTCGCTCCAGAGCCGCGTGGCCGTGGTCTCGAGCATCATGCCCATCGACGCGGCGACCGGGCGGAGCCGCTGCAGCTCGGCGAACGACATGACGCCGGGGTTGAGATGCGGCAGAAGGCCGGTCTCAGTGAGCACGAGTTCGGCCATCGCGCCGATGTAGTCGAGGGTGGAGGCGTAGCCGTGGTCGTGGAGCCACTGCCGCGCGACCGGCCAGCGGTTCTCGGGGCGGTCGCCGAGCGTGAAGAGCGCCTCCTTGCAGCCGAGCGCTGCCCCCTCGCGAGCGATGCGAAGGATCTCTTCCGGCGGCAGGTAGGTGGGGATCCCTTTTTTCAGCAGGCCGCCTGGCGTCTCGACGAAGACGCAGTAGTGACAGCGGTCCTGGCATAGCTGCGTAACGGGGAGGAACACCTTCTTCGAATACGTGATGATGCCCGCGCGAGAGGCGCGCGCAAGGCCCTCGTCGCGGAGCCGCGACGAAACGGTCAGCAACCGGTCGAGGTTCTCGCCTCGAGCTCCGAAGAGCGCCGTGGCTCCGGCAAGGTCCGTCTCACCCGTGTCTTCAAGACGAGCGAGAGCATGAGTGAGGGGGGCAGGATTCAGAACGGACGGCTTAGACATGAAGTTCCTTCAAAACGATGGCTGCGCTGGTCTCGCGACGTACCTGCGCGTGTTGCCCGGTCTTGCCTGTCGCGCTCAAACCAATCTGCGCGTACTGGCCCGCCCGGGCGGCGCGTTCGGAAGCCATCACCCCATGAGCGGTGGTGGGCTGGACCGAAGCCCGGCCGATCGCCCGGGTGGTCACTTTCACCTCGGACACCGTTCGTCCACGTGATCGGGGCATTACCATTGCCACTGGCATGTCCGTCGCTGCCATGTCCTAACTCTTATTCAGTTAGGCCGCTGATACGCACGCCAGAGCGGATCTTGTACCGTTTGTTGATGCTGATCAGGACAGCTGTCAACGGTTCCAGCTGGCGGGCAAGCCGCAGGTCTCCGGCATCGATACCTGGGCGTCCGGTAACGGTGGCCGCCAGCTCGATGGCTACGGCTTTCGCCTCAGGGTCATCGCCACAGACGAGGACATCCTCATGATCAAGCAGGTCAGCCGACGCCCACAGATTCGGCGCGGACAGGTGGTGGAAGGCCCCAACGACAGTTGCATTGGGCGCCAGACGAGCTGCCTCCTCAGCTGCACTTTCCGAAACATCCAGCCCGTAGGGTCCCCGCTGATCGAAACCCAAGGGATTGACACAGCTGATGAGGACCTTGCCGGCGAGATTCTCGGCGAGGGAGGCGACAAGCTCCGCGTGGCCCTTGTAAGGGACGGCCAGCAGAACGACGTCGACGCCCTGCAGCGCAGCGTTATTCTCCGCGGCACCAACGACGCCAACGCCGCCAACGCCCTGAAGTTTGGCGTTGACGGCGGCCGCCGCCTCCTCGGCGCGCCCGGCTGCGCGGGAACCAAGTACCACGGTGTGCCCTGCGTGGGCGAAGCGGTAGGCCAAGGCCTTGCCCTGCGGTCCGGATCCGCCAACTACTGCAATCTTGAACGTCCCCATGATGCTCCTAACTAAGTCACTAAAGGGTTTTACTTGGAATGGAAAATGCAACCCCGGGACGGCACTACTCTGGCGGCTACCCGGTGGCGGCGGTCACAGGAACGAAAGGGGCATCAGTCCATGAGATGGTACATAAGCAGCTCGTGCCTGTGGTGGAGCAGCGACTCCTGCCGGTAGTGAAGACCGAGCCAGGGGGATGCGTAAGGTTCATCGATGTTAATCGCTTGCCGGGGTGGTGCTTCCTCTGCACAGAGAGGTGCATCCGGCGACTTTGAGACCGGTGTCTTCTGTGCAAAGCCTTTGGGAAGAACGTAGCGTGGGCGCATGTTCCCTCTTATCTCGTTTAGAAGGCTTGTTAGTTTCTTTGACAGGCGCTGTCAGCAAGACACCGACCCATGGCGCCGGTCGGACCACTGATGTTCGCGGTGTCCTTATCGATCGTACGCTATAGACAGACAGACTCTGATCACGGGTGAGAGTCCTGCGCGCAACGTCGGCTGCGGACCTACGAAGCCGCCATCGACGGTCACGGTAGGCCCGCAGGCGACGCAGGCCGGGCTGGATCAGTCGGTGACCTTCCACAGCTTCTTGAACTGCTCCTGGTAGTCCGCTGGGTAGACGGGCACGGTGTCGCTGTCGCCGATGTTGTCGGGAGTCAGCACGGACAGCGGGCTGGACTGACCCATGACCGGCTTCCCGGTGTCGATGGTCCGCAGCGCAGTGTCGAGGATGACCCAGGCTGACATCTCGGTGGGAAGGCCGATCCAGAACTCGTCGGAACCTGCCTTCAGCGAAGCCACGTTCGTCTTGCCCGGGAGTGCTCCTCCGATCTGCGGATCAAGACCAGCCTGCTTCAGTGCCGGAGCGACGCCTGCGGTCAGGTCGCCGAGATGGAAGTAGGCGAAGTTGATCTTCGGATCGGCCTGCAGCTTGGAGATGACGGCGTTCGTCGCGGCCGGGGCAAGGAGGTCCCCGATCGGGATCTCGGTGTACGAGATGGTGCAGTCGGGGCACTCCTTCTTTAGCGTCGCACTCATCGCCTTCGCCTGATCCTGCTGCGGGGGGGAGGGGATGCTGATCGCTGCCACGTGCGCGTCACAGTTGGTGGATCGCAGGATGGAGTACGCGGCCAGCTCCCCCATGCCCGCCCAGAAGGTGCCGCCGAGCGACGTGGCACTAAAGCCTGGCAGAGACTGCGGCTCGTCCGTGATAGATCCGATCATGAACAGCTCTCCCGCGTCCTTGGCAGCCTGGATCGGTGCCTGCAGCACGGACGGCGGGATGCCGTCGTGGGCGACCACGTCGCCGGCCTTCGAGCTCTTGATGGCGTCCAGTGCCTTGCGGTTGGCATCTTCGACCGAGCCGTCGTAGGTCGGGCCCTTGCCGACCCATCCAACCGCTGAAGCAGCATCAATCAGTTTTTTGTTCAGCTCGAGCGAGATCGACGTGTTGGCGGGTGAGATACGAGTGATGGTCACACCCTTCTCCGGTGTCTTGCTCAACGGAGTCAGCTCGGAGGGCAGAGTCTTGGGCAGGTCTCCGCCCCGCGCCTCGAAGTACTTCTCGGCTGCATCAACGCACTTCTGCTGGCTGGTTGAGAGCTCACGGTCGCCCGCGCCGCCACTGCTGCCCGAGTCTGCTGAGCTGCACGCGGACGCGGCCAGGATCGTGGAGCTCAGTGTCACGCCGAGCAGCAGGCGACGCAACGTCTGTTGGGATCGGTTCGAGGTCATGTGCATTCCTTCTCTGAAGCGCCGACTGCATACCCTACGACGGGATATGGTCCGGCTCCAACGGTCGAGTTACGGTTGTGAACTGGTATTGAGTATTGGATGTAACGAGCGCTAAGTCAATAGTCAATCGTGAGGGGCATCACGTGCAACGAGAAGGGACGGCGCCTCCAACACTCGATCGCCGACGGGCCCCAAGGATTCTCCGCCGACCCATGGAGGCGGTCGGACCACTGATGTTCGCGGTGTCCTTATCGATCGTCGCTATAGACAGACAGACTCTGATCACGGGTGAGAGTCCTGCGCGCAACGTCGGCTGCGGACCTACGAAGCCGCCATCGACGGTCACGGTAGGCCCGCAGGCGACGCAGGCCGGGCTGGATCAGTCGGTGACCTTCCACAGCTTCTTGAACTGCTCCTGGTAGTCCGCTGGGTAGACGGGCACGGTGTCGCTGTCGCCGATGTTGTCGGGAGTCAGCACGGACAGCGGGCTGTACTGACCCATGACCGGCTTCCCGGTGTCGATGGTCCGCAGCGCAGTGTCGAGGATGACCCAGGCTGACATCTCGGTGGGAAGGCCGATCCAGAACTCGTCGGCACCTGCCTTCAGCGAAGCCACGTTCGTCTTGTTCGGGAGTGCTCCTCCGATCTGCGGATCAAGACCAGCCTGCTTCAGTGCCGGAGCGACGCCTGCGGTCAGGTCGCCGATAACGAAGTAGGCGAAGTTGATCTTCGGATCGGACTGCAGCTTGGAGATGACGGCGTTCGTCGCGGCCGGGGCACCGATGTCCCCGAGCGGAATCTCGGTGTACGAGATGGTGCAGTCGGGGCACTCCTTCTTTAGCGTCGCACTCATCGCCTTCGCCTGATCCTGCTGTGCGGGGGAGGGGATGCTGATCGCTGCCACGTGCGCGTCACAGTTGGTGGATCGCAGGATGGAGTACGCGGTCAGCTCCCCCATGCCCGCCCAGAAGGTGCCGCCGAGCGACGTGGCACTAAAGCCTGGCAGAGACTGCGGCTCGTCCGTGATAGATCCGAGCATGAACAGCTCTCCCGCGTCCTTGGCAGCCTGGATCGGTGCCTGCAGCACGGACGGCGGGATGCCGTCGTGGGCGACCACATCGCCGGCCTTCGAGCTCTTGATGGCGTCCAGTGCCTTGCGGTTGGCATCTTCGACCGAGCCGTCGTAGGTCGGGCCCTTGCCGACCCATCCAACCGCTGAAGCAGCATCAATCAGTTTTTTGTTCAGCTCGAGCGAGATTGGCGTGTTGGCGGGTGAGATACGAGTGATGGTCACACCCTTCTCCGGTGTCTTGCTCAACGGAGTCAGCTCGGAGGGCAGAGTCTTGGGCAGGTCTCCGCCCCGCGCCTCGAAGTACTTCTCGGCTGCATCAACGCACTTCTGCTGGCTGGTTGAGAGCTCACGGTCGCCCGCGCCGCCACTGCTGCCCGAGTCTGCTGAGCTGCACGCGGACGCGGCCAGGATCGTGGAGCTCAGTGTCACGCCGAGCAGCAGGCGACGCAACGTCTGTTGGGATCGGTTCGAGGTCATGTGCATTCCTTCTCTGAAGCGCCGACTGCATGCCCTACGACGGGATATGGTCCGGCTCCAACGGTCGAGTTACGTTTATGAACTGGTACGAGTATCGGAACGAGCGCTAAGCCAACAGTCAATCGTGACGGGCCTCACATGATCTGTGAGCTATGGAAAATCTGATCGAGGGGCGAGGGTCTTGTATCAACGCCGGCTGGGGGCCTATGCAGCCGCCATCGACGGTCACGGTAGGCCCGCAGGCGACGCAGGCCGGGCTGGATCAGTCGGTGACCTTCCACAGCTTCTTGAACTGCTCCTGGTAGTCCGCTGGGTAGACGGGCACGGTGTCGCTGTCGCCGATGTTGTCGGGAGTCAGCACGGACAGCGGGCTGGACTGACCCATGACCGGCTTCCCGGTGTCGATGGTCCGCAGCGCAGTGTCGAGGGTGACCCAGGCTGTCATCTCGGTGGGAAGGCCGATCCAGAACTCGTCGGAACCTGCCTTCAGCGAAGCCACGTTCGTCTTGTTCGGGAGTGCTCCTCCGATCTGCGGATCAAGACCAGCCTGTTTCAGTGCCGGAGCGATGCCTGCGGTCAGGTCGCCGAGATGGAAGTAGGCGAAGTTGATCTTCGGATCGGCCTGCAGCTTGGAGATGACGGCGTTCGTCGCGGCCGGGGCACCGATGTCCCCGGTCGGAATCTCGGTGTACGAGATGGTGCAGTCGGGGCACTCCTTCTTTAGCGTCGCACTCATCGCCTTCGCCTGATCCTGCTGCGGGGGGGAGGGGATGCTGATCGCTGCCACGTGCGCGTCGCAGTTGGTGGATCGCATGATGGAGTACGCGGCCAGCTCCCCCATGCCCGCAAAGAAGGTGCCGCTGAGCGACGTGGCACTAAAGCCTGGCAGAGACTGCGGCTCGTCGGTGATAGATCCGATCATGAACAGCTCTCCCGCGTCCTTGGCAGCCTGGATCGGTGCCTGCAGCACGGACGGCGGGATGCCGTCGTGGGCGACCACGTCGCCGGCCTTCGAGCTCTTGATGGCGTCCAGTGCCTTGCGGTTGGCATCTTCGACCGAGCCGTCGTAGGTCGGGCCCTTGCCGACCCATCCAACCGCTGAAGCGGCATCAATCAGTTTTTTGTTCAGCTCGAGCGAGATTGGCGTGTTGGCGGGTGAGATGCGAGTGATGGTCACACCCTTCTCCGGTGTCTTGCTCAACGGAGTCAGCTCGGAGGGCAGAGTCTTGGGCAGGTCTCCGCCCCGCGCCTCGAAGTACTTCTCGGCTGCATCAACGCACTTCTGCTGGCTGGTTGAGAGCTCACGGTCGCCCGCGCCGCCACTGCTGCCCGAGTCTGCTGAGCTGCACGCGGACGCGGCCAGGATCGTGGAGCTCAGTGTCACGCCGAGCAGCAGGCGACGCAACGTCTGTTGGGATCGGTTCAAGGTCATGTGCATTCCTTCTCTGAAGCGCCGACTGCATGCCCTACGACAGGATATGGTCCGGCTCCAACGGTCGAGTTACGTTTATGAACTGGTACGAGTATTCGATGTAACGAGCGCTACGTCAATAATCAATCGTGACAAACCTCACATGACATGTAATTGAAGGGGGTGAACACCTCTTCGCCAGCAAATTGGGGGCCCCTGCGCGTCAACCCTTGCGGCGGCACGATGTACAGGCTAGCGTGATATGACTACTTAGCGCTCGCTAGTCGAAATCGCTCGATGGCGAGCACGGTCGACCGCAGTTGACCGCAGTTACACACCGCCGCGCACGCCGAATGAATTGGAGCACGTCATGCCTCGCTTGGACCACGAAGAGCTCGAGCAGTTCCTGAATGAACACTCTGTTGCCCGATTGGCATCGATCACCGAAGATGGGTCGCCGTACGTCGTCCCGTTGGTGTTCGGTTACACCGGATCCGCCATCCTCGTGGCGTCGAGAGGTAAGTCGGTCTGGTACGACCACCTCGTTCGGGACCCGCGAGTGGCCGTCGCCATCGACGAGTTCGAGCCCCCGGGACGCCGAGTCATCATAAAAGACGTCA
This sequence comes from Arthrobacter sp. Z4-13, assembly GCF_054792705.1. Lineage (NCBI taxonomy): Bacteria > Bacillati > Actinomycetota > Actinomycetes > Micrococcales > Micrococcaceae > Arthrobacter > Arthrobacter sp. Z4-13. The sequence goes on along the minus strand of NZ_CP096458.1, from coordinate 295,577 downwards.
AGGCGGAGCTACTCTTCGAGCCCGGGCACGAGCAGGAATGGATCGAGACGAAGCGGAAGATCGAGACGAAGGCGCAGTTCTCGATGCTGTCGCCGGAGGTTTCTCGTGGTGAGATCACCAAGGACGAGGCCTGGAAGTTGGGCGCAGAACGAGCCGACTACTACCTCGATTCGATCAAGCAGGTGCCGTACGCATTGTGGTCCATCCCCTTCGAGTACCCCTCGCCCACTGTGGTCACATGGAAGCCGCTCACGAAGGACGGTGACCTGACCGGTATGTGGTCTGAGAAGTACGGCAAGATCACCAAACCCGAGACGAGCACGGGTGAGGTCATGAAGGGCTGGATGGATAAGGAGTGATATCGGGTCTGCTACCCGGGGTGGGGGCTCAACGCGCGCCTCGCCCGTCTGACTAAGGGCGAGCCGGCGAGTGACGCTACGGCGATCAATGTCGCCGCCGGGAAGCAGCCTCAGAGCCCGAGACCGCCTGCTCCAGGGTCAAGAGATCGGACCCCGTCGCGCCCGATCCGACCGTGTAGGCAGAGACCAGGATAGCGGTGCCAGCTACACCGCCCAGCTGTTGCACCGAACGCTGCGCTGCCGTGGCGTTGAGTCCCGGCAGGTTGATGACACGGGGATTGATTTGACGCAATAAGAGGACCTCCGGGTGTTGTGCGGTGCTTGTCGAGGGCGAACATAAACCAGGAGGTCCTCGCGTCCCCCCGTAACGCGTTTTTGGCTCATGCGGGGCGTCTGCAGCTGGCCCCGTGCATCATGGTTGATGGCTGGCCTTTGCGCGTTCTGCGGAGAGATTCGCTGTCTCTGTACCGACCGTGGCGCGCTAGTCCCACCGCGCCACCTAGCGTGAGCTGGATGAGGCTGGGCTGGAGGACCGAGGAGACGACCGCTGACCTGCTCGCACCGGACCCGGATTCGCACCGAGCGGCGCGTGCTGGGACTGCGCGTGAACGGCCGGCTGAGGCCCCGCCCGGATCTCGCACTACGTGCACGTAACCGTCTCCACGGTCCACGCATCCTGACCCGCTAACTGTGTCCCCCGCTGCGCTTCACCGACCCGTCCACAGGGGACCGCGCACGCCGGTTCGAATATGTTTAGCCCGGCGAAATAATTCATGTGGACATCAAGGAACCGGAAGCATCCCCAACGGGAGGACCGCGTTCACGACCGCGTCCAGGGCGAATCGAACTCCCGGGCCCGGAACCTCGCCGAAGGCACCTTCCTGCATCAGGCAGTGGATGACCGTTCCCGGTTCGTGTACTCCGAGATCCTGCCGGACGAAACAAAGGAAACCCTGTCGGCGTTCATGCGCAACGCCATCACCGCCCGGGGCATCAAAATCCAGAGGGTGCTGACCGATAACAGCCCTGCTACCGCTCCCGCGCCTTTGCCCGTATCCTGGCCGAATTCGGGATCAAGCACAAACGCACCAGACCTGGCCGCCCTCAAACCAACGGTAGATTCGAACGCTTCAATCACGTCCTGCAAGAGGAATGGGAGGTCCGGGCGGATCAGGTGCGCGTGGAGGTCCTCGGTGATGAACCGTTCGAACTCGCGGCCGGCTAAACCTTTGTCCCCGAGGATGACCTGCCCGGCGCGGATGAGGTGGTGGTCGTGTTCGAGCAGGGCCTGGGTGACCTCGCGTTCACCGATCTTCGGATTAGCCGGTCCCCAGATCATCGGCATGCCCTCGGGGGTGCTGATCAGGTAGAGACGCAGGCCCCAGAAGAACCGGGAGTGGGAGGCGCAGTAGCCGTAGCCGGCGTGTCCGGACAGGTCGGGGCGTTTGACGGTTTCCCGGGACATGCCGCACGGCACGGGGGTGGAATCGACCAGACGCAGGACCTCGTGCCAGGACGGGGTGTCCCGTGCCAGGGCGGTGATGGTTGCTGCGATCACCGGGCCCGCGGCCCGGAGTCGCTTGTTGTAGCCGGATTGGTGCGGGATCCCGGGGAACATCCCGGACAGGTGGATCCGCGAGTATCTGATCCACCTGGTCTCGGAGGAGAAGCCGAGCAGGTGCTGTGCCACGGCCAGGCAGAGCAGCTCGGCGTCGCTCAGAACAGGTTTGCGGCCCGGCCGCCGGTCCCTGGACACACCAAGCTCCGGCAACACCTGGTCATCCAAATAGACGTAAAGTGTGGTCAGGAGAGTGTTTAGTTGAGTGTTCACAAACCCGGCTTAACACTCTCCGCCCTACTTTAAAAGCTCCCGCGCCCACAACAGCAATAGGACTTACTCATCTAGACGTTGCCGGGCGGGAACTCGCCGGCGAGCTGCCCCCCGTCGGCGATGAACTCCGCTCCGGTGCAGAAGCTGGACTCGTCGCTAGCCAGGAACAGGACCAAGTTGGCAAGCTCCAGCGGCTCTCCCAGTCGAGCGATCGGAATGCCACTCTGATCGATGTCGTGCCCGTCCGTCATGGGAGTGCGGATATTGCCGGGGTGGACCGAGTTGGACCGGATGTTGTACTTGCCCAGATCGATAGCGGTGGCCTTGGTTAGCCCGCGCATCCCGAACTTCGCGGCCGTGTACCCGGCGAATGACCCCATGCCCATGAGTCCTGCCGTGGACGAGATATTCACGATCGACCCCATCCCCGATTCCTTGAGCGCAGGGATGGCCGCTTTGATGCCGTAGAAGGTGCCGGTCAGGTTGATCCCGATGACTTGGTGCCACTGCTCCGCGGTGTACTCGTCGATGGTGCCGAAGTTCGCGATGCCGGCGTTGTTGACCAGGACGTCGAGGCGGCCAAAATCGGTCGTGGCGAGATCAACCGCAGCGTCCCAGTCCTCTGGCCTCGTCACGTCGAGGTGGATGAATCGCACGTTCGCGCCCAGCTCACTCGCCGTGGCCTCGCCCTCGGCGTCGAGGACGTCACCGATGACGACCTGGGCTCCTTCCTCGACAAGGCGTTGCGCGAATGCGGCACCCATCCCACGGGCTCCGCCCGAGACAAGTGCGACTTTGCCGCTGACACGACCCATGATCTTCCATCTCCTTCATGCCCCTCTGGGCTTCGACGTGATGACTTCGTTCTTCGTGTTGGTGGCGACGGGCGCATCTCGCGCGCGCCGTCGACGAGGTGCTCAGACGCCGGGCCCGGGCAGGCTCTCGCTCACGTGTACAGGGCCCGATTGAGTCGCACCAGGTAATCGGCACCCGGATTGGTCCTGCCGTCGCCGATGCGTTCCATAATCGCCGCGACCGCGATGTCGCGGCGCTTCGGTGAACGATCGGCCTCGGCGGCGGCGAGTGCTCCCGGCATCTCGGCGAGGGTCAGGTCCGTGCAGTAGCAGGGGGTGCCGGGCTGCTGGCGCCATGAGTTCGCGAGAGGGCCCGCGTCGTAGGCGTCAAACCCCGTGTCGTCGACCAGAGCCATGGCGATGGCACGCTCGCTGTCCGAGTCACCCGCAACGGGGATGGCGATCCGGTCAGGGGCGCCCTTCGGCCGGTGCAAGCGCGCGAGGGAGTCCGAACCGATCGCATTCCACGCCTTGACGAGTGGGCGATCCAGCTGCTCGACCGCCCACAGGCTCTCGACTTTCCCGCCGTTGATCTCCTCCACACCGCCGTCCCGCGACGGGTAGTAGTTCGACGTGTCGATCAGGACAGTTGAGGAGGGGAGGTCGCTCACGAGCGGTGCCATGAGCGGGAGTCGATCGAACGGGACCGAGAGGATCAGCACGTCGACGTCGACCGCCGCCTCGGCGGCCCACACAGCCTGTGCGCCTGTGGCCAGGACGGCGGTGTCGACGGTCTTGGGGTCCTTCGAGTTTGCGACTTTGACCGTGTGGCCGGCACCGCTGAGCCTGGTAGCCAACGTTGTGCCGATGTGACCGACTCCCAGGATTCCGATGTTCACGTGTTGCTCTCCTTTATAAGTACGAGTAGGACGAGGGGCGGAGGTGCCCGGCGCATCTCACCGCCGCTCTCACCACGCAGGATGCCAGACCACCTGAAGCGATACGACTCAGACAAGGCTCTTAACCATCGACTGCAGAGATGGTCTAGCCGAAGACCTGCTCACCCTGCGGGTGCGTGCGTCCATGTCTGCCTCTGCGCGCCTGCAGTCCTCGACGAAGTGCCCGCTTCTCAGTCTGACTGTTTGGCGGGATGATCTCAGGACCAGTTTGCCTGTCCTGCGCGTAGCGCGCCAATACTTTTTGCGGAGCGCATTCTTGCACGGCTCGTCATGAATCGTCATGAATCGCCATCGATCGCTGCTTTTGCCTCAGAGACAAAGCGTTCGCCTCGAGTGCATCTAGGTGGTCAACATTCATCCGCTCCTCGCTGCCGATGCGTGGACCGGGAAAAAACTTAGGTGTGCGAGCACCACTGCTCACGTAATTTAGCGGTCGCGAGACAACCTGATCTCCCTTGGCCAGTCAGTGCACCTAGAGGTCCAAGACCAGTCGATCGCTCAGGCAGCGTGACACGCAGATCATCATGCAATCATTCGCGCTTTGCTCGTCCTCGTCGAGGATCGAGTCGCGGTGCTCCGGTGCCCCCTCTAGAACAGGGGTCTCGCAGGTTCCGCAGGTTCCAACACGACACGACCACAAGACGTGGACGCCGGCTTCTTCCACCATCTCGAGAACGCTGCGCTCGGGCGGGACGTTGAGGGTGATCCCGGTCTTTCGAAGCTCGACCTCGAAAGATTCTGCCCGGGCTGGCTCCTTGAGGGGTTTCGCCGTGAACCGCTCGAGGTGCAAGCTGCCGGCGGCCCAGCTGGCGCACCGCTGCTCGACCGCATCGAGGAGCGGTCCTGGGCCGCAGCAGTAGACCTTGGTGTCGGCCTGGGGCGACCCGAGCAGACCATCCAGATCGATTAGACCCTTTTCGTCTTGCGGCCACAGCGCGACCCGGTCCCCGTAGGGCGCGAGCTCGTCCACGAAAGCCATCGACGACAATTGACGGCCTCCATAGATCAGACGCCAGTTCGCGCCCGCCCTCTCGGCTTCGGCGATCATAGGAAGTATGGGGGTAATCCCGATGCCCCCGGCGATGAACAGGTAGTGCTCCGAGGGCAACAGGCTGAAGTGATTGCGAGGACCCCGAACTCGGATCGGCGAACCGTCCACTAGATTCTCATGGAGGTACCGCGACCCACCGCTCCCCTGTGGCTCGTGGAGAACGCCGATGCGCCATCGTCGATCATCCGACGGATCTCCGCACAGGGAGTACTGGCGAGGCCCAATACCCGGGACCAGCACATCGATGTGAGCGCCAGGCTGCCACGGGGGAAGGTTCGCGCCATGCGCCTCTCTCAGCGTGATTGTGGCGACGTCTCCGGCGGGATCTGCCCGTTTCTCCACCACCATATCGAACTCTGCTTCTTTGACCTCAGCCGTCAACGTCCCGGTCTGCACATCGAGCTGAACGAGATGTGTCATTCTTGCCTTCCTCTATTCACGATCGAGCCCCTCAAGGGAGCCGTCTGAACGGTATTGATATTCTCTCGGTCGGGGAATAACAAAGATGCGACGCGTGTCTCGACGTCCCACTCATCCCAACCACACCCTGGGACTTATCTTTGCAGGCGTCCCTCCATACAGGAGCCGCAATCACAACAGGCTCGTCGTCCCACTACCGAGCTCTTCACCTCCCGCTGGCTTGAAAAGGCGCAATACTGCTGCTGGTCACGACGCCACTAGTCGCGGACCGTGCTCACGAAGTGCACCGATACGCATCCGAGCGGTCTCAAACATGTCGTTGCTACTCCTGTCCACATTGCGCGCCACATCGTCCTCAGTAAACGAGTACTCCTCGACTCGCTCAAGCAGTCGCTGCACCGTCGCCGCTACCACGGCCATGACCACATGGGAGCCGAGGCAGTTGTGGACGCCGGCCCCGAAGGAGAGGTGCTGATACCCCCGCCGCTCAGGATCGAACTCGTCGGGGTTGTCGAACTTGGCCGGATCGGCATTGGCCGCCGCTATGTGCAAAAGGAGCCGATCGCCCTTTCTGACGCGAATTCCGGCGAGCTCGACGTCGCGTGTAGCAGTACGTGCCGTCGTCATGGCCGGGTTGAAGCTGCGCATTCCCTCCACGAGGAAGTCGGGAATTCGATCCGGGTTGGTGCGGAGCTGCTCGCGCAGCTCAGGCCGGTCAGCCAGATAGAGCATGGTGTGCGCCGTTAGGGATTGTGGGTTCTCTAAGGCGGCCATCAATATCTGCATGACGATGCCTTGAACCTCGTCGTCTGAGAACTGTCCGTCCTGCAGGAGAATCGAAATCACGTCGTCACGCGGGTCCTTCTTTCGCGCCTGCACGACCTCGTTTACGGACTCGAGGGCCTCTGGCAACGACATCACCACATGGTCGAAATCATCGGTCCCCGAGGTGTCACGGGTGAGCTCGGTCGGGCCGACCAAAGCGCGGAAGATCGCTGCCGGATCCTCGAGCTCAAGTCCCACCATCGTGGTGACAACTCCCGCCACGATCGACATGCTCACGTCGTGGACGATGTCGAACTCACCTTTCGGCAAGAACCGATCTAGCACACCGTCTACGTGTGACATGATCATGTCGCTCTTCGCCGCCACACGACGCTTGGAGAAGGGCCTGGCCAATGCGGCCCGCGGGGCATCATGGCGCTCCCCATCGACGAAGAAGAACATGCCCGGAGTCTCGCCCATCTCCCGGATCCCCTCAGGCTGCGGGATCATGGGACCGAACTGATCGGCGCCATCTACGGGGTTCATGGTGAAGGTCTCGGGATCCAGCATCACTGCCTGGGTCGTATCGTAGTCAGTGACGACCCAAAACCCGCCATAGTTCTCGGTCCACACCGGGCCTTCGGCACGGAGCTGCTTGTTGATCTCCCGATAGTTCTGTCCATACTCGGCCGTGTGATGGTCGAACGGGCAGACCTTACGCCCGTCTGCCCGCGTCTCAATTCTCACGTGCACGTGTCCTCCTCGTAGATGATGCCGACCTGGGGTTCTGCGCGATACCCTTACTGCGCGAAGGGCGAAGATATAACGTAGATCACACAACCTACAGTATAGCGAACGCTACGTCAACCTCTCGGTTGCGCTAGCCGGTTTCAATCCCCTCAAGACGGCGGAGAGGCTATCGGTCCGACTGCCTGGCCATGCGCAAGAGTGGTCCACGCCGGCCGACCTCCTGCGGCTGCGCTGAAGATTCTGCGGTCAGGCTCCACCGGCTCTCGATACTTAAGATGGATTCGATGCCCGTGCGCTGGAGACAGTGCTCGAAACCATCGAGGATCAACTCGGTCGGCTCTAACGGTTCTTCTGTTGCCCTATCCAGTACCAAGGAACCGACGAGCTGAGCGGTTGCTCCCACAGCCTGTTCCAAGGCAGCGTCCCACTTCCTTGGAACTGGAACACCTATTGTGTCCGGGCGCCAAGGGCCCGTGCACGTCGCACCGGTCTCGCGATTCCTGCCGAAGATGAGTGCGATGGCCACCTTCTGCCGTTGCTGCTCGCGTTCGCTGGGGCTCCACCCGCTGGCGCTGCTCTTGTGGGGGTGGGGGGAGGCTCCCGGTCGGCTGCCATGGTGGCTTTTGGACTCGCAGAGGCTTCTCGGTGGGCGTAGCGAAGCATCGCGCCAGGACGCCCCTCTTCTCAGATAGTTCCCAATTCGCATTGTGTCCTCCCCTGAAGACTTGGACCCTCACGCTAGTGGCAATGTTGAGAATAGAAGGTGGCGATGTAGCCCCGAGTCGTTGAAATAGACTGACTCCTATTCTTCTCCGCCTGTTCTGGCGGAGAAAGCGCGTTCACTGCGCCCCGACGTCGACGAAGACAAGAGGAAACACAATGAATAGGACCTATGTGGTCACCGGAGCCGCATCCGGGATTGGCAAGGCCACCGCAGAACGACTCCAAGCTGATGGATACAACGTCATCGGCGTCGACATCAAGGACGCAGATGTCATCGCGAATCTCAGCACTAACGACGGGCGCACCGCGATGGCGCGTGAGGTCGAGGAACGATCCGGCGGGAAGATCGACGGCATCATTGCTGTAGCTGGACTCGGTGCGGCCAGCTCTGTCACGGTCGCAGTGAACTACTTCGGCGCCAAGGCCACACTGGAAGGGCTTCGACCCTTCCTCTCCGGCTCGGATGCTCCGCGGGCGGTGGTCGTGGCATCGTTCGCCGTTGTCGAAGAGGTTGAAGAAAGCCTCTACGAACTCCTCCTCGCTGATGACGAGTCAGGAGCTTTGGCCGAGACGGAACGCCTCGGTGCCGCGAAAAATACTATGGGCGGCAGTGCCGCCTACATCGCGTCCAAGAAGGCCATCGCCCATTGGGTGCGCACCCACGCCAAAGACCCCGAATGGGCAGGTGCCGGAATTGCACTGAACGTCGTCGCTCCCGGTATCATCGCTACGCCCATGACGGCAGAGGTGTTGCAGACGCCTGAGGGCCGTGCTTCGCTCGAGGCGGGAGTGCCGTCGCCTCTGAACGGACCAGCAGCACCGCCTGCCGCCCCCGCGGCGCTCCTTGCCTGGCTTACCAGCGCGGAAAACACCCACGTCACCGGTCAAATCATCTTCATCGATGGCGGGGCGGAGAGCATGCGTCGCCCGGAACTCATCTGATCGTCATCACGCGGGCAGGAGGTGGCAACGCGCCTCCGCTCGCCTCCGCAGCGAACTGAGCCGCGCGCACCGAACGGCCATTCCCTATAGAAACTGCCGACCAGTAAGGACCCGTCACTGCCTTATCAGACTCCGATGCGCACTGAGATGACTTTTAACCGTGCAACGCCCGCAAACACGTCGAATGGAGACTTCTGCTCGACACCCTTGTAGAAATTCGCCTTAACGGTCGTGTCACCAGGACAGGCTTCGTTGAAGACGTAATGCCTGACGCCTCCGCGCTTTGGATCGCCGGCGACCGTAACGGCCGCGACAGATGTTTGAAGTGTCTGAGGGCCACGAGGTTTGGGTCACACCACAGCAACTGTCCGGGGAACTCAGCTACCGGATGCCCACGAAGCAGATGTTCGAAACAATCACCCCACACGCGTGAATGATTCCGACGGCTTGGCTAGACCCTACCGGTCTTACGGCACCGACGTCGGGAAACTTGCGCAGCAATCGGTGGTGAGCCCGAGATACGAGGCATCTTAGAAAGGTAGGTGATACTCCCGTGCACGGAGGCCATCTTGCGCTGCGCGTCTCTCGCAACTATGTATCGGCATCGCAGTTCCTTGCTTCCAGAGTAGTCATCGCGGCCGGGTACTTGACCGGGTCTTCATGGACAAGGCCTCCGGCAGAGACACTGCCATGTCATGGCACATGAGCTGCCGCGGTTCGGCGCAGCGGGGACACGATCGTTGTGCACAGCATGCACCGGCTGTCGTGTAGGCCAAAGGGACGACATTGCATCTGCAAAAGCAACGCGGCGCTACAAAGGGTGCAAAGGGCGGGAACAGGCCTTTACACGGGAACGGGCAGCGGAGCTGGTCCAGATAGCAAACAACGGAGTATCAAAGGGCGCTTGACCCAGGTCTACGCGGAATTAGCAGGGAGACGGTACGAGGCAAAGCCAAGCCTAGGGCCCCGCACCGTCCTCATATGGCCAGACCCGCTGTGAATCAGACCGCGCCTGCATCGTCCTTTGGTGGGTTCCTGGTCAGGTTCCCATTCCCAGGTGTGCTCCGCCTGCAACATCGAGGGATACGCCGGTGATGTAGCGGTTGTCCGGGTCGGCGAGGAAAAGGATCGCGCGGGCGACTTCGTCTGGTTCGGCGAACCGGCGCATGGGAAGTTGCGCGGCGCGCTTGGCCCGGTTGGCGGCTGCATCCGGCCCGAGTCCTTCGCGAATTGTGCCCACATGGGAGTGTTTACTGGGCCGGGCGCGATGGCGTTGACCGAGATGCCGTTGGGGCCTAGCAGCTCGGCGAAGGACCACATGATGTGGAGCACTGCGAGTTTGCTTGCGTTGTAGGGTAGGTAGTTGAGGCGGGCTTCTTTGGCTGCAACGGAGGAGAGGATCACGATGGCACCTGGAGTTCCGGTCCCAATCATTGATTGTGCGGTTTCCCGGACCATGGAGAACGTGCCGGAACCGTTGATCCGCATGATGGAGTCGAATTCTTCGGTCGTTGTTTTCATGATGTCCGGCGTGGCACCCAGGACTCCAGCTGCATGGACGAGAGCGTCGATGCGCCCGTACCGGGTTGTGACGTCACGGACGACTGTGGCGCATTGTTCTTCGGAGGTGACGTCGAGCGGGAAGAAGCCGGCCAGGTCCTGGCCCTCCTTCGGGCCGCGGTCGGCACCTATGACGATGGCCCCTTCGGCTGTGAGTGCGTCGACGACTGCATCACCGATTCCGCCGCTTGATCCGGTCACCAGAACGACTTGGTCTTTAAGGCTCATCTGATAACTCCGCTTGTCCGTTGCTGCCCAGCGGCTGGCTGGTGGGCTGCTCGTTTCATCTTTTCCAGGTCCTTACTTGAGGTGTTTCAAAGGGTGTGCCATCGCCCCGGGCGCGGCTGCTGCAGTGGGCGTCGCTAAGTGCCCTGATCTGCTGCTGCACCGTTGAAGCCCGGGTTGTCCCCGCTCCAGAGGCGCACGTGCCCGTGCTGACTAGCTGTTCCCGCTGGTGGCGTGGCCGGCCCATTGCCGGCCGGCTTGTTCTTCTGTCGGCAGGCCTGAGGCGGCGAGGATCCGGTCGAGCAGCCGCTGGGTATGGACGGCTTCCCGGCAGGAGGTCAGTGGCTGGGCCCTGTCGGCGACCCGGCCCAGGAAATGGTGGACTGCTGCTGAGAAGCCGAGAGTGTCGGTGGCGGTAGCCCAGCCGTACGCCTCGGCGCTGAGCTCCCGTGAGGTGGTGACTCCCCTGTCTGTGGTCGAGACGGTTTCGGGTGTCCGGACTTCCACGGTCTTGCCGTCGCCGTAGGCGTCGAATTTTTCGTTCCAGGCACCGGCTGTCCGGGCTGCCATGAGCACGCCGGTGTTGCCCGTGCTGAAGCGGATCATGGCTGCGACGCCGTCTTCTTCCCAGGGGTCGTCACCGGTGCGTGTGCGGCCACGTCGACCGATCAGAGTCGTCACCAATCCCGGCCGGCGTGATCAGCAAGCAGGGTTTGCCCCCAAGGCAGGTGACGAAATGTCCGTTATCAGCCCGTAAGACGTGGCTGGCATGGCCAATAACCGCCGTACCATGAAATTGCTAACACTGCCACGGAGGAGCCATGCAGGATCTTGTAGGTCGGATACAGCTGATCGATCCAGAGGCGAGCGATACTTTGCGTGTTGTCTCGTACTTCGACTCATTGATCGCGGCCGGGGGCGGAACTGGCGCGCTGATCAGAGCAGCTGCCAACCTCAGCGGTGTCACCGTTGGGTTTCGCTCCTCAAGGACCGCTGCTCGCGCAGGTGCCGACGGGCGAGCGTTGTCTTTTCCCCCTGATTTTGCCATGGACGCCACTTGGCCTTCTCAGGAGTTTGGCACCCACGCGATTGCCTGGCTTGAGCGAACAATCCACCATGCCAACGACGCCATCATTCTGGAACGCCTGGCTATTGGACTTACGATTAGGACCGCCACGCCATCGACCAGCTCGTCGGCCGCGGTCGAGACCGCGGTTAGTTCCGTAGCGACTTGGCCCCAGCGGCGGGCGGCGCTGTCCACGCTCGGCTTACTCGAACGCCCCGCGCTTCGAATTGCGGCGCTGCCCGCGCATGGCTCCGTACCCGGGAGATTCCCCTCCGCGGTGGTCGCGGGACCGTATGGTCTGGCACTTTGCGCCATCGTCGGGCCAGCGCGCCACTCCTTCGATTCGGGAGGGGCACGAGTCGGATTCGGGGAGGTAGTGGGACCCGACGCACTTCCTCAGTCCTGGTCCACCGCTGCCATTGTCTTGAGGCTGACCAACCGTGATTCCCCGTCGATCGACGCTGCAGACCTCGGGGTACTGTTGCGCGCTCTCCAAACCGATCAATCGTCCGGGAAGCCGGTGGCAGATGTCGTCACACTCGGATCCCTCAGCGCAGACGAGCTCCGCTTGCTTGACGCGGTCAGCGATGGGCTGAGTGGACGCTCAATCGCCGCGCGGATGAACATGCATCACTCCACCGTTCAAGCGCGAATCAGCCACCTATGCCAGAGCCTGGCCTTCGATCCGCGGTCCCCTGTTGGCCGGGCCCGCTATACGCTCGCGCGGCTCATGCTGCGATTGGAGGACCCCGGACCAACCGGCGACTAGCCGTGTAGCCGATTGGCTAGCGTTCCGCATGATTCTGACGCATGTGGCGGCTGCATCTGTGACAGCTGGACTGTAGGTTTGCGATGTTCAGATTATTGATCAAAGGAGATCCCTATGTCGGAAGCGCCCATCAAACCTGTCCCCTACGATCCGGAAGTCTGGGCTAGTCTAGAAGCAGTCCTTCCCTATATGCCCACGTTCGCATCGCTGGATGATATTCCCCAGGCACGTGTCGGTGTTCCCGGAATGGAACAAGTCACCAATGCCCAGCTCGAACGGGACGGGCGCTTCCGCGTTGAAGAAAGGCTGGTTCCCGGTCCCGATGGCGCACCCGACGTTGCGCTCATCATTTGCACTCCGGTATCCGCCGCGACTCCGCCTCCGGTGTTGTACAACATACATGGCGGCGGAATGGTCGTCGGAAACTTCCGTGACGGCGTCGAAATGGCACTCGACTGGGCAGACGAGTTCGGCGCGGCCGTCGTCTCGGTCGAGTACCGCCTCGCCCCCGAGGCGCAGGGCTTAGCGCTCGTGGAGGACTGCTATGCAGGCCTCGTGTGGACCGTGCGGAATGCCGCAGATCTGGGGCTGGACCCGACGCGTGTGGTTGTCGTTGGCATGAGTGCCGGAGGCGGGCTCGCAGCCGGCACGACTCTGCTGGCCCGCGATCGAGGTGAGGTCGCGGTGGCTGCGCAGTTGTTGATGTGCCCGATGCTCGATGACCGAAACGACACGTTCTCGGCGATCCAAATGGCAGGCCTCGGTATTTGGCCTCGCGAGTTCAACTACACCGGCTGGGAAGCCGTGCTCGGCGATCAGCGTGGTGGCGAGGACGTCTCGCCCTATATCGCCCCTGCCCGCGCGACTGATCTTTCCGGTTTGCCTCCCACGCTCGTCGATGTCAGCTCCGCGGAGACCTTCAGAGACGAAGCGATCACGTTCGTGAACCGGATCTGGCAGGCCGGAGGGACAGCGGAACTGCACGTCTGGTCCGGTGGAAATCACGGGTTCGACGTGGTGGCACCCCAAGCGCTCGTTTCGCAGCAGACCCGCGTAACGCGGGTCAACTGGCTCCGTCGCCAACTCGGCTACTAATCACCCCCTGCAGAAATAGCCGGTGGCATCCGGACTCGGAGCCCTCGCGCCCCGCCGCCGTTTTCGGAAGAAGGCGCGGCTACAGCGGCCGGGGGCGGCCGAGCCGTTCACAAAGCGTACTGGCAAAATCACTGGGTGTCAGCCGTCCAGGCTGCTCAAAGCCCGCGGCCTGACGAAGACGCCGCGAATCCACGACCTGCGGCACACCCACGCCTGCTGGCTCCTCCGCGAGGGAGTAATCTCCCTCTTCGCAATTTCCAGTCGGTTGGGTCATGCTTCCGTGCGCACCACTGAGCAGGAGTTTCACCAGTTCACCTAGTTTCACCCGAGGAGGGTGCCATGCAGAACCCTTTCAAGCCGACGCCCGGAGTCGCGCCTCCCGCTGGTCAGGCGGGCAGGGCTGCTGGACGAGTTCGAGTACGGCCTACAGCAGGGTTCCGGAGCGCCCGGGCTCCTGACCATCATCACCGGCTCCCGGGGCACTGGCAACCTTCGCAGAAACCCGGACCGGTTCAAAACCTCGTTTTGAACCGGTCCCGTTTCTTGCCGGCTGATCCGAGCTCTTCGCCGCCCGGCCGGAATCGATCGTTTCTGACGAGCCGCTCCGGAACGGCGAACAGGCTCACATGAGGAGCTGGCCGCCGTCGACGATCACGTCCGTTCCCGTGACGTAGCGGCTCTGTTCGCTTGCTAGGAATAGGACCGCTTGGGCGATGTCGTCGGGCACGCCCTTGAAACCGAGGGCCACCGTCGCGGCCGCCATGCTGTCGAGGTCTATGACCGTCGAGGGATCATGACCCTCGAGCGCACCGAGGTCACCCCATGCCGGCGTCTCGATGATGCCCGGGTGAATCGAATTTACCCGGATCCCCGTGCGGTTCTGCGCGCACTCTAGCTGTACTGAGTCAGGACGTTGGTTACATCGTGAATAGGTGAAGACCTCTTAGGTTGGTGGTTACCACACACAGCCAACGACTAAGAGGTCTTCATGTTCCACCGTAATGCCCGTCTGACCCCGGCCGGTAGACGGATCCTCGTCGAACGCGTCCTGAGCGGCCGTCCGTTTGCCCATGTCGCCAAGGAAATGGGCATCTCGCGGACCTGTGCCCACCGCTGGATCAGCCGGTACCGGGCCCACGGCTTGGACGGCCTTCAAGACCGCAGCTCCAGACCCAAGTCATGCCCGCATGCCACCCCAGCGGAAGTCGTTGCCGACGTCCTGACCCAGCGCGTGGAGCACCGCGAAGGCCCGACGGATCTGGCCTTGCGCTGTGGCACCAGTCCCCGGACGGTCTCCCGGATTCTGGCCCGGGCCGGCATGCCGCGCCTGTGGGACCTGGACCCGGTGACCGGGGCACGGATCCGGGCTTCCCGAGCCACCGACCGCCGCTACGAACGCGACGCGCCGGGCGACATGATCCACATCGATGTCAAGAAACTCGGGAGGATCCCTGACGGAGGCGGCTGGCGGGCCGACCCTTCCCAAAGTCCGGCCAACCACCGCAAATCACATCAGAGAATGGGCTTTGACTACGTCCACGTCGCCGTGGACGACTACACCCGCTTTGCCTACGCCGAGGTCCTGCCCGACGAGAAAGGCCCGACCTGCGCCGGCTTCCTCACTCGGGCGGCAGCAGCAATGGCCGCCAACGGTGCACCGGTCAAACGCGTCATGACTGACAACGCGTTCGCCTACCGGCTCTCCCGGGATTTCCAGGACGCACTGACGGCGCTGGGCGCAAACACATCCTGATCAAACCCCGGCACCCCTGGCAGAACGGCAAAGCCGAACGCTTCAACCGCACCCTGCAGGAAGGCTGGGCCTACCGGCAACCCTTCACGTCCAACCAGGCACGCACCGACGCCCTGCAGCCATGGCTAAACTTCTACAACAACCACCGGCCACACAGCAGCCTCGGAGGCAAACCACCCATCAGCAGGTGCAACCAACCTACTGGCTGAGTACATCTAGCCGTTTTCGATGCCGTAGCCCGCGACGATGAGCCATCCGTCGGGCGCTTAATGTCGGCTTCTTTCATGGCCCTGTGGGCGCCGGCGAGACGGGCTTTCCCCCGGAGGATGTGAAGTCAGGGCGGGTGACGACGGCGATGTGGGGCTGGTGGTTGACAGTCATGCCAGATCCGGTCGTAACCGGAGGCGTTCGGTAGCCCAGTCAACCGTTCATCATATTTTTTGTTGAAGCCCTCCAAAATTGAGTAGCCAAGGGCTTACTAAAGTCTGCTGCAGGAACATTCCCAGCAAACGTAAGGATCTATCAATGACGATTCAGGAAAACCTTCCCGCCGCCGAGGACTCTGGAACAACCCCGGGCGCGGGCGTTATGAATGAGAGGAATGTCAGGCCAGACAGTCTTATTTCCAGTCAGCCCACTGAGGTACCTCGCTCCCGCGGACGCACCATGCTGTTGCCGCGTGACCTTGGACTTATTGCCTTGTTTGCTGCGCTCATTGCAACCCTGGGTTTTGTCGCGGTTCCAGTTGCAGGTATGGCGGTACCGATCGTCCTGCAGAACTTGGGTGTGTTCCTGGCTGGTGCCATTCTTGGGGCGCGGCGGGGGACGCTGGCCATCGTCACCTTCTTGGTTTTGGTCGCGGCCGGTCTCCCGCTGCTGTCAGGAGGTCGCGGAGGCATCGGGGTGTTCATGACTCCATCGCTGGGTTATCTCCTGGGATGGGTCGCCGGCGCTTTCGTCATCGGCTTTCTGACGGACAGGATCCGTGCCGGGAAACGATATTTTGCAAGGGTTTTGACGGCCGTGCTGCTCGGCGGAGTACTGGTCATTGACCTGCTGGGAGCGCTTGTTTCGCCCTTGGTCACTGGATTGGATCTCGGCGTCACCCTCATCGGCTCGGTGGTGTTCCTTCCAGGAGACATCCTGAAAGCAGTGCTGGCCGCGCTGGTGGCAGCTGCAGTACACCGCGCCTACCCGGTTCCGGCCGTAGGTATCCGGCGAGGCGAAAGCGGAGCCTAGGGCCCGCGTAAAGCACCCGAGAGGATCTGCGCCCATGATTTCCCTGAATGACGTCAGTCATGACTTTGACGGATTCGACGTGCTTCGAGAGGTAAGCCTTGACCTTCGCGAACATCGGGTTGCCTTCATTGGTGCAAACGGGAGCGGCAAATCCACCCTGGCCCGGACCCTCAACGGCCTATTGATCCCGCGGCGCGGATCCGTTCTGGTGGACGGTGTCGACACGCGCAAAAACGCTGTCCAGGTGCGTCGCAGAGTAGGGTTCATGTTCTCGGACGCGAATCACCAGATCATCATGCCCTCTGTTGCCGAGGACGTCGCTCTGGGGCTCCGGGGACAAAAGCTTTCCAAGGTGGAAAAGGCAGCTATCGTGGCCGAAGCTCTGGACCGTTACGGGTTATCGGAACTCTCCAGCCACTCAGCTCACCTCCTATCCGGCGGGCAAAAGCAAATGCTCGCCCTGGCCTCCGTCCTGGTTACCCAACCGGACATTCTGATTTGTGATGAACCAACCACCCTCCTTGATCTGCACAATGTTCAGATCTTCCTCGAAACCATTGGAAACCTGAGCCAGCAGGTCATCCTGATGACTCATCATTTGGAAATTATTGAGGATTTCGACCGAGTCATCCTTATGGATCGGGGACAGGTTCACTTCGACGGCTCACCCCAGGACGCCGTGTCCGCTTACCGACGCCTCATCGGCAACCGTGAAAAGGAGCGCATCCGCCGATGATGGGGCTGTACGTCGACGGTGCTTCGGGGCTGCACCGAGCGCCCGCCTCCGCCAAATTCCTACTGCTTTTCCTGATTCTCACCGCTGTTTTCCTCGTAGAGAATCTGTATGCGCTAGGAGCGATCCTGCTGTCCACTCTGCTGGTCTACCCGGCCGCGGGCCTTCGGCCTCCACTGGTGTGGGCGGCGGTGCGGCCGGTGGTCCCCATCGTGGTGCTGACGGTCGCAGCCCAAATTCTTTTCCATAGTCTGCAGCGCGGGGCAATGTTCGGCATCCGCCTACTTATCGCCATTCTGCTGGCAAGCCTGCTCACATACACCACCCGCAGCAGCGACATGCTCGAATTTTTCGGCAAAATGCTTGAACCGCTGCGATACATGGGCATAAGCCCTTGGCGGGCCAGCCTGGTCCTGTCGCTGACGGTACGCGCGATTCCGCTTCTATCATCGTCTATCACCACGGCGCGGGAGGCATTTCTCGCCCGAGGCCAAAAAGCTTACAGCTATGAAATTGTGGTTCCCGTTATCGTCGGGCTCATCCAGACTGCTGAAGCCATGGGCGACGCCATATCGGCCCGAGGCCTCGAAGCCGACACTTACGAGAGCGGAACACTGGACGAGGTGTCAAAATAGAGGTGCGCGTGACTGCTGCAGGCCTCGTTAAACTCCGATGAGCACGACGGGCAGCGGGTGCTTGCACGGTACTCAACAATGCTCAGCTCTGTCCCGCAGACACCACAGAGAATCGCCCGCTCCTGCCATTGGTCCTCCGGCCACAGCGTAACGGGGTGGTCCGAACATTCTTCATGACACCGGAAGCAGGGATAGTAATTCCCGCAGCAGTTGAACTTAACGGCGATGATGTCTTTGCGGGTCCGGTAGTGGACGCAGCGCGTCTGCTCATCGACGGGTTTGCCATGAACCTCCATAAGGTCCTTCCAGTCGTGTGAGGGGGAACAAAGTTTACATGCACCGGTTTTTAACGAACGCCCGGGGCGGGTGGAACCTGAGCCCATCTTAGTTTCATCAATGCCCTCCTTGACATTGCAGCCCAAGTCCGTGATGAGGCCAGAACGGACATGTCGCCCACTCCGAGTAGGGTGAAAACAAAGATGGCGATATTGGAACTATAAATCGCCGTGGACTATTGCCAGTGCCTTCGGCAGCAGCCTGTCGGTACCCAGGGTCATCGCGAACGGTGTCCCGCAGTTGATGAATCAAGCACGGCGCCAAAGATGGCAACTGCAAGGCCACGGCGGCGCGTGCAAGCGGACTCGCCAATTCCGGAAAAGTTCGCAACGAACGGTGCGGTTGGGGCACACCCCAGCTTGACGAACCGGGAGGTTAGTTGCCTCCGAGCGATGTGCGGCAGCCCTTAGCTGATGATGCGAGCCTCGCCCAGCAGCCCGGCTAGGCAGTCCGCCAGGGCCATGGCGCCTTCTTCCGCGTCCCAGTCCTCCACCAGTTCGTCGGGTGAGTGTGAGATTCCGGTGGGGTTCCGCACGAATAACATGGCGGTGGGGATGTGCGAGCTCAGCACGCCTGCGTCGTGCCCGGCTCCGGTGTCCAAGACAGGAGCTGCGGGAAGCAGCCCCTGCAGTAGGTCCCTCAGTCCGCCGTCGAAATGAACAGTGGGGCTCAGGGACTCAGTGGTGATGTTGGCGGTGCACCCCTCCTCCGCCGCCATAACCTGGGCGTTGAGCCCGATGGCTTCCACCAAAGCTGCGGTAACCGAATCATCCGGATGTCGCACGTCGATCCACAGATCCACTCGGGACGCGATGACGTTGGTCCCGCCGGGGACTGGCTGCAGCCTGCCTACGGTTGCGCGGGCGTCCCGGTACTTCCTGGCTGTGTCACGGATGCCCAGCAGCGTCTTGGCTGCCGCGATCATCGGGTCGCTTCGGTCCTTCATCAGGGTGGTGCCCGCGTGGTTTCCCTGCCCGCTGATGCTGAGCTTCCAGCGGCCGTGGCCAAGAATGGAGGAACCGATGGCCACCGGCTGGTTCAGGTCCACCAGTCCCCGGCCCTGTTCCACGTGCAGTTCCACGAAGACTCCCAGTTGCTGGAGGGTCTTGTAGTCTGCACCGATCAGTCGGGGGTCCTGCCCGTTGGCGGCAGCTATGTCGGCGAACGTGTCTCCGTTCGGATCTTTGAGGCGGCGGGCTTTGTCCGGGTCCAGCTGACCGGTCAAAAGTCGGGAGCCCAGGCAGGCAACGCCGAACCGTGAGCCCTCCTCTTCGGGGAAGACTGCGATGGCCAGCGGCCGCCGGGGACGGAGTCCGCGGGCCTTGAGGAGGTCGACGGCGACCAGTGCCGACGCGACACCCAGCGGACCGTCGTACTCGCCGCCGCCGGGAACAGAGTCCAGGTGGCTGCCGGTAACAACGGCGTCCCGCCTGGTGCGAGTTGCGGTGTCCCACCATGCCCAGATGATTCCGTTCTGGTCGGTATGGACTTCCAGTCCCCGGCGTTCAGCCTGTTCAATGAACCAGGCCCTTAGGTCCTTTTCCGCTGTGGAAAACACTGGACGCGAGTATCCGCCCCTGGATGTGTCCTTGCCGATGGTGGAGATGTCCTGCAGCAGGCTGGTGACAGTGGACGCGCAGTCGTTGGCAGAAGGCACCGCATATGCCGTGGGTACTGTCTGTGGAAGGCTCACTGGTATCCGTTCTAGGTGGTAAGAGCTGTTGAAGACGTGGGACGGAACCGGGCGGGAACGCCACCGGCCCCCGTGGTGAGGTCTGCAGCCCATTGGCCGATGAGCGGCGCGAACTTGGCCCCATGTCCGGAGCACGGGGACAGGATGGTCAGGTTGTCGATGCGGTCGATGAGAAAGTCCTCGTTGGGCGTGTTCGTGAACAGGCAGGTGGTTTCCGCATAGGGCTCGGGGTCCAGGCCTGGCAGGTAGTGCCGGACGTAGTCCACTACGCGTTCGCGGTTGGCCGGATCAACAACGCCGGTTTGCTGTGCCGCGGAGGGAATGAATGGGCCGCCGTTGTATTCGGCCACTTTCTGCCCGGCAAAGCCGGCGTCGCGTCCGCCGGGCAGACCGTAGGTCTGAATTTCGGCAGCCTTGTGGATGAAAGTGGGCCAGCCTGCGGCACCTGAAGCAGCGCTGCCGTCGTGATCCCGGTATCTAAAGTGGAACGCCTGCTCCTGCCGGACCGTTATCTCCGGGAGCCCGGCGCTGAACCCCTGCGGAAGCTGCAGCCGCCCCAGCAGTTCCGGAAGCCAGCCGCCCGCGCTGATGACGACGTTGCCGGTGTCGAACGTTTCCCCGGTGGAGGAAATGAGGCGGTAACCGCTGCCGTTGCGTTCCACGCTGCGCAGGTTCCAGCCGGTCAGGACTTCGGCGCCGTTCCGGGCCGCCAGGGCCACCATGGCGTTGACGGCGGTTTCGGCGTCAATGACGCCGGCGCCGGGGTGCCAGAGGACGTCCGTGTCGAAGGCAATTTGCGGCCAGCGCTTGCGGGCGTCAGCAGCGGATAGGAGCTCATGCTCTATACCTTCGCTGGCCAGCACCGAGGCCAGCAGCCGGGGGTTACGCTCTGAACCGTAATCCACCGCGCCGAAGGGAGTGATCAGCGGGGTTCCGGCGGCGGCGGCCAGCCCATCCCATAGCGCTTTGGATTCCAGCACTGCCTGCGTATAGAAGGGGTCCGGGTAGGCGTAGCGGAAGATCCGGGCAGAGCCGTGGGAGCTGGCGTCGTGGCTGGCCGGGGTGTTGCGCTCCAGGAGGGTGACCTGGTGACCGCGGGCAGCGAGCTGCCAGGCGGTGGCGGCGCCGGCCAGGCCGGCGCCCACGACCACATAGTCGGAAGAGTCAGGCATCAGAAGTTTCCCTGGCCTGCACCGGGAATCCAGCTGGTGCCGGCCAGCGGCACGCGTGCCATGGCGGAGGCTTCGATGGTGAGCGCCACGAGGTCCTCGGGTTCCAGGTTGTGCAGGTGCGACTTGCCGCAGGCCCGTGCGATGGTCTGGGCCTCCATAGTCAGCACGCGCAGGTAGTTGGCCAGACGCCTGCCGGCAGCTACCGGGTCCAGCCGGGAGGCCAGCTCCGGGTCCTGGGTGGTGATGCCGGCCGGGTCCCGCCCGTCCTGGAAATCGTCATAGAAGCCGGCGGCGGAGCCCAACGCGGAGTATTCGGCAGCGTAGCGGGGGTCGTTGTCGCCCAGGGCGATCAGGGCCGCGGTCCCGATGGCGACAGCGTCAGCGCCGAGAGCCATCGCTTTCGCGACGTCCGCGCCGGTGCGGATCCCACCGGAGACGATGAGCTGGACCTTGCGGTGGACACCGAGTTCCTGCAAGGCCTGGACGGCCTGCGGGATGGCGGCGAGGGTTGGGATGCCGACGTTTTCAATGAAGACCTGTTGCGTGGCGGCGGTGCCGCCCTGCATGCCGTCCACCACCACGACGTCGGCCCCGGACTTCACGGCGAGGGCGGTGTCGTAGTACGGGCGGGACGCGCCGATCTTGACGTAGATGGGGGTTTTCCAGTCGGTGATTTCGCGCAGTTCGCCGATCTTGATCTCCAAGTCGTCCGGGCCGGTCCAGTCCGGGTGGCGGCTAGCTGAGCGCTGGTCGATGCCCACCGGGAGGGTGCGCATGCCTGCGACGCGTTCGGTGATTTTCTGTCCGAGCAGCATGCCGCCGCCGCCGGGCTTGGCGCCCTGGCCGAGGACGATCTCGATCGCGTCAGCCTTGCGGAGATCGTCCGGGTTCATGCCGTAGCGGGACGGCAGGTACTGGTACACGAGGTGCTGGGACTGGCCGCGCTCCTCAGGCGTCATGCCGCCGTCACCCGTGGTGGTGGAGGTGCCTACTTCCGAAGCGCCGCGACCCAGCGCCTCCTTGGCGTTGGCCGACAGGGCACCGAAGCTCATGCCGGCGATGGTCACCGGGGTCTGCAGGTGCAGCGGGCGCGTGGCGTGCCGGTCGCCGAGAACGACGTCGGTATCGCACTTTTCGCGGTAGCCCTCCAGCGGGTAGCGGGACATCGAGGCGCCGAGGAAAAGCAGGTCGTCAAAGTGCGGGACTTTGCGCTTGGCGCCCCAGCCGCGGATGTCGTAGACGCCGGTGGCTGCAGCCCGCTGGATGTCCGCGATGGTGGCGCGGTCGAAAGTGGCGGACTCGCGCAGGCCCAATTCGGCGATGTTTTGAGGTTCGGCGTTGTAAGTGGGCGCTGGAGCAGGAGCAGGAACGGAGGTGATGGTCATAGTGGCTCCTAGTACGACGTCGAGTTGTCGACGTGGAAGTGGTAAAGGTTCCGGGCTGAGCCGTAGCGCTTGAAGTCAGCAGGGTTGTCCGTACGGCCGGCGGCGGCCAGCAGCTCCGCGAGCTCGGCAAGGTGCTCTTCGCGCAGCGGCTTTTCGACGCAGTCCGCGCCGAGGGAAGCCACCGTGCCCTTGACGTAGATCCGGGCCTCATAGATGGAGTCGCCAAGGGCGTCGCCGGCGTCGCCGCAGACCACCAACCGGCCGGCCTGGGCCATAAAGGCGGACATGTGGCCGATGTTACCGCCCACCACAATGTCCACACCCTTCATGGAGATCCCGCAGCGCGCACCGGCGTTGCCGTCGATGACCACCAGGCCGCCATGGCCCGTGGCGGCCGCTGACTGGGACGCGTCACCTTTCACATGGACCGTGCCGGACATGATGTTTTCCGCGAGGCCGACGCCGGCATTGCCATTGATGGTCACGTCGCCTTTTTGGTGCATCCCGGCTGGGTAGTAGCCGGCATGGCCTTCGATGGTCACGTTGATGTCCGCATCGATGCCGACGGCCAGGCTGTGCTTCCCGCCCGGGTTGGTGACGGTCCACGATTGCCCGTCCACGGCTTGGTGGATGGCTTGGTTGAGTTCCCGGACCGAGCTGGCGGCGAGGTCGAGGACTGCAGGGTTGGCGGCAGCGGCTGGTGTTGGGGCGAGGATTTCGGGGGCTGTCAGAGTGACCATGTGTAGACCTTTCCGGGTTCCGGTTCAAAGATGCGGGCGTTCTCGATGCCGGGCAGTCCGGCAAGGGCGCGGTATTCGGAGGCCATGGCCACGTAGTCACCCGTTTCGGCGATGATGGCCGGCTTGCACGCGATGGGGTCCCGGACCACGGCCATGCTGTCCGCTGTTGTGACCACCAGGGTGTAGAAACCATCCAGGACCTTACCGAGGTTTACCAGGGCTTCTTCGAGGGTGTCACCCTGCTTCAGCCGGGAGGCGACGTAGCGAGCGCCCACCTCGGTGTCGTTTTCGCAGTCGAACACCACGCCTTCGCGTTTAAGGTCCCGGCGCACCGTGGCGTGGTTGGAGAAGGAGCCGTTGTGGACCAGGCAGAGGTCGTCGGCCACTGAGAACGGGTGGGAACCGCCGGCGGTGACGGCGGATTCGGTGGCCATCCGGGTGTGGGACAACCCTTGGCTTCCGGCCATCGCCTCGAGGCCGTGCTCGGCGGCGATGTCCATGGGATGGCCCACGCTCTTCATGACCGCCACGTGCTCGCCGCGGCCGATGATGGTGGCGTCCATCAGGGTTTCGCTCACGGCCTTCACCAGCAGGTCAGTCCCGACGGCGGCGCTCACCAGGGTGGTGTCGCCCACCACCTGGACCGCAGCTGCGGCATCAGACGGCAGCAAAGCCGCGACGCCTGCGGTGATTGCCGCCGTCGTGATGCCCTGGTCCTTGCCGAGGAGGCTGAGGGTGGAGGTGCCGGCCGAAACCAAACCGGGGGTGTTGTAGACGGCCAGGCCGGCGGAGTCCGGCCCGCGGTCCACGATCTGGCACAGCATGGAGGACAGCAGGCTGCCCATCTGGGGGTGCAGCGAGGGATTGCGCAGCTGCAGCGCGGCGATTCCGCACATGGTGGGGGTCCTTTACTTGCTTGGAGTGGTCACATCGAAGCTGGATTAGATGGAGGTCAGATACGAACGGATTTCCCAGTCGCTGACCTGGTTGTGCCAGCTCAGGAATTCCTCCTCCTTGGCGTCCGCGTAGTACTTGCCGATCTCCGCGTCGCCACTGAGGCTGGCCAGGATCACGGGGTCCTGCCGGAGCGCCTCCACAGCGTGGAGCAGGGTTGCCGGCAGCAGGTGCGCGTCCGCTTTAGACTCGCCGGGACCGGACGGCGCGCCGGGGTCAGCGGATTTCTCGACGCCGTCCAGCCCGGCAGCGATGGCAGTGGCAATGGCCAGATACGGGTTGGCGGAGCCGTCCCCGGAGCGCAGCTCGATCCGCTTGTTGTCCGGGACCCGGATCATGTGCGTGCGGTCGTTGCCGCCGAAGGACGCCTTGCGGGGCGACCATGTAGCGCCGGAGGAGCTGGTAGTAGCGCCCGTGCGCTTGTAGGAATTCACGGTGGGGGCGAGGAACGCCTGAAGAGCGGGTGCGTGGTCCAGGATTCCGGCGATGAAGGAATAGGCGAGGCTGGAGATCCCAAGGCCGCGGCCGTCGTCGTCCGCATTGTTCTGGTTGGTTGGGAACAGCGCTTCGGCGCCCGACCACAGGGACAGATGGAAGTGCAGGCCGGTGCCGGTGCGGTCGGTGAAGGGCTTGGGCATGAAGGTGGCGGTCATGCCCCGCTGTTCGGCCAGGATGTTCAGGATGTAGCGCAGGGTGACCACCCGGTCAGCCGTGGTCAGCGCATCCGCGTAGTTGAAGTTCTGCTCGAACTGGCCGGCGGCATCCTCATGGTCATTGGCGTAGTTGCCCCAACCCAGACCGTTCATCGCATCCGAGATCGACGTGAGGTGGTCGTACATCCGGGTGACGCCGCGGGCGTCGTAGCACGGGCGCGGAGAATCGTCCCGCTCATCGGCGGTGCTCAGCGTCCCGTCGTCGTTCTTTTTCACCAGGAAGTACTCCACCTCAGCGCCCACCTTGGCCTGCATGCCCTTGCCCCCGAGGCGGGCCAGGGTATTTTTCAGGATCACCCGCGGGGCGTAAGGCCAGGGCTTGCCGTCAACGTGCGGGTCGCAGTGGATGATGGCAAGGCCCTCTTTGATGAAGGGAACCGGTGTGAAGGAGGCCAGATCGGGAACGGCGATCAGGTCCGAGTCCTGCGGCTTCTGCCCCATAAGACCCGCTGCATAACCGGCGAAACCCATGGCACCGTTTTCGAGTTCGTCGGCGGCGTCCACCGGGACCAGCTTGGCGCAGGGCTTGCCGGTCATGTCCACGAAGGTGGCCAGGAGGAAGCGGACGTCGTGCGCTTTCGCAATGTCCGCAAGGGAGATACGGGCGGCGCTCACTGCCAAAGATGCATCTGTTTGTACTTCAGGGGTCGCGAGACTTGTCATCGGAAACTGTCCTGTTCGCTTGCAGTTACTTGATATGAAACGCTGTTGAACCACAGTAGTCAAAACAGTGTTTCCAGTAGACGCACGAATTGTTAACTCTGGATGTCGCGTCCGGCGGCCAACGGCAACAGCAACTTAACCTCCTCGAAACCCAGCACCGTTCACTGTCATGAATCATAGTTTCATTCCATTACACGAAGGAGCACCCATGGAAACGCATACAGGCAGCCTCAGCAAGGCAGGATCTATCCACAAGGTGGAGGGCGGCTACATCGGCCTTCCCGCCATGAACGAACCAGGCTGTGATGCCGCAATCGGCGATTCGTTGTCCAACCCCGGCGGTTCAGCAATCAGCGCCGGCTTCTTTGAGCTCAAGGCCTCCGAACCCCTGGTTTACGAGTACACCTACGACGAGATGAAGGTAGTGGTGCAGGGGGAGTTCATCCTCACCGACCAGGCAACGGGGGATGTTCTCCATGCGAAGGAGCGCGACGTCCTGTTCTTCCCGAAGGGCACAACGGTGAAGTTTGAGACGCCCGACTATGCTTTGGGCTTCTACACCGGTCACCGCTCCTTCGCCCCTTAGACCGGCCATGCAACCCGTACCAGATTCCCGGGCAGCGGCCTCTGCAGCAGGCGGGAACGGGCCCGGCTTCCGCGGCGTAATCTGCGTGTCGTTCGGAAAGCCGGCGGTGCCGGCACCGGAAGATGCCCCCGGAGCACTCCGGCAGCACCTGGACTTCGAATCCGCGGACCGGGAAGCCCTGTCCTGCCTTCAGTTAGTGCTCTCCGACGCATGCGTAGGGGTACGCCTTGTGCTCGCCGGTCCTCCAGCCGACGTCCATGCCGCTGCGGCCGCGGCTGCAGGATGTGGCCTGGTGGAGGAGGAAATCGAAATCCTCCAGGACACTGGTGAGCCCTCCACAGTGTTCTGCGGGCACTGCCACACAACGGCGCGGACACAACAGCAGCCCGGCTCAAACGTGGTGTGCCAGGGATGCGGCACCGTATTGATCATTTCCAGCCACTTTTCCCGCCGGCAGGCCAGCTATCTCGGCTATGCCGCCCATGCGGAGGAGGCAGCATGACGGCGGTGGCAGCCGAGGCCGAAATCCACCCGGCAGTCCGGGGCGGCCTCTTGCTGGAGGTTGCGGACGTCCGTCCTGAGGCCGGGCGGGTCATCAGCATCGTTTTCAAGAACCCCACAGGGGCCCCGCTTCCGCCCTATGTGCCGGGGAGCCACCTCGTGGTGCAGTACGGGGACGGCGCAAACGCCTACTCGCTGACAGGTTCCGGCAGCGCGCCGTCGGAATACACCATCTCAGTGCTCCGGGTGGAGGACGGTGCCGGCGGTTCGCTGGCCATGCACCGGCTTGCCGCCGGTGATGCCGTCTACACCTCGCTGGCCCGCAGCGCGTTTCCCCCGATTGCCCCGGCCAAACACCACCTGCTCGTGGCGGCGGGTATCGGCATCACGCCCATGCTCTCGCACGCCCGGGCCGCCGTCGAAAGATCTTCCGACGTGTCGCTGCTCTATGTGTACCGGCCCGGTGCCGGCGCACACGCTGCGGAGGCGCGGGAACTCCTCGGACCGGCCATGACGGAGTGCACTGACCGCCTAGCGTTCCAGGAACAGCTCAGGGAAAAGCTCAGCACCCAGAGAATCGGGACACACCTCTACGTGTGCGGACCGGCCGCCTTTATGGATGCCGTCCTCGGACAGGCGCTGGAGCAAGGCTGGCCCAAGAGCAGACTGCATTCCGAGCCCTTCGGCACCCCGGAGCTGGATCAAGGCCAGCCGTTCACCGCACATCTGGCACGCAGCGGCACCACCTTACAGGTCCCCGCCGGCGTCTCCCTGCTGGAAGCACTCGAGAAAGCAGGAAAAAGCGTTCCCAACATGTGCCGCAAGGGCGTCTGCGGCGAGTGTGCGCTTCCGGTATTGCGCGGAACTCCCCAGCACCGGGATCTCTACCTGGGCGACGCCGAAAAGACTGCGAACACCACCATGATGTGCTGCGTCTCACGCAGCCTGGACCAGGAATTGGAGTTGGACCTTTGAGCACCGAGCTTATGAGCAAGAACAGCGGGACTGCCGTCCTGCCGGAACGGATCGCCCGCTTCCCGTTCCCGTTTCCCAAGAACTCCTACCGGTACAGCGCCAATGTGGAACCAGCCCCCAACCCGGTGCAGACAGAGGCCGGTACGTGGGGCACCCGGATCCTGGATATCGATCAGCACTATCTTGCCGAACTGAAAGAACGGGACGAGGTGCTGAACCGGGACGCCTCACGTCTTCAGGTGTTGCCCCATATGGAGTTCGCCGTCTGGGATGCCATCGCAACACTGCTTCCCCTCATGGCGCAGGAACATCCGGACTCCATGTCCTTCCGCCGGGAGGGTAACGCCTGCACCTGGCGGAACGCCCTGCTGGATCTTGAGCTTGTGTTCACCCTCGGGGACGACGCCACCCTGCCCCTGTCTCCCCTGCGGTTCCTGGGCAGCCAGGTCCAGGACGACATTGCACTCCTGGACCAGCGTGAGGACGCCCTCTGGCTCGACGCCGGCCTGGTCACCTTCGCGGCCGACTGGTCCTTGGGGTTCGACGTGGGAATGAAGTTCCTCGAAGTCCACGGACCGGTCCCCCGCATTCACGAGGAGCAGATAGCGTGCCGGGCACAGCAGTTCCTGATGCGCCTGCAGCCAGGTGAAAAGTACCGCAGGACCAACTGGACCATGACTGTGGACCGGCGCCTGGACACCTCCACGGAAACGTATCCCGTGTGGGCCAGCCAGCGCAGCGCGGTGGCCGCAGACCCGGCTTTTCCGGAGCGACTCCACCTGCGGGTGGAAGTCCAGCACCTCATCCGCCTTCCCCGGTCTGGCGCCGTCCTGTTCCTGGTCCGGACCCACCTCCTGTCCCTTGCGGACATCGCCCGAGTCCCCGCATGGCGGGAGCGCCTGGGCCGCGTACTGGCCGAACTCCCCGAAGACATGGCCGAGTACAAAGGCATCAGCCGCTACCGCAAGGCCGCGTCCAGCTGGCTGCTCGCCGGCTGACGCGCCCCTTTCCCCTTGCTGGCCCATCCGGCCACAGAAACCTTCCCGATTGGAGATCCCTTGAATTCTGGAGATGTTGCCTGGATCCTCGCTGCAAGCGCATTGGTATGCATCATGATCCCTGCCCTTGCCCTTTTCTACGGCGGCATGGTGGGATCGCGCCGCATCCTGAACATGATGATGATGTGCTTCGGCGGCGTCAGCCTGGTCGCCGTGCTGTGGGCCCTTTTCGGCTACTCGATGGTCTTTGGTGATTCCGTGGCCGGAGCCGGGCTTGTTGGAAATCCCGCCGAATACTTTGGCCTCGACAAAATGCTCACGGAGGATCCGGAAGCGCCACTGCCACCGGCTCTGTTTGGCGCCTTCCAGCTGTTCTTCGCCGGAATCACCACAGCCATCATTGCCGGCGCGGCGGCCGGCAGAATGAAGTTCGGCGCCTGGATGACCTTTGCCGCCCTCTGGGCAACACTCGTCTACTTCCCCGTCGCCCACTGGGTATTCGCTTTCACCTCCGCGGATGGTTCCGTGACCGGTGGCTGGATCATCAACAACCTCAAGGCTATTGACTTCGCCGGCGGAACAGCGGTTCACATCAACTCCGGCATCGCGGCCCTGGCCCTTGCCCTTGTCCTGGGGCGCAGCGCCGGCTGGCCCCGGAGCGAACACACGAAACCGCACAGCCGCCCCCTCGTCCTTGTGGGTGCCGGCCTCTTGTGGGTCGGGTGGTTCGGCTTCAATTCCGGGTCCGCACTGACGGCAGGACATTCGGCATCGGTGGTCTTCCTCAACACCGCTGTGGCAGGTGCAGCCGGGCTGCTCGCCTGGGCCCTGATGGAGCGCACCCGGCTCGGCAGCACCAGCAGCATGGGAGCCGCCTCGGGGCTTATTTCCGGGCTCGTTGCCATCACTCCCGCCTGCGGAGCCGTAAGCCCACTGGGAGCACTCGCCATCGGCCTGATTGCAGGCGCTGTCTGCTCGCTCGCCATCGAACTGAAGTTCCGGCTGGGCTTTGATGACTCCCTTGACGTGGTGGGTGTCCACCTGGTGGGCGGGATCCTGGGGACCCTGCTTGTGGGCCTCTTTGCCACCGATGCCGCTCCCAACGGGGTCAATGGCCTCTTCTACGGTGGAAGCCCGGAACTCCTCGGGATCCAGGCGCTGGCCACAGCCGCCGTCCTTGCCTACTCGTTCCTGCTGACATGGGGCATCGCCAAGGCCATCGACATGACCATGGGCCTGCGCATAGATGCGGCAGACGAGTTGCGCGGGATCGACATCGCGGCCCACGCGGAGGCCGCGTACCTCAGCGACGAAGAGCCGGTTGAGCTGGGCTCGCCCCAGCGGGTGACGTCCTGACCTGACGCCTGTCCCCCGGCGTCCTACTTCGCGGCCACGGCGAGGAACGTGATGGGAAGCTCCAGAAGCTCAAGCGGACCGTGGGGACCTTCACCGTCAAGGAGGAGCGAGTCGCCTGGCTCCATGGTGTATTCGTACTGGCCGTGGCCGTAGATCATCTTGCCTGCCAGCATGTAGATGAACTCCGTACCAGGGTGCTGGAAGAGCGGAAAAACGTCCGACGCATCCGTGAGCGTCACCAAGGTTGGCTCCAGTGCATCCGTGCGGCCCTTCAAGGTACCCAGCACCCGGTATTCGTGCCCGTGCTGGGTACCGCTGCGGACGGTGAGGCTCCCCTGGCCGCTCTTGGTGAAGGTGGCGTCCCGGTCCGTGTCCGCGCCGCGGAACAGCGCCGTGACGGGAATTTTCAGCCCGTCAGCGAGCCGTTGCAGGGTGGTCAGAGAACAGGACGTGCTCGCTGTTTCGATCTTCGAGATCATGGCCTTGGACATCCCGGTGCGGGCAGCAAGCTCAGCGGAGGACAGGCCCTGGGACGTGCGGTAATGCCGCAGCTGGGCGGCAATTACCTGCTCGAGTTTTCCGGCAACCTCTTCCCGGACATGTTCGGTCATATCAGCCATCATAGGTGGCAAGCTCCGCCAGGCCAGCTACACCCAAAGCTGACACACGGCTCCTCGTGGTCCTGGGGAACAACCGAAATTGATCTAGATTTGAAGGAGAAGTCCGTACCCGCCCGCCCCCAACCGGGGACAATCCTGACGGGTTATTCACCGCTGCTGCTGTCAGGGAGCTACCCCAACGGCTCCCGATTCCAGCCATGGGTAACCCGAATTGACCCCAACTGTGGACGGAACAGAGCACCAGCGCAGCTTGTCCGAGCCTCAACAGGTTGACGGAATCACGGTTATCGGCGTTCCAGAATGTATGGGGGAGTGCCCGCAGCTGGGACGATCAACTTGTGGTCCCTGCCCTGCTCGACGATATGCGGGCTCATCAGGCAGCATCAGGGACCCCGGCGGCAGCAGAATTCGGAACCGCAGATGAGTACGCAAAGCAGTTCCCAAAGACGAAACGGCGGACTCCGGGGAAAACCATCACAAGCGTCGGGGCAGCCTTGGCGCTTGGCTATCTTCTCCTCGCCGTCCTCCTGATGTTGGTGTTCAAAATCGACGTTCGCGACTTCGTTGGTCCGATCACGCTTCAGCCGCTTTCACATAAGCATCTACTGCAGATATGACTTTCTCAGCGCGCGAGAACAGGGACCCAAACGGGATGGAGCCGCACTCCGTTAGCCCCGAACGGCGCCCGGAAAGCCTTCCGAATCACGGGTCGACCAGCCCGCTCAGGTCTTCTTCGGACTATGGCTGGTGCCCCTTGGGTACCCGGCCATCAAGTCCAGGCTTTTCCCCAAAACGCTTGGCATCGTCCTGATGGTTGCCACCGCCAGCTACCTGACGGCCGTGGTCCTCGCGTTCCTGCTTCCCGCACTCGCGATGCAAATTTTCATCAACCTCAACATCGTGCACTGCACCGCAGAGATCTGGATGGTCTTCTACCTGCTCCTCGTCGGCGTCCGCACGCCCCGCACGACCAACCACGTCCCCCCGCAAGCGGCTCCGCTCCCCGCCTGACCACGCATCCAAAGCTGCCAAGACCCCGTTGCAGAACTCTTAGGAGAACAACATGCAGGCGATCACCGGCCGGAAGCCTTCCTGGCAACTGTCCGGCCGGTGCCGCCCGGTTCACGGCGGCGACGTCCAGGAATGCAAGGTCAAAAGGCTCAGCCGACCCGGTTATCTGGGCCACCCATGCTGAGTGTTCGGCATGGTCATGATGGGACGGGTCGGCCAACGCGCCCATGATCCCCTCATAGCCGTGAAATCCTCCGGAGTCTTCCAGCGGGCCGTGTTTGGCGCCGTCGACCAGCCGGGGGCGCGGATCATCTTTGTCCGCGCGCCGCCGGGCAACCAGCTCGAGCCGGTGAAGCTAGCTGCCACCAAAGTCGTACTCGTAAAACGCTTTCGCATTCAATGTAGTGATTTTCAGTGTGGTTCACGCAAAACGCTCGGCTGGAGTACTCCAGCCGAGCGTCTGCGTGAGTTACTACTAACCACCTAACCAGCAGGTGTTGCAACGACTCTTAGAAACCGCCGTCACGTGCCGGCCTTCCTCGCCTCCTAGGGTGAAATGTTCAGGTATCTGGTGGTTTAGCTGGTGCCGGTGGTGAAGCTCCAACTGGTGGTGGCCAGGGGTGTGCCTGCCACGTCGCGGATGGTGCCGGGGCCGCCGGTGATGGTGGCGGTGTACCTGGTGCTGGCCGCGAGTGTGGTGGCGGGGTTGAGGATCCACTGGTTGGTGGTTCCGTTGCGGGTGACGGTGGCTGTCACCGCTGCACCGGTCGCAGTGTTCTTCAGGGTGAAGGTGGTGGCGCTGACGCCGTTTACGGGTTTGCTGAACGTTGCGGTGATGTTGGCCGTTCTCAGGACTCCGGTGGCATTTACTCCGGGTGTCCGGGAGGTCACGGTGGGTGCGGTGCTTGTGGTGAATCGCCAGCTGGTTGATGCCAGCGGCCGGTTGGCCAGGTCGCGGATTGCGGCCGTGCCGCCGGTCAGGGTGGCGGTGTAGGTGGTGTTCGGGGTGAGCAGGGCGGTGGGGTCAAGCGTTGCTCGCCGGGTGGCTTGGTCATAGGTCACTGTCGCGGGGATGGTGGTGCCGGCGGCGTTCTTGAGTGTAAGCGTGGTGCCGGAGATGCCCTGGACGAATTCGCTGAAGGTGGCGGTGATGTTGGTGCCGGTACCGACGCCGGTGGCACCGGAGGCAGGTGCCCGGCTGGCGACAGTGGGTGCCACGGTGTCGGCGGCGCCGATCCTAACGGTCCGGCTGGCGATGGCGCTGACGTTGCCGGCGGCGTCCTTGGCCCGGACCTCGAAAACATGCGTCCCGTTGACCTGTGCATCCCAGGTTTTGGGGGAGGCGCAGGTGGGGTCCCAGGTGGAGTTGCTGGGCAGCAGCCGGCATTCGAACTTGGCACCGGCTTCGCTGGAGAAGTTCAGTGTCGGGGTGTTATCCAGCGTGGGTGTTGAGGGGAACGGGGCGGTGACGGAGGCTGCCGGAGCGG
This sequence comes from Arthrobacter sp. Z4-13, assembly GCF_054792705.1. Taxonomy (NCBI): domain Bacteria; kingdom Bacillati; phylum Actinomycetota; class Actinomycetes; order Micrococcales; family Micrococcaceae; genus Arthrobacter; species Arthrobacter sp. Z4-13. The sequence goes on along the minus strand of NZ_CP096458.1, from coordinate 262,718 downwards.
CGGTGTCCACCGTGAACGTCAGTGTCGGGGAGGTGAGGTACTGCGGCACGTCTGCCGGCACCAGACCCGTTGCGGGGTCCGGGAGGTAGGCGGGGTTTGCGGTGCGCGACTGGATCTTATGGATGCCCGGGGCTAGCGGTGCCAGTCTGGCGGAGTAGCTTCCGCCGGAAAGTGTGGTTGCCACCGGGGTCGCTGCTCCGTCAACGATCAGCTGCACGGGCGCTGGGCTGCCCGCCGGCGCAGTACCGGTCATGGTTGGCGTCGCGATGTTGGTGATGTTGTCCGTCGCGGAATGTCCACTGTCACTGACTGCAGCGAGATCCGGTGTGGAGGGGGCGCCGTCGGAACCTTCCGCTATTAGCCCCTGGACGGTGAAGGTGCTCACGGTGAGGGTGTTGATTCCCGGGCCACCGGCGTTGGGGCCGTCGATAATGACGGCGTTGGTGCCCGAGGGCGCTCCCGTGACGGCCCGCGGTGTGTTGATATCGCCCAGGGTTCCCGGGGCTGCCCCTACCTGGCGGAGGAACGTCGCGGTGCTGCCGGCCTTGTAATCGCCCAGGAACGCGGCGCCCACTCCGGCCCAGTCGCAGGGCACGGTCGGGCTGGGCGCGCACACGCCGGAGTCAAGGGTGACTCTGATCCTTCCCAGCGCGGGGTTCTTTGGATCCGCTTCAGAGGTGAACACATTCACCCCGTAAGGGTGCGTGATCGTGTACGAGGCGTTGGGAAGGATGTTCTCGACGATGAACCGGAGCCGGCCGAAGCCCATCTGCTCACCAGGTTCCACAACGCCGTTGGTGTGCGCGCCTTCCAGTGCCGCTTCATACAACCCCAGGTTCCCGCCTGCCGCTTCGGCAGCAAACCAGAAAGCCTCCTCTGGGAAGTTGTCCGGGTACGAAGCCGGCGCCCCAATGTTTGGCGGCTCCGAGAGGCACCCGGCGTCAGCCATGTAGCAAAGCTGCAGCCTCACCGTGCCGTCAGAAAACCAGGACGGAAAACCGTTGGACGGATCCACCGGCCCCACTCCGGCTGTGGAAGCGATGGCCGGTGCCGCTGCCAGCGGCGACAGCGCCGCTGCCAGCAGCGCCCCGGCGGCGGCGGAGGCCAGCCCGGCCCTAGCGCCCAGCCGCCGCGGAGGAGGATCGACTTGGCCGGTCCCCGCCGCATATTGAAGCTTCCTGATCATGATGACTCCTCCGGACTCGCGATGGCCCCCAGTACCTCTCAAGGCCAGGCGGGGTAGTTGCCCCAACCAGCGCAATCATCAAATGACGACCTTGCATAAGTCTTGGTAGCCGTGCCCTTGGTTGCACCCCTGCCCATCAAAGGCGGGGAGCCCGAACCCGACTGGGCCTGACAGGTCAAGGAAATCCCAAGATGGATTCGAAGGATTCCCCCAGCATCCTGTGGATACCGTCCCTTAATGATTAATTGTTCAGTGCTTCGGTGCACCAATCCGGGCTCCGCATTCGTGGCGGGCACCCAAAACCTCACTGTTGGTCATCACGAGGCCTACGTCTGTGCAGAGCACAAGACGCTGATGGATGCCGGGGCCTTCTGGGACATGCAAGAGCGCTATGTTCTGATGGGGTATGACCTAGCACCGGTCCTCGATAACTGGTCCGCGCGCCCCAGTGCAGGATAGGATGGCTTCACCCTCCACCTTGAAATCGCCGGGCAAATTAAGCCCTATGAAGTATTTCTGCTGCATACCGAAGCGAAGACGCTGTCCACGTTCATCGACGCAGCCAATGACGGCGATTGACGGCGTAAGTGCTGGGCCTGCTGGTTTCAATCGGCCCAACGGGCTGGCCGTGATTTGCCCATCGGCTGTGATGTGCGCGGAAGCGGCAATACATTGAGTATTTAGATGACCAGGAGCCGTTACCAGCCGCCATGGATCAGCTTTCGTACCACCACACAGCACCCCTTACTGGCTTTCCGACCTGAGGATCAGCCTATGTGCCGGCAACCACCTGCCAAGACGCCCGAAGGCTACACACTCTTGGCAAGCCGTCCGTGATGAAGGGTTACACCCGGCCCACAGCCGTTGCCATCCCCCGCAGCGGCTAGGAGCTGGATTCCTGTTCGCAGGGCTATTGCAAGGTCGGGGCCAAAGGGTTTCCTCAAGGTTGTGGCTGCAAGCTGTCCGTATCTGGCCGGTGAGTTAGCCCCCAATAACTCGTTCCGGTCAGTACGCCGGGCGCGGAATTGCCCTCACCGATGCCACGCCCGGCGCCTCCTAGTCCCCCGCTCCAAGACGCAGCCCACTTCGTCTCGCGCGTCGCTGGAGCGCGTCAGGGATTTGGACTGCGGAAATGCCCATCACTAACAGAGTTTGGGACGACGGCGCGAAAGCACGACATTTTTGACGGTGTGATATCCCAGCCCGGTTGCCTGCCAGCGGCTATGCGGTTCTCCGTACATGCCGGATCCGGGATTTCTCCAGCCTTTTCGCAGGGTGGTCCCCGCACCCTTTGTCCATGCCAGTTTCACGCCGTCAGGTTTTGCAAATAGGTGGTATCGGAATCATCGGCGCCTTTGGGCTTGCCGTGCCACTGGGCTCGGTCGAGGCAAAGTCTGCGAGCCGGCTGGCTGCCCGCAACGTGCCCAAGCCGTACCAGCGGACTTTGACTGTCCCTTCGGTGCTTGCGCCCTCAAAGACAACGGTGGATGCCGACGGCCACAAAAGGCACCACTACCGCATTCAGCAGAAGCTTAGCTCGGCGAATATTGTGCCGGGGCTGAGCACTCCAATCCTTGGCTACAACGGAACGTTCCCGGGCCCCACCATCAAGGTGAATCAGGGCGACCGCATCACTCTGATGATGGACAACGTGCTGCCGCTGCTCCATCCGCAGTGGGGGTACCGGCTCGATACCTCCACCCACCTGCACGGTTCGGCTTCGCTGCCGCAGTTCGACGGGTACGCGAACGATTTGACCGGTCTTGGCCAATGCAAGGACTACGAGTACCCGAACTTCCAGCCGGCCCGGACTCTCTGGTATCACGACCATGCTGTCCACAACACTGCGCAAAGTGTTTATTCCGGGCTGGCGGGCCATTACCACCTGCACGACGAAGTTGAACGGAGCCTGCTTCCCCAGGGCCGGTTTGATGTGCCGCTGACCATTTCTGATGCTATGTTCGCCGCCAATGGCTCCCTGGGCTATGACGACAACACCCACTCCGGCCTCTGGGGTGACGTCATCCTGGTAAACGGTGCTCCGTGGCCGGTTATGAAGGTCCAGCGGCGGATTTACCGCTTCCGCGTCCTTAATGCTTCCATTTCACGTTCCTACCGTTTCTCCTTGAGCACAGGGGATCCCGTGACAATGGTCGGCACGGATGGTGGCCTGATGCCCTCGGCCCAGCAGGTGACGTCATGGCGGCATAGCAGCGCGGAGCGCTATGAGATCCTCATCGATTTCTCCAAGTACCCTGCAGGAAAGCGCGTGGAACTGCGCAATGCGTCCAACAAGAACAACGTGGATTACGACTACACCGGCAGGGTCATGGCCTTTGATGTGACCGATGAACCGGTCGATACGTCCGGACCGGCCGCCAAGGTCATGCCGACACTGCTCACCTCGAGCACCACCATGAGCCTGAAGACTTCCGAGTCGGTGAAGACCCGGCGCATGCGCGTGAAGCGGGACGGCGACATCTGGACCTTCGGCGGCATGACGTGGGACGAGGTGGTCGAGAGCGGCTACAGGAAAGTCCTGGCCGACCCGGACCTGAATGATGTGGAAATCTGGGAAATCGAGAACAGCTCGGGTGGCTGGTTCCATCCGGTCCACATTCACCTGGTGGACTTCCAGATCCTCAGCCGCAACGGGAAAGCACCCTTCAACTATGAACGCGGGCCAAAGGACACCGTATACGTTGGCGAAGGCGAGACGGTCCGGCTGCTCATGAAGTTTGAGCACCACCGCGGCAGGTACATGATCCACTGCCACAACCTCCCGCACGAGGATCACGACATGATGGCCCAGTTCAGCGTGGGCCTCGGCCCGGACGACCCCGACCCCAACGACCCCATCGAGGCGTCCCGGCCGCATCCGATCCCCCCGGACGAACCGGTTCAGGGAGCGGCAGCGGCTCCGGCAGCGGCATCCACTGAAACAGCAGGGGGCACCGGCTCAACCGCAACGGCTGAGCCCACAGACGCCGCAGCAGCCGCCACCACCCCCGCCAAATCGGCGCCGGCAGCAGAAACCACGACGGTACGGAGCGACGTTCTCACCATCACCGCCGCCCGGCACCGTCTTAGGAAGGACATGACCATCTCGGGCACCTCCAAGATCGCTGGAACAGTCCCGTCCGGTTCAACCTCGGTCACCGTCTACGCGGTCTCGCCCGCCGGTACCAAAACCAAGCTGGGAACCGCCACTATCAACTCGCTCGGTAACTGGTCCCTGACGGCCAAGCCCGGCCCGGCTCAGCAGGTAACCTCCGTGAGGGTGGAATCCAGCCGCGGCGGCACGGCCACCCGCACGGTAGACACCCGTTGACTACCTCCCTGAGGCCGCTGAAACAGGGGTGATGTCCGCTCTATTTACCCTCCGCAGCTGCCTCGCGCTCCAATCTGTTGCTGCCGCTGGGATTGAGCTGCCCGAAGTCACGCTGGCCCAAGTCCGGGTGCTAAGGCAAAGGACCTGGCGGGCCGAACGAGCCCAGGATCACACGAGCCTACGTTCCCGGCCAGGACTGGACGGACCCTGCCCGACGCTGACGTTTCCCACTGGCAGCACCGGCGGGACGGGCGCAGTTGTGGACCTCGGCATGGACTTGCGCACTGGCGGTAACGGCGGAGTGGATGCCGGCGTTGATGTGGATATCGACTTCGGTATTGGTGGCAGTAACGGAGGCACCGACACCGAAAACCCGGGTAGCGAGAACCCCGGCACGGAAAACCCTGACAACGGTACAGGCGGCAACGGAACGGTAGATCCCGGCACCGGCGGCAACGGCACTGTTGATACCGGCACCGGCGGCAACTCCGGCACCGATATTGGCGGTACCGACGGCAACGGGACCAGTGATGATACGACCGGCACCGGCACTTCCGGTAACGGTGGCACCTTCATCGCGGCTGCTGGTTCCACCACCGTCGGCGGCGTGATCAACACGGACTCTTCCTACCGCAGCACCACTAGCGGCAAAGGTAGCGCTCTGGCCAACGCCGGCATCTATATCTCGCTCGTACCGTTCGCCCTGCTGTTGCTTGGCGCCGGGCTCGTCCTGCTCCGCAAGCGCAGGATCTCCTAGCACTTGGTACCTCGCCCCTGCTCCTGCCACAGGAGCAGGGGCCAGGCTGCCCCTTCGTGTAACAAGTGGGCCGGACGGCGGAAGATCCTTGAACCTCGCCGTCTGGGTCTCGCCATGACGGGAGGCTTGGCGGCTTAGCCGGCGGGGAAACTGACGGCGACGGTGGTTCCGCCTCCCGGAGTCTCCGACAGCGTAAGTTCGCCCCCGTGGGCTTTGGCGATACTGCTGCAGGTGGCCAGGCCCGGGCCTGTGCCGGGCCCGTCGCCGTCACGGCGGAGCCGCACCAAGGGTTCCAGGACTTTCGCCCAGTCTTCGGGGGCGATGCCCTTGCCGTTGTCCGCCACGAGAATGGTGGCCCCGTGGTAGTTGGCGGTTCCGCTGATACAGAGGCGCAGTTCCCGGTGGGCGCTGCGGTAGTTCATCGCGTTCGACAGCAGGTTCTGCAGCAGCGTACGCAGCTGCCCCCGGTCGGCGTATACGGTCACATCCTGCATGTCCACCATGTTCTGGTCAGCGATGCCAAGGTCCAGCATCACTTCGTTGGCGACCGTCTGGACGGATACGTAAGCGGGCTGTATTTTGCCGCCAACACGGGAGTAGTTCAGGACGTCTTCGAGCATGGCAAGCATGCGGCGCCCGGACGCGCCGACCTTGTTCAAATCGTCTGCGGCCCCGGGGACAACGCGAATTTCGGGGTCGTCCTGCAGCATTTCCAGATAGCCCAGCATCGTGGTCAAGGGGGTGCGCATGTCGTGGCTGACACGGCCGGCGAACCCGGCGAGCCGGGCGTTGCTTTCCTCCAGCTCGGCGTAGGCCCGGTCGAGCTGGGCGGTCCGGTGCTGCAGCTCCAATAGCTCCACGACCTGCCTGGCGAGAACCTCCAACATGTCCACTTGCCTAGGGCTAAGCTCCTGGGCAGCTTCGGAAAAGACACACAACGTCCCCGGCACGAACCCGGAGGACGTTTCCAGAGGAACTGAGGCGTAGAAACGGACCCTGCCGATCTCCCCGATGACAAAAGGACTGTCGGCAAAACGGGGATCCCGCGAGGCGTCTGGAACTATCGTTTTCTCCCGGGACAGGAAGACTTTGGCGCACATCGAATCCTCGCGGGAGCATACCCCGGGGTCCACTCCCCAAGCCCCGATCTGGTGCTGGTGCCCGGCGCTGATGATGTTAACGACACCAAATGGTGCGCCGCACAACTGGGTGGCCAGCCGGACCAGATTCTGGAGTGCATCCATCACGGCCGCGTTGGGCAGCAGTGGTGAGTCAAGGGACGGGTCGAGTCCGTACTCCAGCAGTTCAAGGTCACGGCTCACGTCCTCAGTGAAAGCCAGTCGTCCTGCTGCCCCTGTCATGAAACCCCCGGTCCGTTGCGATGCCCTCCGAGATCATACCCGCCCGGTCTTTAGGGCATCGCGGGATGAAGCGGCGGCCCCGGCCAGAGGGAGGAGCGTACCGGTCCCCTCTTCCGGGCAGTCGGAGCGCAACCGTCAGGAAGTGGTGCAGGAGCGATCAGGTTCCGCGGGCAGTTCCAGCGTTTCCGGGTGGGTGACCCATCCGAGGTGCAGGGTGCTTCGAATAAGTGATGTCCGCGATGCCTGCTGCCCACAGATGGGGGCGGGCATCGCGATCAAAGCGGAATACACCCAGAGCAGGTACTGCCATGGTGAGGCCTCGACCATCCTCATCACCGCACTGTGGGTAGCTGAAAGGAATTACGGATGACCGTTCGGGGTGTGGCGGTTGTTGTCGAGGCTGACGACGAGCTCAGAACCTGCCTTTCCGAAATTCTTCAGCAATCCGGATTTGTGGTTCGGCAGGCATCATCCGGCGGCCAGGGCGTGGACACGATACAAAACCACGGCCCGGTCCTGGTCATTCTGGATATGGACCTCCCCGATTTTGACGGTATTGAAGCTGCACGAAGAATCCGTACATTCAGCGACGCATACCTCATCATGATCGCCTGCTCGGGTACGGAGGAAGACATTGTCATGGGTCTTGTCGCAGGTGCGGATGACTATCTTGGCAAGCCCGTCCGGGCCTATGAACTTCGCGCCCGCATCCATGCATTGCTTCGCCGGCCGCGCGGCGGGACCGGGACCTAACCGCTCTGCGATAGCTCCCCCTGCCCTTCCCGAGCCGACCGCCCCGGGGCCGGGAAGAACGAGGACGGGCTGACCACCTGTGCATCGGAGGGACGCGTTCCCGGTGTGGCAGGCTCACCCCGATCGCCTATCCCGCTCTCCCGGCATGGGTGATCCCTCTCGAGGCGCGATTCGTTGAACGAGGTTCCTTCTGCTGCCTCACGCCTCCAGACGGACCAAAAATAATTCCGGCCTTCTCACCTATGCTCCACTGCTGCCACCGACGCTGCAGTTTAGGGACAAATAGACCGCTGACCTGCGTCGATACGTATTTCTTGAGCTGATATTTCACTTAGTTGAGGGAATCTTGATGCCCGTCAGCTTATTGACAAAGCCTTGATCGATAGTGGCCGGGAAATTTGAGAATGCGCTGTTTGGCTGGATTCCAGGTCCCCACCGGGACCTGTGAAGTCTAGAAGGAGGCCCCCGTGCAGGTTGCTACACCCACCGCAGCACTTGACCAGGGTGAAAGCACTGACCCGGGCGCACCAAAAGCACCGACGCTGGTCCGCGGTAAATCCGGGCATCAACCCACCAAGGATTCGGGGCTGCGGATGGTCGTCCTGATCCCGGCCTATAACGAGGCCGCGTCAATCGGAGCGACGCTTGACGGCCTGATGGTCCAGAGCCGGCCCGCCGACCTTATTGTGGTCATCCCCAACGGCTGCACCGACGCCACTGCAAGGGAAGCGCGGAAGTACCCGGTGACCGTGATGGAGCTTCCCCGCCTGGAGCACCGTAAATCCGAGGCCCTGAATCGCGCCTGGGCAGAGCACGCCTATGACGCGGATGTGGTGGTCTGCCTGGACGCCGACACCGTGCTGCCGCCGAACGCGCTGACAGCTTGGGAACGCGAATTCGACAGCGAGGCCGGTGTGCTCCTTGGCGGGTCCTCGTCCAAGTTCACCATGCAGGACCCCGGGCTGCTCAGCCGGCTGCAGAAGGCCGAGTTCACCACGTGGACTGACACAGCCCTGCGCCGCGGGAAAACCAGCGTGCTCGCCGGGACCGGCTGTGCCATAAACAACGCAGTTCTGAGGGACATCGCTGCCCGGGACGACCGGGAAGGGCCCTGGGTGTACACCTCCCAGGTTGAAGACTTCGAGCTGACCTACCGGATCCGCGAGCTCGGCTACGTCTGCCAGGTTTCACCCGACGTGCGCGCCTACACCGACTCCATGAAATCCCTCAAGGCGCTCTGGGGCCAGCGGATGAAATGGCAGGTCGGCACGGTAGAGGATTTGCTGGGCCTGGGCATCAACCGCCTCACCCTGCGGGACTGGGCCCAGCAGGCCATGGGCCTGCTGGGCGTCTTCCTCAAACTCCTGTGGATCGCCGTCATCGTCCTGTCAGTAGCTCTGGACGTATTCCAGGTGGTCCTGTTCTGGTGGCTCGTGCCCGTCCTGTTCGTGGCCCTGGACATCAAACGGGCACTGCGGATACCGCATCGGGACTGGAAAGACATCGTCATCGCCGCCGCCTTCTTCCCGCAGGAAATTTTCATGTGGCTGCGCTCAGGATGGTTCCTGGCCTCCTGGTGCGCGGTCCTGACCACCAAGATCACCCGGCGGCGCATCGACCGCTGGGAAGCGCAATATACAGCAGAGGAAATCAACTAATAATGTACGGAATGAACACCTCCATCCCCGCCTCCGGCGCCGCCCTGGCCTACACCGGACTCAATGTTGGAGCAGGCCTGCTCACGGCACTGGGCATCATGCTGATCGGCGCAGCGCTGATCGCACTCGTCCGCCGCAACCCCGCAGCCCGGCCCTAATCAGCCGGCTATGACGCCCGGCGTGCCGCCAGAGCAGACTTGAACGCGGCCGCCGAGGCGTCGCTGCTGTTAATGCGCCAGTCAGCTTCCTTCTGCATGTGGAACCACACGAAACCCGCCACGTCCGGCTGGGCCGAGAGGTAGGACACCAGATCAGTGTTCCACGCAGCCTTTGACCCGCCGGCCTCACTCGACGCCGTCTCGGCAATAAGAATCGGCATCCCGGGCGCCAGGGACCGCAACTGTGCGATCCCGGGCGCAAACAGATCCTGCGGCGAAATCCAACCGCTCCATACCGCGGACGTACCCCAGTTGTACCCGTCAAGGCCTACGATATCGACATAGCCGGCGCCCGGGAAGAGCCCGGCCAGGTCAGTGGAACCCCAGTACGGGGCGTTCGGGCTCCACACCCATGAAACGTTGGACGCGCCGGTGGCGGCCATAACGTCGTGCACGTGACGCCACGCCTGGACGTAGTCGCCGGGTTCATTGCCGTTGACCCCTTCAGCCCACGGGTACCAGTCCCCGTTCATCTCGTGAGCGAACCTCAGCTGCACCGGGTACCCCCAGGCGGCCAACGCCTGGCCCCACTGAGTGATCCGGGCATCGAAGTCACCGGCCGCGATCCGGTCCAGCGAGTAGGCAGGCTGGTCCACTCCGCCGCCCCAGGCCCACGGCTCCCACGTCACCAGGGGAACAGCACCCCGGGCCCGGACCGCGTTCATTTCACTAATGGGCGGCCCCTGGAGGAAGTCCTTGTAGAACAAAACGCTGGACGGGCTCTCCCCGGCCAGCCGGGACACCTCATCCAACTCCGCGCTTGCCAGCGGACCGCCCGTGGTTGCGACACCGAAACCCAGCTTCGCGGTGCTGACAGGCGGGGGCACAGGCGCCGGCGAAGCCACGGTGAACACCGAGGAGGCCTGGACGGAGGAGGTCTTCGCCGAGACCGTGACCTTTCCGGTCGCGGTCCCCGGAATGGTGATCGAGGTGCTGAAGGCACCGGCCGACGTCGTCCGGAAACCAAACGTCGTTGACCCCGCCACGATCGTTCCCGACATAGAGACCTTAAAGCCGGTCCCGCTCACCGCAACAACAGACCCCGCCGGGCCGGTCGAAGGGCTAAGCGAAATCTGGGCCGCCGCAGGAGCTGCCAGAACAGGCTGAACACCTGCCACCGTCAAGGCCGCGCAGACCGCAAGGGCAGCAGTAATCACTTTCAGAAACTTGAACAAGCGATCGTCCCCACAATCGTCAGGGCTGCCAGTCCAGCAGCCGTCAGTTCGGTGCCAGCCGGCACTTCCCTGATCCTAAAGTCCCCTCCCCCCGAAAGCCTCAAGAATTTTGCTCAAGATTGATGATTCCCCGAAGCCGTGCAGCTGTCAGAGCGAGCCAGGGCACCGGACTGGGCTAAAGCGCATCCCATCAGAGCGCGGAAGCAAACGCACCGTGATCGCCCGGTGGTGTCCCGAGCCGAATGTCCCTACGTCTGGAAGGAGCTATTCTCACCGGTGAGATATGGGATCAACCGGGAGACGGTCTACCAGTACCTACGAAAGCCAGACCAGCGGGACCCCCTCCCCTGCCGTTCCAACCCTCTTGCCGTAGCTTAACGAATCATATTTATCGGCGTCTCATTTCCATCCCCGGCACCAACTGGTGATCGTGAACCCTTCCTCTTAACGCCTACTCTGTAAGGGCTATGCATCGGCCGCCGAAGCTGTGGTTATGGAGAAGGAGTCCTGATGGAGTTCAGTTACGAGGTACGGGATTCATATGCGGAGGTCACGGCCGACGGGCGGCTCAACATGGTCTCCGCCCCCAAGCTGCGCGAGTTCGTTACCGACGTCCTCGCCGGCGGATCGAACAGGATTGTGGTCAACTTGGGAAAGACAACGTTCATGGACTCGTCCGGCTTGGGCGCGCTCATCGGCTGCCTCAAAGCCGCCCGCCAGGCCGGCGGGGACCTCCGGATCGCGGCCGTTCAGCCGCAGGTCAAGATGGTCCTGCAGCTGACGAGCATGGACAAGGTCCTCACCGCATACTCCTCGCCGGACGAGGCGTTCAGCAATGACTGATGTCCTCGCGTCGCGCAGCTTCCGTGGCCCCGCTGCCGAAGATGCCATTGAATCCGTCCACGATGACATGGACAGCCTCTGGCTGGACGTCCCCTTCGTCCAGGACATGGACCAGATGACATTCACGACGGCGGTCATCGAGTCCGCGTCCAACATCGTCCAACACGCAGAGCCGGCCGGGGAGGAACCCGTGGAGCTGGGCGTGGACATCACGGTCCAGCCCACACTGTTGCAGGCCCGGGTCAGCGCGTACTATGCCAAGCCCCCGTTCGGGCCGATGGAACCTGCGGTCCCTGGGGAGGACGCCGAGTCCGGCCGTGGTCTGGCGCTGATCGAGGCGCTGGTATCCACCGTCACGTTCGAGCGTCAGGACGGAACCAACACTTGGTTTTTGTCCCGCACTTCGTGCCAATGATGAAGATTTTTGGTCCCCTACCGCCCTAGCCGGTAGCGCCTAAGGCGGCAGGAACAAAGGAGGTAACAGACGCATCCCACATCAGACAGTACGGGGGCATAAACTTCTACCCCGATACGATCAGGGGCGCGGAGCGGTAACGATGGAATTCCGCCGTTTCTTCCAAGCCGCGGGGCTGTTCGAGGTGACCACGGACCGGACCTGCGCGTCTGGCTGAAGGAATAGGCCGACTCGATTTCGGTGGACTAGCCAACAAGGCGGAGGAGAACGGGCATGGCCCGCGGTCGGTTCGGCCCTTATCGCTTTGTTGACTTTGCCGTCTCTTCCTCTGGGACGTACCCGTCGTAGCGGACGGCCTTGATGAGCACACTGAAGACCACAAGGTCGTAGATGACCCATGCGACGTTTACGAGTGTCCCCAGCGGTTCGTTCAGGCCCATCGCGAGCCGGATCATGCCGATCAAACCTGCGCCCGCGAGCAGTCCCATGGCGATGAGTTGCGGGCGGATGAGGTGCCAGTCACGGCTGTTGTCCTGCTTCACCTTCGGTGTCACTGCGAATCCGAGGGGCCGACCAAACCATACGTTGCGGGCCGCGGTGGTGCAGGCCTTTATCCAGGTGGGGAACAGGGCCAGGGAGTACTGCTGGCCCCGCCACGTTTTCGCGCCGCGGCCGGCGTAGGCGAAGAGGATCTGGTTGGCCACCATGAAGGGGATGAACCGGATAAAGAAGTCAGTGCTGAGGCTGGTGACCGGCAGGATGCCCAGGACCAGGTAGATAATCGGCGCGGCGATATAGACGACTGCGGCGAACCCGGACAGGTAGCTCCACATAGTGGCGAAGTACATCAACCGCTGGGTTCCGTTCATGCCCCGCTTGGTGAGGGGGTTTTCGCGGAGCAGCACCTGAATGGTGCCCTGGGCCCAGCGCAGCCGCTGGGTGAGCATTGTTTTGAGATCCTCCGGCGCCAGGCCGAGGGCCAGGATTTCGTGGTGGTAGACGCTTTTCCAGCCAAGCGCGTGCAGGCGCATCGAGGTGGCCATGTCCTCGGTAACGGAGATCGTGGCCAGCGGCATGAGCGGCTGAGCCTCGTCGCCGCGTTCTACGGAGATTGCTTCCAGCACCGCCTGGACAGATTCCAGGGCGCCCAGCGGTGACCATTGCCGCGAGGACAGCTGCGCCACTGCCGTGTCCACTTCTTCCGGGGTGAGCTGGCCGTGTCCGGCGTCCAGGTCCATGGCCCGGATTTCGGCGAGGTCTGCCTGCAGGGCGGAGAAGTCGGCGGCCACGAGCTCCTCAACGGCAGCGTCCACGGTGCGGCGCAGGTCATAGGTGATCTCGCTGTAGGACCGCCCGGCCTTCAGGTCGCCTGTCGCTTTTGTTGTTGCCCTCTCTACTTCGTCAAGCAGCCGGGCGACCGTCGGATCGGCGGCTTGGGTGGATTTGCGTGCGTGTCGGAGCGCTTTTCGGGACCCTTTCAGGGCGCCGCGGATGTTCCGCTCCACCTCCGCCACGTAACCGGCAAGGCCAAGCTGCATGAGTGCCTCCCGCCGCAGCAGGGCGTTCGAGCCGCAGAAGAACGCAGCGTTCCACCCGTCCTTGCCCTGCTGCAGGGGGCCGTAAAACAGCGGCGCCTGGCTGCCCAGCGGATCGTCTTCGGGGACGTTGATAAACCACTGGGGAGTTTGCACGAGGGCGACCTTGCGGTTGTTGAAATAGCCCAAAGTCCTGTCGAGGACCTCCGGCTTCGGGATCTGATCCGCGTCCAGGATCATCATGAATTCGCCCTGGGTCATCATCAGGGCGTTGTTGAGGTTCCCGGCCTTCGCGTGCCGGGGAAGGCTGGATGTCCAGTCGGCGCTGCGGGTCAGGTACCCGATGCCGTGCTGCCCGGCGGCTTCCCGCATGTCCGGCCGGGCCCCGTCGTCAAGGATCCAGGTCTTGTGGGGGTAGCGGATCTTTTGGGCGGCCAGCGCGGTCTCCATCACCATCTCGATCGGCTCGTTGTAGGTGGTGATGAAAACATCCACGGTCAGTCCCGGCGGGGCTTCCGGAGGTGTCCTCTTCTTCAGCCGCCACATCGTCAGCCCGAACAGGCACACGTCAATCAGGCTGTACGTCTCGGCGAGGACGAGCGGCACAGCGATCCACCACGCCGACCAGTTCAAGGACTCCAGCCACCGCCAAGCGACGTAATTGACCCCAAGTATTACCGTAAGCACCACCAGCAGACGAAGCACGAAACGGTGCACGCTGACCCTCCTGTAACGACCGGTGACAAATTCCAATACGCTCCCCGCGCGTCATACCGCGTCGGCGACCGGCGGTAGGGCCACCAGCCTAGTAGTCCAATCCGCGGCTTTGTAAGCAGGGACAACGGGTAAAGGGCAGGATAGTACCTACCCACCGAGTGATCCTGAGAGAGAACATGACATCCAACCCGCGGCGGCTCCCGCCCCTGCCGATGCTCACTATGCTCCTTCTCCTTCCGCTGTTCACAGCGCTGCTTCTGATCACGGCGGCTCCCGCCCGGGCCGCCAGCCCGTCCCCTACTCCCCCGCCGACCACTGAGGGGCCTTACCTGGGTGCGCTGCTGGATTGGTCCACGGACTCCCCGGCCGCATACGAAGAGCGGCTCGGGACGGCCGCTGCGCTTTACGGCCGGCCAGTGCAACTGCCGATGAGTGAGCAGGAACAAGGCTTCCTGCGCTCATACTTTGGCCAGGTCGCCGCCCGGGGAGCCCAGGCACTGCTCACGGTCCGGCCCGACGTTTCCCTGGCAGATGTTGATGACCCTCTGGCATCGGCGTTTGCCGCGCAGGTAGCTGACGCGGCCCAGGGTTACGAAGGCACCGTGTTCATCCGCTTCGCCCCGCAGATGAATGCCTCCTGGGTGCCGTGGGGGCAGCAGCCCGAGGCCTACCGGGACGCGTTCCGCGTCCTCGGCGCGGCCATGGATGACGAGCTGGGGGAACCTGTGATGCTGTGGTCCCCTACCGCGGCTGAGGATTACCCCTTCCGGGACCCGTCGCCCACCTCACCCTCGGGCGGACCTCTTGGGGCACTGGATACCGACGGGAACGGGGAGTGGAACTTCGATGACGGCGCCTACGCCCCCTACTACCCCGGCGACGATGTGGTCGATTGGGTAGGCCTGTCCGCGTACCACGACAAAACTGACGGGACCTTGGAGCCCAACACCGTACCGCAACCCGGAGAGTTCGAGGCGCTGCTCGGCCCCACCTCCCGGGACGGGCCTGCCGCAGAGGACTTCTACGGCTTTTATGCCTCTGCCCGGGATAAACCTTTGATGGTGGAGACAGCGGCTTTTTACACCCCCGGCACCGACGGCGGGGCCTCCGAGGCGGACATCAAGAGCATCTGGTGGGACCAGGTGATGGCCGCACCCGCCAACGGATATGACCGGATCAAAGCCGTGGTGTGGAACGAAACGGCCGAGCAACGCCAGCAGGGAACAGCCGGAGTGGATTGGCGGTCCACGCACAAGCCCGATCTCGCCGCAGCTTTCGCACAGCGCATTAAGGACACAGGCCTGGTAACCGGCCCGGTGTTCGAGCAGGCACCCCTGGACGGGGTCGCGCCGGCTGCCACCGGCGCCGTCCTTGACGGAACCGCCGCATGGACGGCCGCTGCTGCCGGCCTGGCAGCAGCCCTTGCATTGTGCCTGCTGCCCCTGTGGAGGCCGGTGCGGCGGTTGGCCTATCCGGGCAATTCCTCCCGCGATGCCAGGATCGACATGCTGCGCGGGGCGGCCATCATCTTCGTCGTTGTGAACCATGTAGGGCTCACCTCGTTCTTCCAGCTGCTGACCCAGGAAACCATCGGTGTGGTCTCCGGAGCTGAACTGTTCGTGCTTCTCTCCGGAGCCGTCCTGGGTTTGGTGTACGGGCCCCGCGTCAAAGACAACCTCGGCGACGTCGTGGACCGGACCAGCAAGCGGGCATGGAAAATTTACCTCACCGCGCTGGCGGTCGTGCTGCTCATTTTCGCCCTGAGCCGCCTGCCGTTCCTGAACGCCACCGCCGTTACCACCTTCACCGACCAGGGCACCGGAGCCACCGGCGCCGGGGGCGTTGGCTCCACTTACGACTTGTACGCCGGCATGGAGGCACTGTTCCAGTTCCCCGTCCCTGACTACCTCATCCCATCACTGTTGCTGTTGCAGCTCGGACCCTGGCAGTTCAACGTCATGGGCCTGTACGTGATCCTGCTGGCCATCAGCCCGCTGGTGCTCGTGGCGCTCAGCCGGGGACGGGGGTGGCTGGTCCTCACCATCAGCCTGGGACTCTATGCAGTGGGCACCACAACCCGGTTTCGGCTGCTGCCCTCACAGTTCGAGGATTCTTTCCCCCTGCTGGTGTGGCAGGTGCTGTTCGTCCTGGGCATGGTGGCAGGCTACTACCGCCGGCAGATCGTGGCCTGGTTCTCCCACCCACGCCAAAGAGTGCTGCTCTGGGCGTGCATTCTCCTTGCGACCGCCCTGGCCTTGTTCTCCTGGACCAGCACGTACTTCGCCAACGCCTACGACGTCAGGCTGGCCCTGCTACCGGAACAGACCTTCCGCACCGTCTACGACGGCTTCTTCGGGCGCACCTACCTCGGGCCGGGCCGGCTGCTGAACGTGCTGCTGGTCATCATCGCCGGGTACGCCCTGCTCAGCGCCTACTGGAAACCCCTGGAAAAGACCCTGGGCTGGTTCCTCATTCCCCTGGGCCAGGCAACCCTCTACGTCTTCGTCCTTCACGTATTCCTGATCCTCGCCGCCGCGAACGTCCCGGCACTGCGGCAAGGGGACATCTGGCTTAACACCGCCGCATACGTCGTGATCCTGGCCCTGCTGTGGGCCATGGTCAGGACCAGGTTCCTGTTCCGGATCATCCCCCGCTGAAATCACAAAACCGGCCCCCGGGCTCAAAGGTTTTCTTCTCTCACATTTCGTTAGAACTCATACGAACCAGCAGCATTGCTGTGCCACATCAACAACAGCGCTGCTTCCTGGCAGTCTGCTTGCATTTAGGATGGCGTGACAACCAGTGCCGGGCAGCCGGCACAAGGAGGCAGACAGATGATTGAGCAGGTTACTGAGGCGATTCCGGGCGAGGACGAGCGGCAACGTTTGGCGTCGCTGGCATCCACCGAGCTTCTCAGCAGCCCCGCGGAGGAACGGTTCGACCGGATCACGCGATTGGCCCAACAGCTCTTCGGGGTCAGCACCGCAACGGTGGCCCTGATTGCTGACGACCGTCAGTTCCTGAAGTCGCTGGCCGGGAGTCTGAAGCAGGTCATTCCCAGGGCCGACGCTTTCTGCACCCACACCATCAAAACCCCAGACACCATGGTCGTTGAAGACGCCCGCGAAGACGAGCGCTTCAGCACCAACCCGCTCGTTCTGGGCCAACCGAACATCCGCTTCTACGCGGGACAGCCGTTACAGGGGCCGGGGGGCTGGAACATCGGGACGCTATGCCTTATCGATCAACAACCACGGACCTTCTCTCCGGAGCAGGAGCAGATACTTCGTGACCTCGCCGCAATCGTCCAACGCGAAATCAATGTCACCGTCGAGATGAAAAACGCCGCCAAAATACAACGGGCGCTGCTGCCCGTTGCCCCGCCGGAGGTGGACGGATATGAAGTCCACGCCTTCACCCGGCCCGCCGGTGACGTCTCCGGGGACTTCTACGACTGGCAGATCAACGACAAAACGCTGACCTTCAGCCTCGCCGATGTGATGGGAAAAGGAGCGGGCCCGGCAATCCTGGCCGCCGCAGTCCAGTCCCGGCTGCGAGCAATCAACCTTCCCGAACCAGGACGCTCCCTCACAGCGCTTTCCGAACAGCTGGACACCGACTTGGCCCTTGACGACGTGTTCGTCACCGCTTTCCATGCCGACCTTGACATCGAAACAGGTACAGTCCGCTACTCCGATGCCGGACACAGCATCGCCCACCACGTCACAGCTGACGGCAAAATCACCCAACTGCACGCCAGCGGACCGCCCCTCGGCATCATGCCTGACTATCACTGGACCACAGAAACTCTCGTCCTTAAGCCAGGTGACTCGCTCATCGTCCCCAGTGACGGCATCCTCGAACTCGTAAACGACGACATCCAGCAGCTTCAGGCCGAGCTGCGGAATCTGACAGCCAAGGACTTAGACACAAAGGCGTCCATGAAGGCACTTATCAACGCCCCGCTCCACCCGACCGACGACCTCACACTCCTCGCCATCAGGCGGTTGGCTTAAAAACACGATTGTTGTATGCCACGCGCTACGGCTGCGGTTGCCCCAACGTGTTTGTGATTCGAATGATCCAGCACCCTCACTGGGTAGGCGGGCACGGTCCACTCTCACTACCCCTAAGCACTTTCCTGCCCGGAATGGTCCAGTCGCTGATGACTAAATTCGATGCGTGTAGCGTCAGTAACGGAAAGCCCGCGGGTCCCCCAACCGGTGGGCTTTTCTTCACCTCGCATGACAGGCGGGGAGCTTCCTTCCGGTGCCGCTTAGACCGGAGATTCAAGGAAGAGAACGTTGCGTCGCTTACGCAAGCTCTACCAGCGCACCGTTCCAGCCGTTACCCCCCCAGGTGAGTGCTATGCCGTTGCCTTGACGAGCGAAGGTGTAGCCAGGCGCTGCGGCCCATTGGGTCACCGGCGCGACGTTCGGGACGTCGACCGGCACGGATAGACAGGGTTGGCCGTTTTGGCTGTTGTGCGGCGACAATCGTGTGGGTGGCGCTTACGGGCTGACCGATTAACGCAGTCACGGCCGCTGCAACTCTTGGAGTCGCAGCGGCCGTGTCTGGTTAAAGGATCCGTTTTGAAGGGCGGCCGCCGGTTAGGTCACCGGTGCCGTCGGCGCGGAGGTTTTCTCCGCCGATGTAAAGCCGGACTTGGTGCCCGTCACGCTGACGCTGATCGCGTAGCCGGGGAGCAGCGGCGTATAGGTGCTTTTGACTTCCCCGCTGATCGGCATGCCGTTGGCGTACCACTGGTACGTCAGGCTGACCGGCGCCGGCCCCCACGCCCCGGGCACGGCGGTGAGAATCGATCCCGCCGTCGGAGTACCCGAGATGGTGGGGACGGGCGCTGTCAGTACCCCGACCCCGACCTTGACCGACACCGCACTGGTCTTGGTTACGGTGGAGAAGCCGGACTTGGATCCCGTCACGGTGACTGCCAGCGTCTTGCCCAGCATTGCCGTCGTCGGGGTGTACGTGCTGGCCGTGGCGCCGGTGATGGCTACCCCGTTTGCCTTCCACTGGTACTTGAGGGTGACTGGAGCCGGCCCCCATGCACCTGTGGCTGTCAGGACGGAGCCTACCCTGAGGGCACCGCTGATCACCGGGACCGGAGCGCTGAGGGTTCCGACGGCGACTCTCGCAGTGATTGCCGAGGCCTTGGTCACTGTCGTGTATCCCGCCTTTGAACCGGTGACGGTGACGCTCAGGGTCTTGCCTATCACTGCCGCCACTGGCTTGTAGGTACTGGCAGTGGCGGCGGTGATGGCAATCCCGTTCGCCTTCCACTGGTACTTCAGGGTGACCGGGGCCGGGCCCCAGGCACCCGGAACCGCAGTCAGGGTGTAGCCCACCCTTGCCGTCCCCGTGATCTTCGGAACGGCTACGGCGAGGGTCCCGACGGCGACCTTTGTGGTGAGTGCCGACGTCTTGGCCGCCGTGTTGTAACCGGCCTTGGAGCCGGTGACCGTGACGGTCAGAGTCTTGCCCAGCTGCGCCGCCGTGGCTTTGAATGTGGCCGCAGTGGCGCCGGTGACGGCGATGCCGTTGGCCTTCCACTGGTACTTCAGCGTCACCGGCGCCGGACCCCAGGTTCCCGGGACCGCGGACAGCGTGTAGCCGACCTTGGCCGTTCCGGTGATCTTGGGAGTAGGCGCAGTCAGGACAGGGTTGAGCGCCATGACCGTTCCGGTAGCCGTTGAGGTCTTGGTGGCCGTGGTGTAGCCGGTTTTGGTGCCCGTAGCGGTGAACGTCAGAGTCTTACCCACCTGGGCCGACATCGGCTTGAATGTGGTGGCAGTAGCACCGGTGATGGCTACGCCATTGGCCTTCCACTGATACTTCAGGGTGACCGGGGCGGGTCCCCAGGTGCCCACGGTCGCCGTCAGCGCGTAGCCGACCTTCGCCGTTCCCTTGACCGTCGGTGTGGGCGCGGTGAGGTTCTGCACCCCTAGGGCGTAGGACAGGTTGTGCGTTGTGGCTTTGCCCCTGACCACGCTGACCTTGGTGGCCGAGGCCTCGGTGGTCACGTTGCCGGAGTAGAGGTCCCCACGTCCGGAGGTGCCGCTGTGGACCCTGAGGGTGTAGTTGCCGGTAGTGAGGCCCTTTAGGGTGTAGTTGCCGGCGGCATCCGTGGACACGCTGCGGGTGACCAGCGAACCGTCCGGGGTGTAGGCCTGGATGAAGGCATTGGCGGCTGGTTTCCCGGCCTTGTCCAGCACGGTTCCAGTTACCGAACCGCCTGCCGTCAGAGTGGCGTCGATGTTCTGCGCAGACTGTCCGGAGGTAAGCGGGATGGCCTTGGCCTGTCCCGCCCCGGCGGATTCCGGCTGGTTCTGGTAGTACTGCGCCTCATCCTGGGTGAACCCGCTGGAGCGGTTGAACGCCACCTTGTAGGAGCCCGCTGCCAGGCCGACGACGCTGTAGTTGCCGGTCCCGTCCGTGGAGCCGCTCTTGACCAGCTTGCCACTGCCGTCCAGGATGCTGAGCGGATAGTAGCCGGAGGTTCCGCTGCCGGTGACCTTGCCGCTGATGGTGGCGCCGGTGACAAACTCGATGTCTGCGCCGGTAACGCTCTGCCCGGCCGAGATTGCTACTGCCTTGGCGGTCTCGACCGTAGCTCCTCCGTACCAGCGGTCTTCGGCGCCGCTCTGGCCGCCGAGGAAGCGGACCTTGTAGGTGCCCGTTTCCAGCCCAACGATGCTGTAAGTTCCGTCCCAGACGATGTTGCCGTAGACAGACTGCGCATCCACCGCTCCGGTCTTCGTGGCGATGATCTGGGAGGCGTACAGGCTTGTGCCTGCCGGCGCCGTGATCTTGCCGCTGATCGCCCCGCCTTTGACAAGGGTGGCGTTGATGGCCGTTGCGGACTGTCCCTCTGTGAGGGTCAGCGGGGTGGCTGTGGCCAGGGACGTGGCCTTGTTGTACCACTGGGTCAGCGCGCCCGAACCGTGCCCGCCGAACTGCAGCTTATAACTGCCGGCCGGTAGCCCGCGCAGGGTGTATGTTCCGTCGCTGCTGAGCTGGACCGAGGTCACCGGCGTATTGTCGGCAGCCTTAAAGACGCTGACCTGGACGCTGTAAGAACTCACGCCCGCCGGCAGTGTGACCTTGCCGCTGATCGCTGCACCCACGGCCAGCGTGGCATCGACGGCCGTCTTGTCCTGACCCGCAGCCAGGACAACCGGGGTGGCTGCTGCCTGCGTCAGAACGTTGTTGTACCACTCGTCCAGTGCGCCTGAGTTGTAGTTGGCGAATTGGACCTTGTAGGTCCCTGCAGGAAGGCCTCTGACGGTATAAGTGCCGTCAGCGTTGAGGCTGGCAGAGGTGGTGAACGGGGTGCCCTCGCTCGTAGCGCGTACTGATACGCCGGACAGGCTCACCCCGGCCGGAACGGTCACCTTTCCGCTGATAGTTGCGCCCTTGACCAGAGTGGTGTTGACACCGCTTACGTCCTGGCCGGCGGCGAGGGACAGCGGGGTGGCTGTTTCCCGCGACGTGCCGTTTGAATGCCATAGATCCAGCGCGCCGGAGTTGGATCCGGAGAACTGGAGCACGTAGTTGCCCTGGGCAAGCCCTGTGAGCTTGTAGGTCCCGTCTGCCTGCACCATCGTGGAGGCAGGGTAGGCCCGGAAGTTGTCGGCGTTGTACGCGTAGACCCAGACAGCGGTAAGCGCCACGCCCGCGGGCGCAGTCACTGTTCCGCCGATGGACGCGCCTTTGACGAGTACCGTGTCCGTCAGGGCCAGTTCCTGGCTGCTCGTGACGTCAACGGCCGTTCCTTCAGCCGACGATGCGGCGCCCCCGTACCACTGGCTCAGGGCACCCGAACTGCCGGCACTGAACTGGACCTTGTAGGAACCGGCAACGAGTCCGCCAAAAGTGAATGAACCGTCTGCGCTGACCTGACGGGAAGTCACGTAGGAGATCCCGTCTGCCCGGAAGAGGTATGCCTGAACTCTGCCCAGGTCCACGCCGGCAGCGGAAGTGACCTTGCCGCTGATTGACGCCCCCTTGATGAGCGAAGCGTTCACCCCGCTCTGGTCCTGGCCTTCCGTAACGGCTACTGGCGTGGCGGCTTCAAAGGAGGACGCGGCGCTGTACCACTGTTCCAGAAGCCCTGTTTCCCATCCGAGGAACTGAATCTTGTAACTGCCTGACCGAAGCCCCGTCACCTTGTACGTTCCATCGGTGTTCACCGACGCTGATGTTACGTAGTTCGCGCGTGTTCCGGCAGCCTCGTACACGGTTGCCTGCAGGGTCGAAGCATCTATTCCCGCGGGGACTGTGACTGTTCCGTTGATGGAGGCTCCGCGCACGAGTGTTGCGTTGATGCCGGTGACGTCCTGGCCGGCAGTGAGCGTCACCGGCGTGGCGGTGTCACGCGATGCTGCTCCCGCATGCCATTGAGTGACGGCGCCGGAACCTCCGTCGCTGAACTCGACCTTGTAGGTCCCGGACGGGAGGCCGCGGACTGCGTAGCTGCCATCCGGGTTGACCGACCCGGATCCCCGGTACCAGTCGGTTCCGGTGCTTTCCACGGAGACGTACACGCGGGTGAGGTCAACGCCTGAAGGGGCGGTGACCTTGCCGCCGATTGAGGCCCCCTTCACCAGGGTCGCGTTGATTCCGGTCAGGCTCTGGCCCGCCCCGAGCGTGACAGGGGTAGCCGTTTGGTGCGATGTTGCCCCCGAGTACCACTGGTCAATGGTGCCGGCTCCGTTGCTTCCGTTGAACTGGATCTTGTAAGCACCTGCCGGCAGGCCGCTCACGGCATACGTGCCGTCATCGTTGACCTGGCCAGAACCGGCCCAGGAGTAGCTGTCGGAGGTGTACGCGTAGACCTGCGTAGATGCGAGGTTAACGCCCGCTGGTGCAGTGAGCTTGCCGCTGATTGACGCGTCGGACAGGTCTACGGCGTTGGCAGGCGCGAGACCCGAAACTATGAGCGCCGAAAGAACCGAAAACAATAACGCGATCCTTAAATGGAATCGCCTGCTCTTTACGAGCATTTTTACCCCCCATGGGTCAGCACACGGACCGGCCGCTACTTTAAATTGTCAAAGAACGCCTTAGTCTAACTGCGCACCCGAATTTCCCCAATGATTTTGTAAAGTTACTGGTCATACATAGAACCGTGTTACTCATCCCGCCGAAAACCGCCTGCAGGCCAACCGCTATTGTTGGTCCAAGTACTTTGGGGGAGATAGACAGCATGCGCATGGAACGAGTAATGGCCTGGATGCCCCGGCTCTGCATCATTATGATGGCGGGTTCCCTCTTGGCTGTGCAGCCGGGCGGGCTGTTCCGGTTTGTCTGGATCAAGGTCCTGTTGGTCATAATTGCCGTTATCGCCGGCCTGTTCTCGCCGCCAGACTCCCGACTTCCGCTGGCAGTAAAGGCTGCGCTTGCCGGCTGCGCGCTATGGATCACCGTCGCCATGCTGCTCTCCGACACCCCCGCGGCAAGCATCGCCGGACGCTGGCCGCGGTATGAGGGCCTGCTGATGCTCGGTGTCTACCTCGCCGTGTTCACGGTAGGCGCCAAGGTCCTGGGCGGCGCCCCCGGCAGTCACCGGCGCACCCTTCTTGGCATGTCCCTGGCAGGTGCGGGCATCGTCGTGTTCGTCCTTGCGGTGCTGGAAAGCGCCGGACTGCGGCCACTCGGCGGGGCCGCCGATGTACGCCCTGGAGCGACACTGGGCAACGCCACCGACCAAGGGCTCATCGGCGTCATCATCACCGGCGTCCTGCTCGCCCAAGGCGCCCCGGACCGGGCCTGGGCGGTGTGGCTGCGCCGAGCCGGACTGCTTGCAGGCGCGGGGGTGGCCGTCCTATCCGGCTCCCGCGCGGCCTTGGCAGCACTGCTGGCCGTAGCGGTATTCGGCACCTACACGTGGATGAGGAGCCGGTCCTGGACAGGGCCGAAGATCACCGCCGGAACGGGACTCGCAGCGGCGGGCATCGCCGCCGGTGTCCTGCTGGCCCCCGCATCCCGCGAGCGGCTGCTGTCGACAGCCACTGTTGACGGGCGGTGGCTGTTGTGGGACCAGACCCTTGGGTTGATTGCCGACATTCCGCTCTCCGGCGTCGGCCCGAGCGGCTTCGTTGATGCATTGCCGGGGTATCTCGGGGCCGAGTGGGCGCGGACGGTGGGAGACAGCTTCCCAGCTGATTCGCCCCATAGCTGGCCGCTGCAGACGCTGGCCGCAGGCGGCTTTCCGCTGCTGGCACTTGTGGTGGTGCTGATTGCGGTGTCGGCGGCGGCGGTGATCCGAAGGATGAGAGAGTCCCGGTCAGCTGTCGACCGGAGGTACTTGGCCGTGGTGCTGGTAACGGTGGCGGCATACGCACTGGCTCTGCTCACACACTTTACGTCCATCGGCACCACCGGGCTCGCAGCCTTCCTGTGCGGCGGTTTGGTGGGAAGTGATGCCGGCAGGGATGCTTTCATCAGGACCGGCGCCCTCCGGGAGTTAGCCGCCGAAAAGCTGCGATTAGTGCCCCGTATGGCAGGGGCGCTGCTGGTCATCGGTGGACTGGCAGTTGCTATTCCGGCGACAGTTGCGGAATGGTCCATGGGTGCCGGAGCCCGGGCCGCCGCTGCTGGCAACCATGCCCAGGCCGAGCAGGAGTTCAAGCAGGCGTGGCAGCTCAGATCCTGGGACAGCGACACTGCATTGCTGGCAGCCCAGGCGTTCGCCGGTCCCGCCACGGAGGGGGATCAACAGGCGGCCCGATACGCCGTCAATTGGGGGACTCTTGCGCGGGAACGGACGCCGCAGTCGCAGGAAGCAGGAACGGCCTTGGCTCTCGGGTACCTCTACAGCGGGGACGTTCCGAAAGCGAAGGACCTGTTGGATTCGCTGGTGGCTGATTCCCCCTATACGGCGGCCCTTTACGTTCACCGCGGGGTGGCGCACTTCGGCCTGGGGCGTCCATCGGATGCAATTGCTGATCTTGAGTACGCGGCATCATTAGATCCTGCCTTGGAGACACCGTGGCGGGTTTTGTCCAATATCCACCAGCGGCTGGGTAATAGCCAGGAAGCTTCCTTCGCTAACCGGAGGGCTGATGAAATAGGGGGCCGCTAATAAATTCAATTCCATCCAAGGACTGCCCATGAAGTCGAATGCTCAAGAATAAATCAAGATCGGCGCAGTTTTTTCACAAGATAGGCGCATTTTTATGAATAACGCTTCCGGCGGGGACATTGGAGTTAATCCGGGGCGTCAGAAGGGCGTCCCGCCTTGACGCTTCCCAGGCGAAGCATCCCAAAGATCAGTGATAGATACGCCCTCAATTCAAAACAGGGGCAGGCAGAAAGGACAAGTTCGCTGGCGGTTCTCCCCAGTCTGGTTTTCCATCAGTTGCCGCATGGCGGCTGGGCGGAAGGGGCTGGGTGGAAGCGAGGGTCAATCGGGGGGCCATCACTTACCCAGCCACCCGTTCATGGCGGCTCCCCCGGGCCCTCGGGGTGGGAGGATGCGGTTCAGGGTGCAGTCACCGCCGGCGACCATCAGCAGGAAGCCGACGGCGCCGATGGCGCCGATGGCAATGATTTTGGTGATGATTCCCGCGATGATCAGCGCGAAGCCGGCTATGGCCGCCTGGACGCCATAGAAGGTTTCAGATGTTGCCCTGTGGTGGGTGAGCCGGGCCAGTTTCTGGGCGAGAGCAGGATCTGCTGCGGCCAGTTCCTGTTCGAGCTTTTCAAGGTGCCTGCGTTCTTCATCCGACAGCGCCACGGGGACCCGGCCCTTCATGATCGGGCGATTGATCAGGAAACATCTGTTCCAGGGCCCTGGTGTTGGCTTCCACGGTGAGCAGGTCCAGCAGTTCGCCTTCACTGAGTCCGGAGGCTTCACTGATATCGGCAAGGGACCAGGACCCGCTTGCGAGCAGAGCCGACGCAGAGGCCCGCAACGCCGCATAGGCGGCATCGAGCGTGGTCTCGGCCGTCACGATCACTCGCGCCAGTGACCGAAGCTCTTCAAGTTCTGCATCCATGCTGATCCCTCCCCCGTCGCTCCGGCGATTAAGGGTGAGTGGTTATTGTTCGAGGACGCTGTCGATCAGATCCTTGAGGATCTCCCAGAAGTCCCGGGCGCGGAACGACGTAACGGGCCCTCGTCCCTGGGCTTGCCGGATGGCGTTCGCTACGGCAATCGCCTCAGCAAAAAGTTCGGCTGTGACGGCAGGGACGCGTTCAGGTTCAAGGGCAAGGATATGTTCCACCAGGGCCCGGGAGTGCTTTGCGGACTCCCCGTCCTGGTGCCAACCGAGCCTGCTCGGTTCAAGGCGTGTCTTTGCCGTCTGGAATCCCCGGTCCACATGCGGGGCGAAACCATCGTTCATATATTGGATAGTCATTGTTGCCACCTTCAGGCCGCCCGGCCTCGGGACAACCTGTGTCGTGGGAAGCGGTGCTTTGGGGAACGCCGGGTGGAACCAGCCCACCACGGCAGTTCCGGACTCCGGGCGTGAGCACGAGCGGGAAGCGGTCCCCGGGTCGCGGGGACCGGGGACCGCTGCGGGGGAAGGATGCCTTGCCCTGATCCTGCCTGTGCGCCAAGAGGCGCGGTGGCGCTTGTGGATGAGTTACCGCCCGAGAGGCAGCCGTGGGCTGCAGCCTCCTTCCCGGCCTGTTAGGCGCTGATTTGCTGCTGCTCGCCGGCTCCGGAGGAAACTTCGATCTTCCGGGGCTGGGCCTTCTCCGCCACCGGAATCCGGACCGTGAGGACACCGCCGTCGTAGCTTGCCTTCACCTTCTCTGTATCCAATGCTTCACCCAAAAGCAGTTGCCGGCTGAAGACACCGCGCGGGCGCTCGGAAGCAATCAGTTCGATGCCTTCTCCAAGGGTGTCCTTGCGCTCGGCCCGGATGGTCAGGACGTTCTGCTCGACATTCACATCGATCGACTCAGGTTCAACGCCGGGTAGATCAAGCGCGACCACAAACTCCTTGCCGTCACGCCAGGCGTCCATGGCCATCGCGGCGGGGCGGGCGGCCGTGCCCAGCGCCTGCTGCGTCAGCCTGTCGAGCTGCCGGAACGGATCGCTCATCATCAACATGACATACCTCCTCTGATCAGTAATTGACCGGATAGATCTATATCCGCTGATATAGATTTTTTAGCACCGCGGCCGGAGATTGGCAAGAGTCTTTGGTATCGGGAGACCCCGAATTCCGGCACTGGTTCCTCTCGTTGGGCATCGGTCCTCTACCTGTCCTCAAACACCGCCAATGGGTCTAAGAGGCCCAAACCTCGTCCGTAATTCCTCCTGCCTGGGGCTTAACAACCAACGGCAGCGCGCGTATCTTAAAGCTGTTCGATCCGATCCTGGCCCCGGGCCCTGTCGGCTGTGCGGGCTGGGCAGCAGACAGGAGGCGCACGATGAGCAATCTGATGCGGTGGTCCGGCGTCGACATCGCAGATCCCATCCGGCGGTTCCTCGAAGGGGATGCGGGGTCCTGGCTGAGGGTAGAGGAATACCGTGACGGCGATTCCATGGTCGTCAAAGCCGAGGTGCCGGGCATTGATCCCAGCAAGGACGTTGATATCACCCTGAGGGGGGACGAGCTGCGCATCAACGTCCGGCATGAGGAGAAGACCGAGCACAAGGACAAGCGCGGATACCGGTCCGAGTTCCGGTACGGTACGTTCTCCCGGAGTGTGGCCCTGCCAGGGGCAGTCAGGGAAGAAGACATCCGCGCTTCCTACAACGATGGGATCCTCGAAGTCAGGGTCCCGGTGCCGGAGCAGCAGGAAAGCCCGTCCCGGAAGATTCCGATCACCCGTGGCGGGGAAGCAGCCGAAACAAACAGCGGAACCAGTACCGGCGAAAGTGATGCCGGTGGCAGCGGAACAGATGCCGGAGCCAATATTTAAACCGCAAGGTACTCAGTGGCTGAGGGTCCGTCCCGCTGCTGGCACCGGAAAGTCCACGGTGGGCGGGGCCCTTACCGCTGATGTTGCTCCCGGGATGTCCCCGGCGTATGACATGGAGGAGGAGCAGTGTCCATTGACTATGACGAGCCCCGTGCAAAGGCCGATGATGAGGTGGCGCAGCCACTCGATGAGCTCAAGACAAATAAAGCCTCACCCGCAGCGGCGATCCTTGATGTGGATGAAGGCGACCTGGCTGACAGTTTCGAACTTCCCGGCGCTGACCTTTCCGGTGAAGAATTACTGGTCCATATCGTGCCGATCCAGCCGGACGAGTTCACGTGCAGGTCCTGCTTCCTGGTCCATCACCGCAGCCAGCTCGCCAGGGAAACGGAAGGAAACAAGTACTGCATTGAATGCGAAAGCTGAGCAGCCGCGATGCTTCCCTGCGTGAGGCGGATTGGTTGACGTAAGCGGAACCACTGGCTAAACCATGATCACAGCTCAGACTTTTGGGAGGTGGATAGTGAGCGATTCAGCCACCCGCCAGGACAGCCCTCGTGACGAGGCAGGGACACCGCCGGGGTCCTAGCCTAAAGTGCCGTGGCGGACCGAAGGCCTGCCTGACGAATCCGGGCAGGGGAAGAAAAGAGGCCGGTGGTGGCGCACCCTGTTGATCGTGGTGCTGTATCTGGCAGTGTTTTCTGTCTTGTCAGTGCAGGACCAGCTGGGAAACCGCAGTCCGTGTCCTACACCGAGTTCAAGGCGCAGGTCCGGGATAACAACATCGCGGAAGTCTTCGCCAAGGGCCAGACTATCGACGGGACCCTCCGGACCGAAAAGCCCCTGCCCGGCAGCGACGGGAACAGTTACACCCGGTTCACGACCGAACGTCCGCTCTTCGCCGACGACAATCTGCTGAGCGAACTGGAACAAAACAGCGTCACGGTCCGCGCCACCCCGCTTGTGAGCGAACGCGGTGTCCTGGCCAACCTGCTGATCTCCATTGCCCCCATCGTGCTCCTGGTGTTGTTTTACCTGTGGCTGTTCAAAAAGCAGTCGGGCATGCTCGGCATGGGCGGTTTCGGGGCAGGGAAAAAGTTTCAGCCGGTGGACCCGGAAAAGGTCAGGGTGACCTTCAAGGACGTCGCCGGCATCGATGAGGTCGAAGCCGAAATTTCCGAGGTTGTTGATTACCTCAAAGACCCGCAGAAGTATCAGGCGATCGGGGCCAAGCCACCCAAAGGCGTTCTGCTCAGCGGCCCTCCCGGGACCGGCAAGACCCTGCTCGCCCGTGCCACTGCCGGTGAGGCCGGGGTCCCGTTCTTCCACGCCAGTTCCTCCGAATTCGTGGAAATGGTGGTCGGCGTCGGCGCCAGTCGGGTCCGGGAACTGTTCCAGGCCGCCCGCAATGCCGCACCTTCCATCATCTTCATCGATGAAATCGACGCGATCGGCCGCAAGAGGAGCGGTTCCCTGACAGTGGGTGGGCACGATGAGCGGGAACAAACCCTGAACCAGATCCTCACCGAGATGGACGGGTTCTCCTCATCCGAGGGGATCGTTGTCCTGGCGGCAACTAACCGGCCCGACGTCCTGGACCCGGCCCTGCTGCGGCCCGGCAGGTTTGACCGCTCCATTACGGTGCACGCCCCGGACCAGGCCGGGCGGCTGCAGATCCTGCGCGTCCACGCAGAAAACGTGCGGCTCGCCCCCGACGCTGACCTGGACATCGTCAGCCGCATCACCCCCGGCATGACAGGCGCGGAACTGGCCAACCTCGTCAACGAGGCCGCGCTGCTCGCCGTCAAACGTGCCCACCCAGCAGTCACCCAGCGCGACCTGCTCGACGCCCTCGAGAAAATCCAGCTCGGTACCGCGCGGAATGTTGTTATGCCCGAGGATGAACGCAGGCGCACCGCCTACCACGAATCCGGGCACGCCCTGCTGGGCATGCTTGAACCCGGCGCGGACCCGGTCCGGAAAATCTCCATCATCCCCCGCGGCCGCGCCCTCGGCGTCACCCTCTCCACCCCCGACACCGACCGGTACGGGTACGACGAAAACTACCTCCGGGGCAGGATCGTCGGCGCACTGGGTGGCATGGCCGCCGAAGACCTCGTCTTCGGCGTCGTTACAACGGGGGCTGAAAGCGACCTGCAGACCAGCACCCACCTGGCCAGGATGATGGTCGGCCGGTGGGGCATGTCCAAACGCATCGGCCCCGTCCAGGTCCTCCCCGAAGAAGGAGACCCCCGCGCCGCGGGCGTCTCCGAAGGCATGCTCGACACGGTGGCCGAAGAAGTACACACCTTGGTAGACCAATGCCACCAACGCGCACTGGCGCTCCTGCAGGAAAACCGCTGGCGCCTGGACTCCCTCGCCCAACGTGTACTGGAAAAAGAAACCCTCGACGAACAGGAAATCTACGAAGCAGCAGGCCTCCACCGCTCCCCCACCGGCAGAGACGAATACCAAGGGGTAAATCAACCGGCCCGGGCAACCGGCTTGTAAAGCACGAACAAAGCCTCTTTTCCGCTGAAGGGCGTGAAAAAACCCGCCGCTTGGGGGGCACGACGGGCTTTCCACACGAGACCATACAATGCAGCGATTTCGTCATCGAATGGAAGTGAAGCTCCCGCAACCGACCCTGGCAGGGCTGCTGCTCCTGTGATGTCCGCATCGAGCCGGTGGCGATCGGGTAGTGCTTGCTTCACCATAGATTGGTGAATAATGAGCCTTTCCAATCCTCCGCCGAAGCTGCGGGGCTACAGGCTGGCACGACGGGCAGCTGCTTCAGTCGCCTTCTCCCGGCCAAAATGAAAAGCCGCCCCGGTGCCAGGCGTGGTTGAAGAAAAGTGAAGGCGGGAGATGGCTCCCCCGTACGGTTGTTAACCGGAAGCCAGCTCCCGGGCGCGTGTTCCCCCCATTCAAGAGCCTCCCCAACCAAGGTCTTGAACACCCGTCCGCGCAAATCCTCCGGCAGGGCATCATCTCCCGTCAATGCAGTGACTACGGCTCCTGATCTGAGGGGACTCATTGGTCCTCCACTCGATGTTCAAAACCGATCGCCATAGTGTCTACGTTGGAAAGCCCATCGGTCCCCCACCGGTGGGCTTTCTTTGGCTGATGCCGCTGTAGCAGACCAGGGCCATCCTCTTGGCTGGCACTTTCCACTGGGTCGGGATGCTCCGAACGCCGCGTAATCTGGCTGTCTCGTAAGTTGTCCAAAACTGGTGCCAAGATCCCCTGACCACCAGGGCGGCTTTTGGTACAAGGCCGGCAGCGAAGAAATCCAGTTCGGGAGGCTGAAGTGAACCAGACCAGCAACGAAGACATCACGAAAGCCTTCAACAAGAACTCCCGCCTCTATGACCGGTGGATGAACTTCTTCGAGCGCTATATCGCCAACGGAGCCCGGGCGTGGGCTGTGTCCATGACCCAAGGGTCGGTCATCGAGATAGGAGTGGGTTCTGGCCTGAACCTCCCGCTGTACGGCCCGGAGGTCAAACACGTGACCGGCTTTGACCTCTCCGAGAAGATGCTTGCCATCGCCCGCAGACGCGTAACGGACAAGCGAATCGACCGCGTCCAGCTACATCAGGGTGACGCGCAGACTCTGAACCTGCCGTCGGGAAGCGCGGACACCTTCATTTCTACCTTCACCTTCTGCGCCATCCCCGATCCTCTGGCCGCCAGCCGTGAGGCCTACCGGGTACTCCGCCCGGGCGGAGTGTTCGTCCTGGCCGAACACGGGCGCTCCACGCGTGCCCTGGATAGCGACGTCATGCGGTGGATCGAACCACTGATCATCCGTTTCAGCGCCGAGCACCTCACCCATGATCCTATGCCGTACCTGACGGGCGCGGGCTTCACCATTACCGAAGCCCAGCGCGGCGGACCAGGCGGCGTCGTCTTTCGAATACTTGCCCACAAGCACGACGCCTCTGCAGACTGAGGGGCCGGGCCTTCGAGTGGCCCGGTCACAGTCCGGTCGTGCACTTTCAAGGGTCGTGTGCACCTGGACAGACAGCGTTAGGGCGCTGCATCTCTTGCTGTCTTGGTTGCTGGGACCCGGCGGTACAGCGTAGGTACTGAGACGCCGAGGCTGGCGGCTACTTCTTTCGGTGGAGTCCCCTGGCTGAGCAGTTTCCGGGCGGAGCGGACTTTGGCGTCAGTCATGAACCGTTTGCGGCCCCGGCACCCCGAGGCTTGGCTGATGACCATTGCCCACCGAAGGTCAGTCGACAAGGTCCGGGCAACCCAAAAGTAGCCGCAACCGCGACCATCGATGGGCAGTGACCGCGCCGAGCAGCTACAGGGCGTGCTTGATGACGTGGCAGACAAGATGGACGCTCAGATCCTCATGGCTTCGTTGGCATGCCTCTCGGCCCTGCAGCGCGAATCCATTGTCCTCGCCTATTTCGGCTCGTTGACCTACCAGGAGATCTCCGGGAAGCTCTCTGTACCGCTGCCCACGATCAAATCCAGAATCAGGGATGGCCTCCAAAAGCTCAGGACGCAAATCGACGTTGTGTAGGCGGGCGACACCAGGAGCGGCTGGTAATGGTGACTAGGCTGCACTATGCAGTCATACGTCTATCGGGTCTGACCAGACGGACTTTCATGGGGGGATACGGCTTATGCCATTGAGAATTTAGGAGCCCGGCTGACGGTCGGCGTAGTTGGATCATTCGGGGTTTTGCACTACCCACTTTTGGTCTTCACGACCAGTGTCGCCTTGCCAGCAGCGATGTCGACGAGGGGCAACGGTTCGGTTCGCTGACTGCGGCGTTGCTGAACCGTGGGTTTAGGCTGGCGTGCAATGCTGATCACGCGGACATTGCACTCAAAGCGCAGCAAGCTGACGGAAGTATCCAGTGCCGTGCCTCTGCCGACGGTCTCATCTCTCTCGTGTTCGACAACAACCTCGTTTGGTTTCGGCAGTTTGACCTTGAAGACGCTGAATTTGTCCGTTGGCTGAAGGCGGCGCAAAGCAGGGAAGTCACTCTCATCAGCGGCGACCACGTCCAGGTAACTGAGACGGGTGGTATCGACCTGAGACTGGCCGCCGACAGGAAAGCGCTGGTAGCAGCCAAGATTCCTACCATGTGGACCTAACGCGGCCGCGGCACCGGACCTCGGTGCTGGTTTGCGGCGATGACGGACGGCCGGAGGTTATCCCTTCCCCAAAAAGACTTGGTCCTTGTGCTCAGCGCACCTATGTCCCGTGCCTGCTCCTAAGTCCTCCAGACTTCGGGGAAATTCCTTGAGCAGCCCGGGATAGTGACACTAAGGTGTCACTACAGCTGGAAATGACGGCTTTTTCACCGTTCGATTGGCGGTTTGAGCTACTCGAGCCGCTGGCCGCCCCCAGCAGCGGCCAGTCCGGTCAGGCTGTCAGCGCAGGACGCCGCACAGGGCCGGGTCTGTTGCTTCGGCGGGCAGGTCCTTCCTTAGTTCGCTGCCGCCTTCGGGGTCACTGAAGTTGTAGGTCTTGTTGTCGTCGTAGTCCAGTCCGTGGATGACCAGGACGCCTTCACCGTCCCGGATGGAATCGGCGATTGCCTTGGCGGTGCCGAGCCCGCCTGGACCGGGATAGCCGGTTCCGGCGACGTCGGTGAATTCGATGTTGTCCCGGCTGTAGTCGAAGATGCCGTCATGAGACACCGGGAACCTTGTAACGTCCAGGAAGCTGTCCGGGGTAGTGTCCCCGGTCGTGTTTAGGGACACGACAACCGGCCCGTAGGCGGGAATCCCTTCAACGGTGTTAACGCGCCCGTCCCAGTTATCGTCCAGAGCCAGGCTCGGGCACTCGTTCAGGGCCTCGTTGCCGTAGTGGATGTGCTGGGCGTGGGGTGCATCCGGGGTCAGACCCTCGGCGTGGACCTCAATGTGTTCGATCTTCTGGTTTTTCACCACAGCGGTGGCGGTACCGGAAGCACCGGAACCGTTCAGTTCATGAAGCTCGGCTGTGAGCGTCACCGACTTGTCCGACGCTTTGCCGTTGTGGGCCAGGACAGGGCCTGCTCCCATCGACACCGCGGTGATGACCACTGCTGCTGCTCCGCCAAGAGCCAGCTTGGAATTTCTTTTCATGTTTTCGCTCCCTATTAAGGGGCCACCGAGGAATTCGACGGTCTCCTGTGATTCGCGCCACAAGGGGACTGGGATGGGCAGAACCCCCTACGCCTTTTCGTTCGCCCGGTCTCAGTGGGGGCAGGCTTCTACCTCACGGGGCAGTCCGTGCGGGCCGGGGTGACGAATAAGGTGCGTGGGGTAGTTTCCTGATGGGCGCGCCGACCGGCGGGTGCAGGACACATCCCTGTGAAGGGGATTGTCATGAAAAGTGTTACCCGTATCTGGGCCGTAGCCGCGGCCTTGTCATTGACGGCCATCACCGGGTGCTCAGCCGGGAACGGGAACTCATCCGCCCCGCCCCCCGCGTCCAGTTCTGCCGCTCCGTCCTCTGACGGGCCGGCACAGGCAGCTGAAGGGGTCATCACGATCAAGGATTTCAAGTATGAGGTTCCGGCGTCGGTGAAACCGGGGTCGATGGTGACTGTTACGAACACTGACAGCGCACCACATACCCTAACTGTCAAGGACGAGGGCGGGTTCGACATTGAAGTCCCGGGCGGTTCAACCGTGATCTTGCAGGCACCTGACGCCCCGGGTGAGTACGAAATCATCTGCAGCTTCCACCCGCAGATGACCGGGACGCTGGTAGTGAAGTGAGCCGGAAAATGACCGAGCCGGAACCGAAGCGGCAGGCGCGTTCTCTGTGGATGTTGCGCGTAGGTGTTGCGGTGGCCCTGGTGGTCAGCGCGGTGGTCCATGTCCAGCTCGCGCCGGGCTATCAGCAGGCTGCACCGGGCGGTATCGGCCAGGGCACCCTGTTTCTGGTCCAAGCCGGCGCCGCCGCCCTAGCAGCAGTATTCGTGCTGCTCAAAGGTTCCCGCATGGCTTTCACTGGGGCCGCCATGGTGGCGTTATCGTCCTTGGCCGCGGTCATCCTTTATCGATATGTCCAGGTCCCGGCTCTCGGACCGCTGCCGTCAATGTATGAACCAGTCTGGTACACCGCGAAGACTATAACGGCTGTCGCCGAAGCGGCTGCAGGGGCCTTCGCGGTGGCCGGGTACGCCCTGCTGTACAAGAGCGGGGCTGGATCAGGGCGGGTTGGTGCGCGGGGACGGCGCCGCAGCGCTGCGGTTGCCTGATCCTTCCTCTGTGACCGCCTGATGGACCCCCGGTCGGCGCGCGCGCAACTGGCCTGCAGGAATATGTGAACCCGGCCACATCCGCACCCATCCTTTCCTGGAACTGGTGCGAAGTACTGTTGTCCCCTCCCGGGGGCACCAACATCACACGCGCGTGTATGAGGAGATTTTTCGAATGAATAAGACACTCCGCTTTATGGCAGTTCCCACCCTTGCTTTGGGCGCTCTTGCCCTCACTGGTTCCCCGGCGATGGCCGCGGACCAGTCCTACCAGTCCACTCTGGGCCAGCTCAACGGCAGTGCCGGCTCGGGCACCATCCAGCTCCATGTAAAGGGCAACCAGGCCCATGTTGTCCTGAAAGTTTCGGGCATGCCCGCGACCTTCATGGACGCCCCGTACCCGCACGTCCAGCACATCCACGGCGGAGCGCAGGGCGTCTGCCCTGACCCTTCCGCCGATAAGGACGGCGACCAGGTCATTTCCACCACCGAAGGCGCCCCGTCCTACGGCGGCATCGTCACCACCCTCTCCACCAGCGGTGACACCAGCCCCGCGGCAGGCCTTGACCTGAAGGTCGGCGGCCAGGGCGCCGCGTACACCGTTGACCGCACCTTCGAACTGAACGCCGAAACCAAGGCGGCCCTGGAAGCCGGCACCGCAGTGGTCGTGGTTCACGGCCTTGATCCCGCCACCCTCAGCGCAGCCGGACAGGCCGCAAAGAGTGACCTCGCACCGACCCTTCCGCTGGCTGCCACCTCCCCCGCCCTGTGCGGGACCTTGACGGCCGGGCAGATGAAAATGCCCGCAGGCGGCGCAGCTACCGGCATCGCCACCGAAACCGGCACCGACACCGGAGCCCTCGCCATCGGCTCCGGCCTGGCCCTGATGGCCCTCGCCGGCGGCGCCTACGTCGTCCGCCGCCGTAACGCAGCAGCCTAAGCACCAGCTGATCGGATCACTACAGTGACACCCAGGAACCCCGGCCACCGCGGAGGCCCCCTGGCCGCCACGGCGGCCGGGGTTCTGCTCGCCCTGTCCCTTGCCGGCTGCGCCGGCGGAGCTGCCACCACTCCCGATGCAGCAGATGCTCCTTCGGCCTCTGCCTCCTCGTCTGTGGCACCCACCGAAGCTGCGGTTCCGTCCCCGGCGGCGACAACCGCCGCACCTGCTGCCCCCGCGCCCGCGCCGCCCCAGGGACAGCTTCCGCCGGTCATGACAGCGTCGGCTCCGGTGACCCTGACAATTCCCTCGATCTCGGTGCGCACGGACCTGATCCACCTGGGACTGGAAGACAACGGCTCCCTGAAAGTCCCCCAGGACACCGGCAACGGCGCACCCGCCAGCTGGTACGACGGATCCCCCACCCCCGGCGAACGCGGACCCTCAGTCCTGCTCGGCCACGTCAACGCCCTGGGCGGCAACAAGGGCGTGTTCGCGGACCTGAGAAAACTCACCCCCGGTGCTGACATCACCGTCTCCCGGGCTGACGGCAGCACCGCCGTGTTCACCGTTGACCGCGGCGCCCTCTACCCCAAGAACGAGTTCCCCACCCTCGAGGTCTACGGCAACACTCCCGGGTCCGAACTGCGGCTGATTACCTGCGACGGCTACGACCCCGCCACCGGCGAGTTCGATGACAACTACGTCATCTACGCCACCCTCAAAGCCTGACAAACGGCCCGCCCACCCCAAAACGTGGGCGGCCAGGATGGAAAGAGCCATGAAACAGCACCCGCCCTTGCTGGCTTCCCTGGCCCTGTCCGCTCTGCTGCTCTCCGGTTGCGCCACAGCGGCCGGATCCGTGTCCGCCCCCGCCAACGTTCCGGCACCGGCATCTTCACCCGAAACTTCGCCTGAGGCCGGGCACACCGGCAGCCACGGCGGCGGGCACCACGGTCGATCATCATCGCCTGGTGCCACCGGGATTGACGGTCCGAGCGAAGCTGCAAAGATGGTGTGCGGTGACCAGCCGATGGACCGGCTCACCTCGATCCTGGACCTTGAACAGGACCCGCACACGATCAATGATTGGGCCGACAGCACCTTCACCTGCACCTACCACCTGGACGAAGGCGACCTGGTCATCTCCGTCAAGCAAGCCAAGAACAAGGCCACCGCACTGACCTACTTCGAGGCGATGCAGGCCCTGGCAAAGGACGCCAAGCCCATCGAAGGGCTCGCGAACCTGGGCTTCCCGGCCTACGAAACCGCCGACGGGTCGGCAGTGTTCCAGAAGGACAGCTTCATCCTCCAGGTGGACGCCACGGACCTGCCCGCGACCCTGGGACCGGACAACATCACCAGGAACGCGTTGGCCTACCAGCTCTCCACCACCATCCTCGCCTGCTGGATCGAACACCCCTGACAGCACCCGCTTCAGCAAATACACCTGCGGCGCCCGTGAAAGGTCACCCATGAAAGCAAACACCAGAACCGCTGGCGGACTCGGACTCGCGGCAGCAGCACTTGTGCTGGCCCTGTCCGGCTGCGGCAACCCTGGGATGCCCGGGTCCGGAACGACCGCCGCCCCCACACTGACCGAAGAATTCCCGTCAGCTCCTGCCGTCACTACAGAACCTACCCCCTCAGCCTCCGGTACACCGGCGGCAGCCCCGGCGGAAATTCTGATCAAGGGCTTCAAATACCAGGGAACGGACACTGTGAGCCCCGGAGCGGAAATCACGGTCACCAATGACGACGTCGAAGCGCACACCATCACCGCTGACACCGGCAACGCCTTCGACACCATCACCAAAGTCGGTACCACCACGTTCACCGCCCCCACCGAACCCGGGACCTACCCCTACCACTGCATCTTCCACGGCAACATGAAAGGCACCCTCACGGTGAAATGACGCACCGGCTGGATGTGGCCGTCGTATGGTGTGCAGGTTTCTGCCCGGGGACGACTCATAGCGTGCAGGATTCAACTACAACTACCACTGAAGACTCGACGACGGAGAAGGCTCAAACCATGGCTGATCTGACCGCGATTGCCCTTATCTGCTCCCTCACCCCTTCGCCGGCACCGTCCAGCAGCGAGCTCCTGGCCCGCCACGTTCTTGACCAGCTCGAAAGCCATGGCGTGGGCACGGCGTCGCTGCGGGTGGTCGATCATAACGTGATGCCCGGCGTCCAGACCGACATGGGCGGCGGGGACGCGTGGCCCGGGATCCGCGAGAAGATCCTCGCGGCGGACATTTTGGTCCTTGCCACCCCAATCTGGATGGGCCACCCCTGCAGCATCGCCCAACGCGTTATCGAACGGCTCGACGCGGACCTGTCCGAAACAGATGATGATGGCCGGCCCATCATGTACGGGAAAGTAGCGATCGTTGCGGTGGTGGGCAACGAGGACGGCGCCCACAAAGTCATTGCCGATATGCAGCAGGCCCTGAACGATGTCGGCTTTACCATCCCCGCCCAAGGCGGGACGTACTGGGTCGGAGAGGCCATGCATACCGTGGACTACCAGGACCTTGACAGTGTTCCCGAAAAAACAGCTGCCACCACGGCCGGGGCCGCCCGTAACGCCGCCCACCTCGCCCGGGCCCTCACCTCCGCCCCCTACCCTGCCGGGTAAGGGCCACCGCAATCCGCCTGGCCGGACATAGGGCTGAACGCCTAAAGTCGCCCGGCCGCTGAATCCCCGTGTAGATTTCCAACACGGGTACGGGCGAGCCCGGACGCGTTGGTTGTGTTGTGTTTGATGAAAGGCAGTTGTGATGAGCCGTCCGCATTTTGAGGTTTTTCTTGCCCAGGCAGTTGATGAAGATCAGGACAAGGAAGCGGGTCTAAGCCCGGATGAGCTCTACGGGCTGTACACGAGCTGGTGCCTGCTGAATCAGGAAGAACCGCAAGGCCCTGAGGCCCTCTGGGAGGCGCTGAAATCCCACAGGATCAAGCCTGAGCACAACCATGTAGGCATGAAGGGACCGGCTGCAGCCGATTACATCATGGCCAGCGCACCTGATCTGGTCTAACAGCGCCAGGATCAGCCAAGACGGCGCTGGCAACGGATCCGCTTAGGCGGTGATTTCTTCAAGGGCCCAGGCAAGGATCTTCAGGTCGAAGGGGCTCAGCTCGCACGCCCCATGCAGGTAGGCATTGAATTCGAACTGCTGTGCCTGCCCGCCGTTGGCCCAGTACCTCAGCCACAGTTCATGGAGGTACCAGTCGTCCTGTTCAATCAGGTTCAGTGCTGTCCGTCGTGGATCTTCCATCAGAAACCCATGTTTACCGAACACCGACCCGGTGGTTCGGCGTTCACCCTCGTTCTCACCGTGAGCCGCCGCTGCTGGAGCTACTCTCCATGGTGTCAGGTTCACCCCGCCGAGGTCACCAGCTGTGCCAAAAAAACCTGCCCACCCCAAAGCGGCAGGACATGCGCACTGTGGGGCGAGGTTCACACCTTGCTTTAGTGGATGGTCGCGGATGGACGGGCGTTGTGGAGCGGCACCGGCTGCCCTAGGTTGGGCGGTATGGAGACCCCGGACGAGGCGGATGATTTCGAGCGGTTGCATGATTTGGTAGCCGAAATGGAAGACATCAAAAGCCTTCTTGATGGCATGACCGGGCTCGCGGCTGTAGCGCTGACCAGGGCGGCCG
This sequence comes from Arthrobacter sp. Z4-13, assembly GCF_054792705.1. Classification (NCBI taxonomy): domain Bacteria; kingdom Bacillati; phylum Actinomycetota; class Actinomycetes; order Micrococcales; family Micrococcaceae; genus Arthrobacter; species Arthrobacter sp. Z4-13. The sequence goes on along the minus strand of NZ_CP096458.1, from coordinate 223,038 downwards.
GAGCCACGATCGAGTGTGCCGTGACCCTGCACCGGCACAAACGCCCCGCGACGATCGCCGGCAGCAGTGACCAGGCCATCCTCCTGGACGGCGTCGAACAACGCCTGGGCGACGGGCCCTGCCTTGAAGCCCTTCGCACCGGAGAGCCGGTGCTGCTGGACGACGTCTCATCAGATCCCCGCTGGCCCAGGTTCCAGCGCGAGCTGGCGGACAAAGGCATCGGCAGCGTCCTGGGCGTACCAATAAACCTCGGGAAAAACGCTTCTGCGGCCCTGAATTTCTTCGCTGACGGACCCGGCATCTTTACTGAGGAGGTCACCGGGGATGTTATGCGGTTCGTGGACGTTGCCGGCCATGCGCTGCGGCTGGGCCTGCGGATCGCCGCTGCCGAGCTCCGCACGGAGGACCTTACCGCGGGATTAGGCCACAGGACGGTCATCGACATGGCCCGCGGCATCATCATGGCCCAGAACCGCTGCACCGGAGATGAAGCGTTCGAAATTCTCCGGCGGGCTTCCAGCACCCGTAACCAGAAGCTGCATGACGTCGCCTGGGGAATTGTTTCCGCCGTCGCTGGAGCACCCGGCACCACCTACTTCGAACCCTTACCAGCCCCACAAGCGCGTCACCGGAAACGGTGAGTGTGCGACAAAAGCTCCTTTAGAGACCTCCGCCGTGGTTGGAGGCGGTGGGGACGTACCATTGGCCCATGCCCTATTCCCTGGAAAACGAGCCTGTAGAGCAGCTTCAGATCATTTTGGTGAGCGCTGAAGATGCTGTTGAGTTCCTTTCCGGCCTCTCTAAGCTCGCCGCCGCGGCGGTTTCTGAAGCTGCCGGCGCCGAGGTCGAATGCGCCGTTACCGTCAAAGTAAGGCGCAGGCCCTCCACCGCCGCCGGCAGCAGTCAACGCGCCGTGGAACTGGATCGCATAGAACAGGCAGTAGGCGATGGTCCCTGCATTGCAGCGCTGCGGGACATGTCCCCGGTGGTGATCGACGACGTCACAACAGATCGGCGCTGGCCAGAGCTGACCCGGAAATTTGCAGAGGCGAACGTCCACAGCTCCCTGGGGGTGCCCCTGGAGATCAGCGGCGACGCCAAGGCGGCACTGAACTTCTTCGCGTCCAAGCCCGGCGTCTTTACCCCTGACGTCCATGACAAGGCAGAGGGCTTTGCTGTGGCCGCCCGCAGCACGCTTCAACTCTCGGTGCGCATGGGCGCCGCGCAGAACCGTGCCGAGGATCTGGAGGCAGCCATGCAAAGCCGGACCGCCATCAACCTGGCCTGTGGTGTCATCATGGCCCAAAACCGGTGCTCCCAGGCAGAAGCAATGCGAATCCTCACCAAAGTCTCCAGCAACCGCAACCGCAAACTGCGTGACGTAGCCACCGAACTCATCGAACAGCTCTCCGGCGGCACCGTCCAGACCCACTTCGACGCATAAAGCAACCCGTCACCGCGCTACTAAACACTGCTAATCGACTGCAGCTTAGCTCTGAAGCTCGGTTCCCGGCTCAGCCGCCCGGATTCCTGACTGAGCCAATGAGAGTCCTCGTTTGGTCGCGCTGGTCTTTTTAGAGCGTCTGGGCTATTTCCGCCGGCCTCCCTGCCGGTCCTCAACATGTGTGAGGTCATCCAGGTACGGTGCCCGCGGTGGGGGTGGTAATTCGTCGATGAGTTCGTTCGCGGCCTGCGCGAGCAGGTCCCGCTGGAGTGCGGGCAGGGACATTGCTGAATGGACGTAGGCGTCTACTTCGTATTCATCCACCATGCCGCCGATGCTGAAGTAGCGCAGCCAGAGCTCCCCGGTTCTTATCTCGGAACTGCTCAGGGCTTCGCGCAGAAGTCTGCTTTGGCGCTGCTCAAGTTCACTTGAGGCGAACAGGCGGTCCTGGTCGTCATCTTCAGTCATGGCTGCTGTTCCTCCTGCCGGTAATCACGTCAGTTGCGACAGCTGTAATTGGCTTGCCAGTCGCCCGGGCCATCCGAAGGAGTTCCTGGTGGGCCTGCTCTGGTCCTATCCCGTGGCGTTCCATAAGTATCCCGGCCGCGTGGTTGGCGCTGTCCCTGCTGGTAAGGGCTGTGGTGAGGACTGCGCTAAACCGCCGGGGTGTCTCAGATCCCTGGATGTTATCCAGCAGCAGAGCTGCCGGGGCGGCAAGCTTTTCCAGCGACCGGGCCGTGCTTTCATCGTAGGTGCCTGGTTCCTCAGAGTAGATTTTCAGGGCCCCCAGGCATTTCGTGCCGGCCAGGAGTGGTGCGCTGATGACCGACCGCACGGGCAGCCCGGCAATCGCCCGGGCCCACAGCGGCCAGCGGTCATCACCCGCGGCGTCCTGTACCAGGACCGTGTTTTCTGTTGCCCAAGCGGTCAGGCAGGGCCCCTGACCGAGTTCGTACTGTGCCTCATCGGCCCTTAGAACGACCGGGTCTGTGGAGCCGGTGCTGATCCGTTGGCCCTGTCCGTCCAGCAGCGACACCCCGGCGCCTGAACTTCCGGGAAAAGCATCCCGGATGCCCTCGGCGAGCAACTGGACCGCCCGGCCAACTTTCTCCTCCGTCAGAAGAAGGTCCTCGATACGGGCCATGACGAGGGTAAGTTCACTAAGGGGAAGCTGCTGTGGCATCGGAGCCGGCCTTCTGCATCAGGACAATGCTGTCCTTGGGCGGGTGCCCTCTGCTGGGCAGGGAGCAGCCAGATACAGCCGCCATCCATGCTCAGCATAACTTCTCCCCCAGCCCGGACGGCAAAGGCAATTCCGTACGGGTAGGCTGCGGCCCAAGCTGGCTGAGGGACATCTGGAGCAGGCACAGATACAGCCGAGGTGTCACGGTCCGCAGGTGGGCGAAGTCCTGCCGCAGTTTGCCTGCGGCTTTGGCCCGGTCGAGCAGTTCCCCAAGGGCGTTGGCGGAGCGGTTGCGTTCCTCCTCGAAGGCCTTGGCGGTCGGAAAGGTCATGGTGAGGACATCGGCGAAGCCGCGGTCATCAGCCTGCATCCGGTAGACCCGTTACCTTCTCCAGTCCTTCACCAGAAGCAGCCCAGCAGTCCCGTCGCAAAAGGGCAAATGTACAGGGCACCGTGCGCGTGTCAGGGGCGCGGCAGTAGCTGAAGCCGCCGGGATTGCTCGGCTCCAGCATGATCAGCTGGGGATGCCCTTGGGGGTGAGATTGGTTTTTCCTATTGAACAAGTAGGGAATTCGTCTTGGACGTGATTCGGGTCACGGATGCACAGTGGGTTTAACCCCTACGACGAAAGGACGATGATGTCCAGCAAGCTAACGGCATCCTCAGAAGCCGCGTCCGCACCACAACGGACGGATGTTCGAGCGGCCTTACTGGGCGGCAGGACCTTCAGGAGTTTGAGTGAGCAGAAGCTCTCTCCTCGTGAGGAGAAGTTTGAGCGGGCCCGACAAACACTCGGATTCTTCCTGGCACCGGCAGTAGCAATTATTTTCGCGCTTCTCCCGACCGGGATGGAGCACACCCAACAGCTGCTCGCCGCGGTCCTGCTGGGCGTCATCATCCTGTGGATCTGCGAACCGGTACCCATTCCGGTCGGCGGGCTGATCGGGGTGGCCGCGATCGTTCTGCTTGGCGTGGCACCAGCCAATGAGGTACTGCGCCCCTTTGGCTCAACCACCATCTTCACCTTCATCGGCGCCTTCATCCTCGCTGCAGCCATGCTTAAGCACGGCATCGCTCAGCGGTTGGCCTTCGCTGTTTTGTCCATTCCCGGTGTCGCGAAATCAACCTACCGGGTGATCGTCGCTTTCGGCGTGATCACCTGCCTGCTGTCCGCGTTCGTCTCGAACACCGCCACCGTGGCGATGCTGATGCCCACCGCACTGGGAATCCTGGCCGTCATTGCACAGCTGATGCAGGACCGCGGGGTCGTCAAGGCAGACTTCGACCCGCTGCGCCTGCGCGTGGGGGCAGCACTGATGCTGATGCTCGCCTACGGCGCCAGCGTCGGCGGCCTCCTGACCCCGGTCGGATCGCCCCCGAACCTGATCGGCCGCGGCCTCATCGAGGAAGCAACCGGAACCCAGATTTCCTTCGTTCAATGGACAGCCACTGTCGCTCCTGTCTGCGCCGCGATGTTCGTCGTGCTGGCCCTCATCATATTCCTGCTGAACAAGCCGGAGATCCGCCGGATCGAAGGCGTGGATAAGTTCATTAGCGAGCAGAAGGCCCAGCAAGGCAAGATGTCCCGGGCCGAAATCAACACCCTTATCGCTTTCGGCCTGACCGTGACGCTGTGGTTGCTCCCGGCCCTCGCTGGCCTCTTTGCCGGCACGGACTCGGAGGTGTACACGTTTCTGGATGACCGGCTGGACGAAGGCATTGTTGCCGTGATCGGCGCCTCCCTGCTGTTTATCCTTCCGACCAACTGGAAAGAGCGCCGCGCAACCTTGACCTGGTCCCACGCGGCAAAGATCGACTGGGGCACGATCCTCCTTTTCGGTACGGGCATCATCTTCGGCGCCCTTCTTTCATCCACCGGCCTGGCCGAAACGATCGGAAACGCTGCCGCTGACAACCTGGGCGTCACCAGCGTCGTAGCGATCACCGCGTTCTCGGCGATCCTGGCAATCCTCATCTCGGAAACAACCAGCAACACCGCCTCTGCCGCCGTCGTCGTTCCTATCGTCATCCCGTTGTGTGTTGCCATGGGAGTGGACCCCCTTGTTCCCGCCCTTGCCGCGACGTTCGCCGCATCCTTCGGGTTCATGCTGCCCGTCTCCACACCGCAGAACGCCATTGTCTACGGCTCGGGCGCGGTCCCCATCACCCGCATGGTCCGCACCGGATTCGTTTTTGACATCCTCGGCGCGATCCTCATCATCAGCATCGTCCCGATCATGGTCGGTATTACAGGTATCGGCCGATAGCACAATCCCAGCCCGCCAGTCCACAGCTGTCTCAAGGAGGCCAATGGACCTGGCGGGCTGCTCTGCGTCCGGTCCAGAGGCATGAGGCGATACCTCTAATAGGCGTAGGCTATCTAAGCTTTGCTGTGCGCATCGCGAAGACGATGGCGTTGCAAAAGAACCACACGTCGAATGCATGAGGGAGTTGCGTGGATACGCGGAAGCTGAAGTATTTTTTGGCCGTGGTAGATCACGACGGGTTTAATCGGGCGGCAGAGCATCTGCTGATCGCCCAGCCGTCGCTGTCGCAAACCATTGCGAGCCTGGAGAAGGACCTGGGAGTGCCGCTGTTCCACCGCATCGGCCGCCGCGCCGTCCTCAGCGAAGCGGGCAAGGAACTCGTCGGCCCGGCCAGACTGGTCATGCGTGACCTTGATGCGGCCGCCTCAGCCGTCCAGGCACTGCGGGGCGTCCGGAGCGGGCGGCTGGATATCATCACCATGCCCTCCCCCGGCATCGAACCACTGACGTCCATGATCGCCGGCTTCACCCGGCTGCACCCTTCTGTCCGGCTCAACGTCAGTGCTGCCTTCACACCGGAAGAAGTCATCGACTCTGTCCGGACCGGCAGCACGGAGGTCGGCCTCGCAGGCTCCCCCACCCCCATCCGGGTGCCCGGAGTCCAAGTCCTTGAGCTGGAACGCCAGCCCCTGATTCTCATCGTCAATCCCCAGGCAGACACCTTCAACCCAGGACAGTCGATACAGCGGGAGGATTTGGGCGGCCACCGGCTGATCGCGAGCCAGCGCGGATCCCTGATGCGCTGGTTGGTCGACGACGCCCTGGCCCACGGGGTCGACACCGAGATCGTTGTCGAAGTCGCCCATCGGACCTCGATCCTCCCCCTCGTGCTGGCGGGCGTGGGCCATGCAGTGATGCCATCATCCTGGGCGCCCCTGGCCCACAAATCAGGACTCAGAACCCTGCTCATCGAACCCGTCTCCCACCTGGACGTTGCGGTCCTCAGCCGAAAGGAAGACCTCACCCCGGCTGCCCGGGCCTTCCTGGCCGTGGCAAAACTCCACGCCTCCCCCCGGCCCTAAGGCTGCCGCCGGGCCGTCGCCGCCACATCGATAGGTGGAGCCTATATGCCGTATCGAATCTTAGTCTTGGACGCCCCATAGGAGCAGGCCGTCTACTTGAAGAGGAAGAACAGTGTGACCCCGCTAACAGGCTCACTGCTAAATACTCAACGAGGAGGTAGGCACATGAGCGCCACCCAGAAATTCAGCATCGCATCCATCCCCGCCGACGGTGTGGGCAAGGAAGTTGTCTCCGCAGGACGCCGCGTCCTGGACGCCCTGGCAGCTAACTCCAACGGCAAGTTCGCCTTCGACTGGACCGAGTTCCCCTGGGGCTGCGGGTACTACGCAGAAACCGGCAAGATGATGGCCGATGATGGCCTGGAGACGCTGAAGGACTTCGACGCGATCTACTTCGGCGCCGTCGGCTGGGAAAACGTCCCGGACCACATCAGCCTCTGGGGCCTGCGCCTGAACATCACCCAGAACTTCGATCAGTGGGCCAACATCCGCCCCGTGAAGTTCCTCCCCGGTGTCCAGTCCCCGCTGCGCAAGGCCGACAACACCGAACTCGACTGGGTCGTGGTCCGCGAAAACAGCGAAGGTGAATACGCCGGCCTGGGCGGGCGCAACCTCAGCGGCCGCGGCCCCGGCAACGAAGTGGCCCTGCAGACCGCACTGTTCACCGAAAAGGGCTGCGAACGCATCATGCGCTTCGCGTTCGACCTCGCGCGGACCCGCACCGTGAAGAAGGTTTCCTCGGTCACCAAGTCCAACGCCCAGCAGTACGGCATGGTCCTGTGGGACGAAGTCTTCAACCGCGTGGCCCTGGACTACCCGGACGTTCAGACCGAAAGCGTGCTCGTGGATGCGATGAGCGCTAAGTTCATCCTCAAGCCCGAAGACCTGTCCGTGGTGGTGGCGTCCAACCTGAACGCCGACATCCTCTCGGACCTTGGCTCGGCCCTGGCCGGCAGCCTGGGCCTGGCCGCCAGCGCCAACCTGAACCCGGAGCGCCGCTTCCCGTCCATGTTCGAACCGGTCCACGGCTCCGCTCCGGACATCGCCGGGCAGGGCATCAGCAACCCGATCGGTGCCATCGCCTCCGCTGCGCTGATGCTGGACCACTTCGGCCTGCACGAGGAAGCACGCAAGGTTGAAGCCGCAATCGAAACGGCGACCGGATCAGGTCACCTGACCCGCGACGTTGGCGGGACCGCAAACACTGAAGACGTCACCGAGGCCATCATCAAGGCCCTGACCAACACCCTGGCCGCCGTCTAGCCAGGAATCAGCCGGGAGACATCCCGGCCGGCAGCAGCAAACCCGCCCGGAGTCGGCGGCGGTGCAGCAAGTCGCCGCCGCCCACTCCGTCATGCCCACCTTTCACCCCATCTTCCAGCTACATTCCACAACGAGGTAGGAATCATGGATCACATCAGCTCTGCCGGCAGCGCGCACACAGCACAAACCCCGGCCCGCAAAACACCTTTGTACCGCCAACTGTATTTCTGGGTACTGACCGCCATCGTCGTCGGTATTCTCGTCGGCTGGCTCGCGCCCAGTGTCGGCATCGCCATGGAACCCATCGGGACCACGTTTGTGGATGCGATGAAGATGCTCATCGGACCCATCGTCTTCCTGACCATCGTGGGCGGCATCGCGAGCGTCGCGGACCTGAAAAAGGTTGGCATGATGGGTCTGAAGGCCCTGACCTACTTCCAGGTCGGCACCATCCTGGCGATGATCTTCGGCCTGGTCGCCATCAACCTCTTCCGGCTGGGCGACGGCGTCAACGCCGACGCGGACAGCATCGAGACCTCCGAGTCCGCCGCCAAGCTGATCGACGCCGGAGCGAACCAGGAATGGTGGCAGTTCCTCACGCATATCATTCCCGAAAGCATGGTTTCCCCTTTCGCTGAGGGCAACATCCTGCAGATCATCTTCATCGCCGTGGTCTTCGGCATCGCCCTGAACGCCATGGGCAAAGTAGGCGCCCCCGTCCTGGACGGCGTACAGCGCCTGACCGGCGTGATGTTCAAGATCCTGGGCTTCATCATGAAGGCCGCTCCCATCGGTGCCTTCGGTGCCATGGCCTACGCCGTCGGGAAGTTCGGCGTCTCTTCCCTGACCAGCATGGGCGGGCTCATCGCCCTGTTCTACATCACCTCCATCCTGTTCGTGGTGATCGTGCTCGGCTCGATCATGGTCTTCCTGAGGCTGAACATTTTCAAGATGATCCGCCACCTCAAAGAGGAATACATGCTCATCCTGGGCACCTCCACCGCGGAACCGGCCCTGCCCGGCCTGATGCGCAAGCTCGAGCACGCCGGCGTCAAGAAAGAGACCGTGGGTCTGGTTGTCCCCACCGGGTACAGCTTCAACCTCGACGGCGCAGCGATCTACCTCTCCCTGGCCGCCCTCTACATCGCCCAGGCCACCAACACGGACCTGACCCTGGGTGAGCAGCTGGGCCTGCTCGCGGTCATGCTGCTGACCTCCAAGGGGGCAGCCGGTGTCGCAGGAGGCGGCTTCATCGCACTCACCGCAACCCTCACCACTCTCGGCACCATTCCCGCCGCTGGCATCATGCTCATCTTCGGGATCGACAAATTCATGTCGGAATGCCGGGCTCTGGTGAACTTCACCGGCAACGCCGTCGCCACCCTCTTCATCGCCTGGTGGGACCGCACCCTGGACGCCGACCGTGCCCGCCGCGTCTTCAACGGCGAAACCGTCGAACCGATGCCCGCCGAGGACCCCATCCCCCTGGACGAAATCACCGACATCGACGAAGACCTGGCCGAATACGGACACCACGGGCCCAAGGACACTGTTCCCAGGCACGCAGGACCGGTTGCCGAGCTTGCCCCCGCGGGCTCCCGCCCCATCCACTCGGAGACAATCTAACTGACATGAGCACAACCACCGCCCCCAAAACCGTGCGGACCCTCATCGCCCCCGACAAGTTCAAGGGCAGCCTCACAGCCAGCGAAGTAGCGCAGGCCCTGGCAACAGGGCTTCGCTCCGCCGCTGACGTCCCAGGCACAGCCGGAGCAGTCCAGTGCGAACTCCTTCCCCTGGCGGACGGAGGTGACGGCAGCGTCGACGCCGCCGTCACCTCCGGCTTCACCCGCCGCACCTACACCGTGGCAGGACCCACCGGCCAACCCGTACAGGCCAGCATCGCATTCGACGGCACCACCGCCGTCGTCGAGGTGGCCAACACCTGCGGAATCGGACTGCTGCCCGAAGGCAAACTGGAAGCATTGAACTCCTCCAGCCGCGGCTTCGGCGAAGCCGTCCTGTTCGCGCTCAGCCTCAACCCTGCAAGAATCGTCCTGGCCCTGGGCGGCAGCGCCAGCACCGACGGCGGAATGGGAATGCTCACCGCCCTCGGCTACAGCTTCCACGACTCCCAAGGGCGCCAGCTCTACGGCAGCGGACGAGCGTTGGGACAAATCCAGTCCGTTCACCGCACCGCACTCCCGGAACTGCAGGACACCGAACTTATCGTCGCGAGCGACGTCCACAACCCCCTCCGTGGCCCCAACGGCGCACCGGCAGTCTTCGCCCCGCAAAAGGGCGCCACAGCAGAGGACGTCGCATTCCTTGACGAGAGCCTGGGGCACTTCGTGACAAAAATGGCAGAAGCCAGATTTACCGACGCGGAGTCCCTTGCAGCACATGAAGGCGCCGGAAGCGCCGGCGGCATCGGCTACGCCTGCCTCCTGCTCGGCGCCAAACAGGTATCCGGAGCCGACTACTTCCTGGACCTGCTCGACTTCAATACCCGCAAGGACAGCTGCGATGTGGTCATCACCGGCGAAGGCAGCATCGACGAACAAACCCTCGCAGGGAAACTGCCCGCCGCTGTTGCCCGAAGGTCAGGCAGCCGCCCCATCATCGCCGTCGCCGGCCGCTCACTGCTCCCCAAAGAGCGATGGTCCGAAATGGCCCTCACCCGGGTTTACACACTGGCCGACTACACCGCCCTCGACTCCTCCAGAGACCCCGACCTCTCCGCCACGCTGCTCCGACAAATCGGTAAAGAAATCGGAACAAGCCTCCTGTAACTGAACTCCACCTACTGCGCAAACAGAAACACCCGCCCCCGTACCACGGGCGGGTGTTTCTGTATTCGCAAGCCGGCCGAAAGTTCGTCTTGTTGGGGCACCGAAACCTGACGCGACGGGACTGTCTGAATAACGGTGGATCCGCGGTTGGCCTGACACGCCGGGTGTTGCCTGGCGGGGAGGACTGATCATGAGCGGAACCATGGATCCCATGGCGACTGATGTGGATCAGCAAGAGTTAGCGCAGCAGCTCCTGGCCCAGGCCAGGGACCAAGGCATCGACCTCGTCGGTCCGGACGGGCTGTTGAACCGATTGACGAAGAACGTCCTGGAGACCGCTCTGGAAGCGGAAATGGACGAACACCTCGGCTACGAAAAACACGACGTGTCCGGGCGCGGGAGTGGGAATTCCCGCAACGGCACCCGCACGAAGACGGTGCTGACCGAGATCGGGCCGGTGGAGATCGACGTGCCGCGGGACACCGGTGCGACGTTCGATCCGCAGATCGTGAAAAAGCGGCAGCGCCGCCTGACCGGTGTTGACGAGATTGTGTTGTCACTGAGCGCGAAAGGGCTCACGACCGGGGAGATCGCGGCGCACTTCGCGGAAGTGTTCGGCGCCAGGGTTTCCAAAGACACCATCTCGCGCATCACGGAGAAGGTCATCGGTGAGATGACCGAGTGGCAGAACCGGCCCCTGGACAGGGTCTACCCGGTGGTGTTCATCGACGCTATCCACGTCAAGGTCAGGGACGGGCAGGTCACGAACCGGCCGGTCTACGTCGCGATCGGTGTCAGCGTCAACGGGGAACGCGACATTCTGGGGCTGTGGGCCGGGGATGGCGGCGAAGGCGCCAAGTTCTGGCTCTCGGTGCTGACCGAAATCAAGAACCGCGGCGCCGAGGACGTCTGCATCACAGTCTGCGACGGGCTCAAGGGCCTGCCGGAAGCCATCACTACCGTCTGGGAACGTGCAGTGGTTCAGACCTGCATCGTGCACCTGATCCGCAACACCTTCCGCTACGCGGCCCGGCAATACTGGGACGAAATGTCCCGGGACCTCCGCCCGGTCTACACAGCACCCTCAGAGGCCGCGGCGAAGGAGCGCTTCGTCGAGTTCTCGACCAAATGGGGCAAGCAGTACCCGGCGATCACCCGGCTGTGGGAGAACGCCTGGAGCGAGTTCGTGCCATTCCTGGACTACGACGTCGAAATCCGGCGGGTCATCTGCAGCACCAACGCCATCGAATCCCTCAACGCCCGCTACCGGCGAGCTGTCAGGGCCAGAGGCCATTTCCCCACAGAGCAAGCGGCCCTGAAATGCCTCTACCTCGCCACGCGGGCACTAGACCCCACAGGCAAAGGCAGGGCACGATGGGCCACACGATGGAAGCCGGCGCTCAACGCCTTCGCCATCACCTTCGACGGAAGAATCAACTAAATGCCATCCGTGGATCCACCGAAAATCGGACAGTCCCGACGCGATCGGCGAATATTAGGCGGTCATCTCCATGGTTGCTGATTGGACGTTTTCGCGTTCCTCCAGGGCGCCGGTTACTGAGGCTGTGAGGCTGTTGGCGATGTGGGTGCGGGCGAGTTCGGCTGCGCCGGGACCGTCGCCGGAGGCTACAAGTTCAAGTATCTGGTGGTGCTGGTTCAGGTCGATGGTCCGGGGTTCATCGCCGGATGGGAGTTCCAGGCCGAGGCGGCGGTAGCGGTCGGACTTGTCCCACAGGTCATCCAGGAGCTTGATCATGCTGGCGTTGTGGGAGGCGGTGTAGACGGCCCGGTGGAAATCGCGGTGTGCCGTGATGGCGTCCTCGCCCCAGACCCTGGTGACCGGCAGCAGTTTCTCCGCTGCAGTGCGCATAGCGGCAACGTCGGCTTCGGTCCGGCGGTGTGCGGCCAACTCGGTCGCTGACGGCTCCAGCGAGAGGCGGACTTCAAGCAGTTCGCGGGCCTCTGAAGCACTCACGTCAGCCACGCGGGAGTCCCGGTGGGTATCCATGATGATCAGGCCTTCGCTTGAGAGTCGGCGGATCGCTTCGCGGAGGGGGGTGATGCTCATCTGCATCTTGTCCGCCAGTTCGTACTGGGAGACGCGTGAGCCGGGGGCAAGGTTGCCGGAGAGGATCATCTGGCGGAGTTCGCTGTATGCCAGACTTCCCTTACTGGAAAAGACGTTCGTGGTGCTCATCTGACGCTCCGATTCTCTTACTGGCGGTGGAGCCACCTTGCTCCCCTGAACATCTTATAAGAAATTCCATCCGACGACTTGTGCGCGGCGTCACTCGCCGCTAACCTTGAGTGCAAGTCTTATAAGATATTTGTTCGAAGGGCTGCACGCCTTAGCAGCTCGGGTTGACCTCGACCCGAGTCTTATAAGAAATAAGATACCCACTCAGGAGAGTTTCAAAGATGAAAATTGTTTCCGCTCACGTAGGCACCATCCCCATCAGTTCCTCGATCCGGAATGCCTTCATTGACTTCACCAAGATGGACTGCACGATCATTGCGCTCGTCTCGGATGTTTTCGTCGACGGCAAGCCCCTGGTTGGTTACGGGTTCAACTCCAACGGCCGTTACAACGCCACCGGCATCCTGAAGGACCGCATCCTTCCGCGCATCATGGATGCCCCGTCCGAAGACCTTCTGGACGAGGACGGCCAGCTCTCGCCGGAAAAGGCGTGGGACCTGATGATGTCCAACGAAAAGCCCGGCGGCCACGGTGAGCGCTCGGTTGCTGTCGGTGTGGCTGACATGGCTCTGCACGACCTGGCCGCGAAGATCGCCGGCGTCCCGCTGTACCGGTGGATCTCGGACCACTATGGAGATGGAAACCCGGATAAGGATGTCTTCGTCTACGCCGCCGGCGGTTACTACGCTCCCGGCAAGAGCCTCGAGGACCTGCAGAACGAAATGCGTGGCTTCCTGGCCAAGGGCTACGACGTGGTCAAGATGAAGATCGGCGGCGCCGACCTGGCCGAAGACCTCCGCCGCATCGAAGCCGTGATCGAGGTCCTCGACGGCGACGGTTCCCGCCTGATGGTGGACGTCAACGGCAAGTTCGACCTGGAGACGGCGCTGAAATACGGCAAAGCCATCGACCAGTACGGACTGTTCTGGTACGAGGAAGTCGGCGACCCGCTGGACTACGCCTTGAACGCCACGCTCTCCGAGCACTACAAAAACCCGATCGCCACCGGAGAGAACCTGTTCTCCCTCCAGGACGCCCGCAACCTGGTCCGCTACGGCGGCATGCGCCCGGACCGGGACTTTATCCAGGTCGACCCGGCCCTGAGCTACGGCCTGACAGAATACCGCCGCATCCAGGACATGCTCGCCCAGCACGGCTGGTCCTCACGCCGCTGCATCCCGCACGGCGGGCACCAGTTCTCCCTGCACATCGCTGCAGCCCTCAAGCTCGGCGGAAACGAGTCCTACCCGGGCGAGTTCCAGCCCACCGGCGGCTTCACCGATGACGCTGTCATCGTCAACAGCCGCGTGGCCCCGGGCGACCTGCCGGGCATCGGGCTTGAAGGTAAAGCCGAGTTCTACAAGGTCCTGCGCGAACTGCACAGCTAACCACCCCGGTAGTGCCCTGGTCCCGGGCAGTATCACTGCCCGGGACCGCACCTCTCAAATTTTCTCTGTCTGTCGTGCAAAGGAGCACCCAAGATGTCCCACACCATGCAGAACCCGCAACATTCCGCCCACCCGCCCAAGCAACGATCCCGGTTCGGCCGGCTGATGCGCGAACTCTGGTTCCAGGTCGTCCTGGGTGCCGTCCTGGGCATCGCCGTCGGCTTCCTCCTCCCCGAAGTCGGCAAACAGCTCACCCCGCTCAGCGACTGGTTCATCGCCCTGGTGAAGATGATCGTCATTCCGGTGGTGTTCTGTGTTGTTTCCCTTGGCATCGCATCCATGGACAGCCTGCGCAAGGCCGGCCGCATCGGTGTGAAGGCACTGGGCTACTTCCTCGCCCTGTCGCTGCTGTCGATGCTCATCGGCCTGGTTGTCGCCAACGTATTCCGTCCCGGTGACGGCATGAACATCGACCCGTCCCAGCTGGACTCCAGTAAAGTCCCGGCAACGGCCAACGAAGGCTTCAACGGCATCGAATTCGTCAACAACATCATCCCCGAATCCCTCTTCGGCGCCCTGACCGGCCACACCATCATCGCCGCGCTGATGGTCTCCATCATCTTCGGCGCCGCAATGAATGTCTCCGGTGAAGCCGGCGCCTTCCTGACCAAGGGCATCCAGGCCCTGTCCACGGTGATCTTCAAGATCGTCAACTGGGTCATGCGCCTAGCCCCCATCGGCACCTTCGGTGCACTGGCGGCCGTGGTGGCCAACTATGGCACCGCGAGCCTGCAGCAACTGGGTTACCTCGTCCTGCTGTTCACCGGAACCTGCATCGTGTACGTCCTTGTGGTCCTGGGCATCATCGCCCGTACCTGCGGGCTGAACATCTTCACGGTCATGCGCTACTTCAAGGCCGAACTGCTGATCGCCCTGAGCACCTGCTCCAGCGAAGCGGTCCTTCCGCAGCTGATCAAGAAGCTCGAAGCGATGGGCGTCGGCAAATCGACCGTCGGCATCGTCATCCCGTCCGGGTTCTCTTTCAACCTCGACGGTTCCGCCGTCTACCTGACCATGGCCTCAGTCTTCCTGGCGCAGGCCGTTGGCATGGACCTTTCCTGGGAGCAACAGCTGGTGATGGTCGGCGTCATGATGCTTACCAGCAAGGGAACCGCTGGAATCGCAGGCGGCGCGTTCATCGTCCTGGCCAGCACCTTGAGCTCCCTAGGCGGGATCCCGCTGGCCGCTCTCGCCCTCATCGTCGGCATCGACCGGCTCCTGAACGAAGGCCGGGTGTTCATCAACGTCCTGGGCAACGTGATGGCAGCCGTCGTCGTCGGTAAGTGGGAAAAGGACTACGACCCCGAACAGGCACGCCGGGCCCTGCACGCCGCAGGCCAGAAAAACAACGAAATCGAATCAAAGACACCCGCCACTGCGGAATCGAACAAGGTAGACGTCCACTAACACCGCATCTCTCAGGGCCGCCGCACACACCGCGGCGGCCCTGCCCGCGTGAACCAAAACCCCCAACCGCTAATGACAGCGCATCATCCTTCGGCAATCACATGAGGACCCTACCTGCACTATGGCCGCCCGCATCCTGATCACCACCGACTACCTCCACCCGGGAGATTCCGTAGACCAGCTCCTGCGCGAGCACGGCCTGGAACCGGTCTACTCACCCTCCCGGGGGCCGCGGACCCTTGAGGAACGCCGCTCGTTGTTCGACGGCATATCCGGAGCGATCCTCGCCAGCGAACCGGTCACCGCCGACATGCTCACCGGCGCTGCCTCCCTGAGAGTCATCGCGCGCAGCGGCGTGGGGTACGACTCCATCGACATCCAGGCCGCGGCCGCACAGGGAATCAGGGTGTGCAACGCCCCTGGAACAAACCACCACTCCGTTGCCGAACTCACCATCGGACTGATCATCATGTCCGCACGGCGCCTCGGCGAGGTCACCACCGCAGTCCGCCAAGGCGGCTGGCCCCGTGAAGCCGGAAACGAACTGCGCGGCTCCACCCTGGGCATCATCGGCTACGGCCCCAGCGGACGCGCCACCGCAAACCTGGGCGTCGCCCTTGGCATGACCGTCCTGGTCAGCACCGCCCACCCCGCCCCTGATACCAGCGCAGCCCGGTTCGCCGATCTCGACACCGTCATCCGCGAGGCTGACTACCTCTCCCTGCACACCCGCGGAGGACAGTCCGCCGGGAAACTCATCGACGCGCCTCAGCTGCAGGCGATGAAATCCACCGCCATCCTCATCAACACCGCCCGCGGCTCACTGGTAGACGAAGAAGCCCTGGCCAAGGCACTTCTCGACGGCACCATCGCCGCAGCAGCCCTGGACGTACTCGAGACCGAGCCGCTGCCCGGCGACAGCCCCCTCCGGGGTCTGAACAATGTGCTCATCACCTCCCACCTCGCAGGCCAGACAACTCAAGCGCGGACCCGGGCGGGGCTGGCCGCCGCGAAGGCGGTCATCGATGTCCTCGAAAACCGCGAACCGGCACACCCGGTCGACCGCTAACCCCCAAACACCTCTTAGCGACGAAGAAGGATCCTGATGTCGACATCCCACCGCATCGCAGTCATTCCCGGCGACGGAATCGGCACCGAAGTCGTGCCCGAAGGGCTGCGCGTCCTGAACGCCGCAGCCTCAGCCTTCGACCTCAACCTCACATACGAGCACTTCGACTACGCTTCGGCTGACTACTACACCAGGCACGGGAAGATGCTCCCCGACGGGTGGTTCGACGAGCTGAACCAGTTCGATTCCATCTTCTTCGGCGCCGTCGGATGGCCCGACGTCGTCCCTGACCATATCTCGCTGTGGGGAAGCCTTCTGCAGTTCCGCCGCCACTTCGACCAGTACGTCAGCCTCCGCCCGGTCAAACTCCTGCCCGGTGTGCCCAGCCCCCTGGCCGGCAGGGTCCCGGGCGATGTCGACTTCTACGTCGTGCGGGAAAACACCGAAGGCGAATACTCCAGCATCGGCGGGAAGATCTTCGAAGGCACCGACCGCGAAACCGTGGTTCAGGAAACCGTCATGACCCGCACCGGCGTGGACCGGATCCTCAAGTACGCCTTCGACCTGGCGCAAAGCCGGCCCAAAAAGCACCTGACCTCCGCCACGAAGAGCAACGGCATCTCCATCACCATGCCCTACTGGGACGAACGCGTGCAGGAAATGGCCAAGCGCTTCAGTGACGTGAACGTGGATAAGTACCACATCGACATCCTGGCCGCTAACTTCGTCATGCACCCCGATTGGTTCGACGTCGTCGTCGCCAGCAACCTCTTCGGCGACATCCTCTCCGACCTCGGACCCGCCTGCACCGGAACCATCGGCATCGCCCCCAGCGGCAACATCAACCCCGAACGCAGATTCCCCAGCCTCTTTGAACCCGTCCACGGCTCCGCCCCCGACATCGCCGGCCAAGGCATCGCCAACCCCGTCGGCCAGATCTGGTGCGCCGCCATGATGCTCGAACACCTGGGAGAACCCGAAGCCGCGGCCGCCATCACCACTGCCATGGAAACCGTACTCGCCCAAGGACAACAGGCACTTACGCCGGACATGGGCGGCAACGCCACCACCAGAGATCTGGGTAAAGCCGTGGCCGCAGCCCTCACCACACCATGACCGCTTTAACTACCAGCCAAAGCTGGCCCTGGCCTGCCCGCGGAGAACTAATCATGCTCCGCCAGTACATCCACTGGCGCCGGCTGATCGGAACAACCGTTCAGATCCGCCACAACGGCGCAATCATCCGCACCGGGACAGTTGACGATGCCATGGCAGACTCCACAGCACTCTGGATCACAGGCGACTCCACCCAGCCACGCACCATGTATGAAGCCGGGCGCGGGATCGAAGTGTGGAGCGAAGCCGATGAAACCGAAGACGGCCTCTGCTACCGCACAAGCATCACGACGCAACCGTCCCACTGACCTAGCACGGAGACACATGACGCAACACACCTACCTGCCCCAGAGCACCGACGACAGCACCCCGGTGCTCAATGAGATTCAGGACTTCTATCCAAGACGCAATGTCCCAGCAGAAATCGCCCGCTCATGGCTCCTCGTTAATGCCATGAAGACCGAGCTTTTTGACCAGTCGTCCGTGTCCCGGGCCGATTCGATCATCCTGGATATTGAAGATGCCGTGGACCCTTCCCAGAAGGACCAGGCCCGGAACAACGTCATTGACTGGCTGACCGCCGGAGGCAAAGCCTGGGTGCGCATTAATGACGCCACCAGCCCCTTCTGGGCCGACGACCTCGCGGGCTTCCGCGGTACCCCGGGCCTGCTCGGCGTGATGCTGGCCAAGACCGAGTCCGCGGACCAGGTCACCGAGTCCTTCCACCGCATGGACGGCAAGACCCCGGTCATCCCGCTGGTGGAATCCGCCGTCGGCATTGAGGAAGCCAACCAGATCGCCAAGGCTCAGGGCGCCTTCCGCCTGGCCTTCGGCTCCGGTGACTTCCGCCGCGACACCGGCATGGCCGCCACCGCCGAGGCCATGGCCTACCCGCGTGCCAAGCTCGTCGTCGCCAGCCGCGTCGGCAACCTTCCGGGCCCCATCGACGGCCCCACCGTCGGCACCAACCACCCCATCCTGCGCGAGCAGACCGGTGTCACGGTGATGATGGGCATGACCGGCAAGCTGTGCCTGGCCATCGACCAGACCCCCGTCATCAACGAGGTCATCAGCCCCACACCGTCCGACGTCGCCTGGGCCACCGACTTCATGGCGGACTTCGAAGCCAACGGCCGCGTCATCCGTGACGGCTCGGATCTGCCCCGCCTGGGCCGTGCCGAGAAGATCATGAAGCTCGCCGTTGCCTTCGGAGTGCACGCGGCACGTTAGCGCCTGCGCCCAGGCGGCCCGAAGCGGCACGGAGGCCGATGATGAACAACCTTCACCTCCGGCACGTTGCACGCATTGCCGCAACAGTTAACCCAGATCAGGAAGAGAAAAGAATGGCCTACGCAAACTACCGATACAAGGGTAACCACTTCATCGGCGAAGTCCGCGGCGAACACCTCATCCCGCTGGCCGGGCTCACCGACATCGGACCGGAAACATCAGCCGATCTCCTTGTCAGCGCCGCCCGTCTGACCGAAGCCCGGGTTAGCGTCTCGGACGTCACCCTGCGCGCTGCGTCACCACGGGCCGGGAAGATCCTGTGCGTGGGCCTGAACTACAAAGACCATGCTGACGAGGTAAGCACGGCTGCCTTTCCCGTCCTCTTCCCTAAATACGCATCGACTCTCATCGGACCCGCGGACGACATCGTCCTGCCCCCGGAATCCGCTCAGGTCGACTTTGAGGGCGAACTCGCCGTCATCATCGGCAAGACAGGCCGCCGCGTCACCGAACAGGACGCCATGGACCATGTCCTTGGCTATTGCGTCTCCAATGACGTGACCATGCGCGACTTCCAGAACAAGTCACACCAATGGTTGCAGGGCAAGATCTGGGACAACACCACCCCGATCGGTCCCTACATCGTCACCCCTGCAGAAGCCGACATCACCAAAGCAGGCATCAGCACAACTCTGAACGGGGAAGTTGTCCAAAAATCCGACCTTTCCCACCTGATCTTTAGCATCCCCACACTCATCGCTACCATCACCGAATTCACCACACTGGAGCCAGGAGACGTCATCCTCACCGGCACACCATCCGGAGTCGGATACCGCCGAGACCCCCAACTTTTCCTCAAAGACGGCGACACCATCACCGTGACAGTCGAAGGAGTCGGAAGCATCACCAACACAGTCAGAGCAGAAACCGCCTAAGGCGAACCCGCATCAGAAGCAAAACGCGCTACTGCCTCGCGCTGGTGATGTAGTGAAGCCCCATGAGTACCACTTAGCTCCCTGCAACCGAGCCGGCAGATATCAGTCAGGAAGTCCGAGGCGTGCCGGCGATGAGGGACTGCATCTGGGCCGCGGCATCGCTCCCCGGGGACGGGGTGTAGACGACGAGGTGCAGGTCGGGCCGGTCGGAGGGCGAGAGTTGGTGGTGTTCCAGTTGCAGGACTCCAACGGCTGGGTGGTGGAAGAGCCGCTCGCGTGATTCGAAGCCCAGGATGTCGTACCGGTCCCACCCTGCCCGGAATTCCGGGCTTGTTTCCTTGAGCCGCCCCACTTGGTAGGCCACGTCCGGCTCGCCGAGCCGCTGCCCGGTTTCGGCGCGGAACTCGGCAAGGAAACGCTTGCTCGTGACCTCCCAGTCGGGCAGCAGGTCCCGGACGTAGGGGTCGGTGAACACCAGCCACAGGAGGTTGCGGTCGGGAGCTGAAACCGTGGCGATGTTGGGGTAGAGGGCTGCGTAGGCGTTGTTCCAGCCCGCCACACCCCAGTCCGGCAACAGGGCGAACGAAGGGTTGGGGTCCAGGGCATCGAGAAGACGCTGGATGTGGGCCGGCGCAGTCGCGGCTGCGGCGCTGCCCGGCCCGGCAGAGGCGTAGCCCCCAAGGGACAGGACGTAGTCCAGGCCCGTGTCCGACAGGTGCAGGGCACGGCTGATAGCTTCCAGTACCTGGCGGGACGGGCTGATGTCCCTGCCCTGCTCAAGCCACGTGTACCAGGTGACGCTCACGCCAGACAGGAACGCGACCTCCTCGCGGCGCAGGCCCCGTCCGCGCTTGCGGGCTATGGGCGGCAGGCCGTAGTCGCCGCGGACGGCCTGGTCCCTGCGGGCCCGAAGGAAAAGACCCAATTCTTTGCGACGTCCCGAATCCTGCACCCCTGAATACTATTACTCTGGTACTGCCACTACTAGTAGTAGCGCCGTCTTCCACGCCGCAACAGGCCCGGGCAGGATGGTATCCATGCCTGCACTTCGCTCCAAAACAGTCACCCATGGCCGGAACATGGCCGGCGCCCGCGCACTGCTGCGCGCCTCCGGCGTCGCCAACTCGGACATCGGCAAGCCGATCATCGCCGTGGCCAACTCCTTCACCGAATTCGTCCCGGGCCACACCCACCTCGCCCCTGTGGGCCGGATCGTCTCCGACGCGATCCTCGCCGCCGGTGCCGTGCCGCGCGAGTTCAACACCATAGCCGTGGACGACGGCATCGCCATGGGCCACAGCGGCATGCTCTATTCGCTGCCGTCCCGCGACCTGATCGCCGACTCCGTGGAGTACATGGTCAACGCCCACTGCGCCGACGCGCTCGTCTGCATCTCCAACTGCGACAAGATCACCCCCGGCATGCTCATGGCCGCGCTGCGCCTGAACATCCCCACCGTGTTCGTCTCCGGCGGCCCCATGGAGGCCGGCCGCGTGACCCTGACCGACGGCTCCGTGCGCTCCCTGGATCTGGTGAACGCGATTGCCGACGCCGTGGACGAGTCCATCTCCGACGCTGACATCAACCTCATCGAAGAGAACGCCTGCCCCACCTGCGGTTCCTGCTCCGGCATGTTCACCGCCAACTCCATGAACTGCCTCACCGAGGCCATCGGCCTGTCCCTGCCGGGCAACGGCTCCGTGCTGGCCACCCACACCGCGCGCAAGGCGCTGTACGAGAAGGCCGGCTCCACCGTCGTCGAGCTGGTGAAGCGCTATTACGACGGCGACGACGCCTCCGTGCTGCCGCGCTCCATCGCCACCGCCAAGGCCTTCGACAACGCCATGGCCCTCGACATCTCCATGGGCGGCTCCACCAACACCATCCTGCACCTGCTCGCCGCGGCCCAGGAGGCGGGCGTGGACTATGGACTGGCCGAGATGGACGCCAAGTCCCGCCAGGTGCCCTGCCTGGCAAAGGTGGCCCCGAACGTTGCCAAGGACAAGACCTACTACATGGAGGACGTTCATCGCGCCGGCGGCATCCCCGCCCTGCTGGGCGAGCTGAACCGCGGCGGGCTCCTGCACAAGGACGTCCACTCCGTGCACTCCGCGGACCTGGACGGCTGGCTGGACGACTGGGACATCCGCGGCGGCCAAGCCACCGAAGAAGCGAAAGCCCTCTGGCACGCAGCTCCCGGCGGCGTCCGCTCCTCCACCGCATTCTCCCAATCCTGCGAGTGGACCTCCCTGGACACCGACGCCGCGGAAGGCTGCATCCGCTCCGTGGAACACGCCTACTCCAAGGACGGCGGACTGGCCGTGCTCCGCGGGAACGTGGCCGTCGACGGCGCCGTGGTGAAGACCGCCGGCGTGGACGAGTCCATCTGGATCTTCGAAGGCCCGGCCGTTGTATGCGAGTCCCAGGACGAAGCCGTAGAAAAGATCCTGAACAAGACCATCAAGGAAGGCGACGTAGTGGTTATCCGCTACGAAGGCCCACGCGGAGGTCCGGGCATGCAGGAAATGCTCTATCCGACCTCGTTCCTCAAGGGCCGCGGCCTGGGCAAGAAGTGCGCCCTCATCACGGACGGCCGCTTCTCCGGCGGCACCTCCGGCCTGTCCATCGGGCACATCTCCCCCGAGGCTGCCTCCGGCGGAACCATCGCCTTGGTGGAGAACGGCGACGTCATCAGCATCAACATCACGCAGCGCTCTCTCCAACTGCAGGTCCCCGACGAGGTCCTCGCCGAACGCCGCGAAAAACTGGAAGCCAATGGCGGCTACAAACCCAAAGACCGGGACCGCCAGGTTTCCGCGGCACTGCGCGCCTACGCCGCCATGGCCCTGTCCGCGGACAAGGGCGCCGTCCGCGACGTTTCCCTCCTGACGAACTAACCGCTGCCCACCCTACAGATCCCGGTAAGCCAGAAACCCTAGCGAGAGCCGACAATTCCCTTCTTGGGGCAGCTGCCGTCTGGTCTCCTCCCGCAATTTCCGTAGTCGTCAGCTGAAAGTACACCCCAGCCTGACGTAAAGGCGGTCTGGCCAGGGAGGATTCACCTGCCGGTGGGGATTTGGTCTTGTTCTCAGACACCTGTCGAGCCGCAAGAGGGGACTTCGTTAGCTCCTGCCGCACGCGAGTCTCCTCGAGTCCCGATTCTTTGGCCTATTTTGATGATTCTCGGGCTACCGCACCTCGGTTTCCTGCCCGTCGACTGTCAGGGTGGGATTTGAGAACATCATGAGCGACTGTCAATAAAACGGAAATTTCGCCCTATTCTGACGCCACTCCGCTCGTTGCTTTTTTGGCCTGACCGGACTCGTGACAATAACGGGCACAAGAAAAGCCCCGGACCGTGGTCCGGGGCTTTGGGGCCGGCTATCGCTCGATCGTGACGCTGAGGTCCAGATGGATGTCAACAGTGGCGAGACGATCCTGGAGGAAGCATGCAAGGCTCGCATCAGTCGCGGTGTGTGCGCCCTTCGGGACGGCACCGCGGAAAACAGCCTGGGTATTCGTGGACCTGAGCACGTCAAGGGGCGCCCAATGCCGGTGTCCGGCGCTCAGTCGTTCAATGTCAGTGCGGAAGGTGCCGCGGTGGTCATTACGGGCTGACGCGCGCATGGTGAAGGGAATGAAAGCTGTGGGCAAGAGGGTCCTTTCGAATGAGGCAGCCAACAGTCAGCGGCCCCATCAGCAACAAGGCGCTGGAAGGCATCCCTATTCCTTTTTCACTCCAAAAGAGTCGAGCCTCACGTGCACTGCTGAAGATCAGAACCCAAAACCAGCTGAAGACCCCGAATCATGCACGCCTGGCCAAGGACAGCAGCCACAGGCCCTCAATGGCGTTTGGCGACCGGACGGTACCTGTCTGCGAAAGCAGCGAGGGAGTTCTGGAGGAGCGTCATGCTGTCCAGCATGTCCACGGGGGCTGTCCCAGACCTGCTCCGGGACAGCCGGCCAGTAGTGGGGCTCAACCCTCACATTCGACACAGTAGGCATGGCCTTCCTTCTCGCGCACCTTCTGCGAACGGTGGCGGACCAGGAAGCACGAGTTGCAGGTGAACTCATCCTCAGCCTGCGGAATGACCTGCACAACGAGCTCTTCGGCAATGAACTCGCCGCCCGGGGTGAGGCCGTCGAGGGTGTCAGCCTCGTCGAGCTCCTGAACCACAGACTTCGCATCCGGCGCCTTGGCGGACTTCAGGGCCTCCAGCGAATTTTCTTGGGACTCCTTAATGTCGGTGCGCAGTTCGTCGTAATCGGTTGCCACGGCGGTGCATCTCTTCTCTGTTGGGGTGGTTACCGGTCCTGCAACGTACAGGACACGGGAAGAATTCCCCAATAAAGCGGTGCTGTTCCTCCCCCTCCCCTATTGATCGGGAAGAGGCAAGGCCTCTGCCAACGCCCCCGCGGCGTTGTAGCCGGCCGACCTGGCCGAGAGAGGCAAGTTAACGGAATCTTTATTATCGGCGTTCCAGATCAGGCGGGTGAGAAGCCGTGAATGGGCGACTGCGTGCACCGGCGTTTCATCCAACTGGGCGACCTCGTTGCGATTCTGAGTTCAGCTACCAGAGACCGGAACCATCCACTGGTGGTGGTCAGGAACTGGAAAAGCCCCATCCGGGATACCCCGGAAGGGGCTTTTCTTTTCCGCGCGCGATAATGAAAATGCGGGGCGGGCAAAAGCTGTATGGAGCTACGCTGACATGGTCTTGCTACGAGGCCAGGTGCGATTCCCTGGGCGATTCTCGCGCCAAAGGTATCTGCACCGCCGCTGTGCTGATCCCGGGCATTTTCAGGTTTGACAGGCGGACGACAGCGTCCGGAGTTTCGCGGCCGCGTTGTTTATCGAGGGCGACGCGGAGCTGGGCGGCACGGATGCCGCGGCGGATCTTGACGGCCTGAGCCTCGCGTGCTGTGACTTTGGAACGGGTGATTCTAGCCATGGTGCGCCTCCTTTGTTCCTCCATTGTTGCCTGTTTCGGAACCGCCGTCCACATCCAGCTCACTGACGAGTTCCTCGGCTTCTGCCAGGAACTCTTCAGCAGACTGCTCATCCGCGGCCGCAGATTCAACTTTCCATGCAGTATCGAGCAGGTCTCTGTCCTTATCTGTGGCCAACTCACTTTCAGCCAGGAGAGTGAGCATCCCGGTGCCATAGGCGGCCAGCACCTCATTGTCCTTGGAAGCAGTTGCCTCCAGTGCCCACTGGGTGCGGCGCCACCATTCGCTTCGGGCGTCGGCCTCGCGCTTCTGGTTCAAACTCCTGGCGGAGTTCCTTACTGTCTCTTTCAGAGTCCGTTGCTGCATCAAAAGATTCTTGTACCCAACCACGGCGGCCACGCAGGCGGCTAAGAAGACAGCCACCGGGCCCCAGTTTGCGAGCTGGAATCCGGGATCGGTGGGTGCGAGGTTCTCCAGGGCGGCAATGACCTTGTCGGCGATGTCCTGGATTTGCTTGTCGTTCACGCTTCGTAGCCTACGCGTGGTTCATAGAGCTGCAGCTCAGGCCTCGTCGAGGATTTTCGCTATGGCACGCAGTGTCTCAGGATCCACAGGCCCAAGGCCCGGGCAGCGAAGTTCCGGACCACAATGATTCTCCAGTCAAAACCGAGCTGGCAATGCCCTCCTGGTCATCGTGTTCCGCTTGCTGGACCTCCAAAGTCCACCGTATTTACCGTTCCCTGCCAGCGCTTCTTTGGCCTTCCTGATGACCGCTTTGGCATCCCAGATTGGGCGCCGGCCTGCTCGTGCCCTACATCACTCCGCCTCCCGGTACACCGAAGAAGAACCGATCGTCCACACGGCCGAATGTCAGACCGTGCGTAGCGGGGAAACCCTGTCGCAGGTGTAAGGGCCTCATCCGGAACGGCCCCCGGCAGGAAGGAAACGCAAATGCAGTCTAAGCGGTCCATCACTTTTCTCAACGCAGTCACGACCCTAATCGGCTGGGCTGCGAATACCCTTTACGCGTTGTCCCCCCGCCCGATCCTCGGCGCGACACCACGCCCTTGGGACGGCACTGGAATGTGCACCGCAGTAATTCGCGGCGGAGGAACTGCCCATATGGCAACCGCAGCGTTGGCTTATACCGGACCGGATGGCAAGGAGCACCTCGAGCTGTTCCGTGGATACAGCGCCGCTGGCATCTCCGATCACGCCGCGACATCCGCCCGCATCGACGCTCTCGCCTTCCTCGTGGACAACCCCACCGACGCCCGCACGACCCGCCTCTTCATTGACGACCCCGCGCTCCGAAGGGAAGTCGCCATACTCCAGGACTCCTTCCCCACCCTGGAGCTCACCGCAACAGCCGAACCCCACCTCTCCACCGCCGCTTCAAAGGCGGCCAGCCGAGCGAACAGCGTCACAGTTTACGCCAGCGCCGCCGCTGCCCGGCTTTCCCTCCACGACCTCACCAACGAGCGTCGGACGGTCATCGCTACCGATGCATCCATCGTTCCCGGAAAGGCCGGTGCAGGGATCGCCGCCGTGGGCAGCGACGGGCTGGTGTGGCAGGACCGGCTGCCGGGCACCTGCGACATCACCTGGGCCGAGCTGAAAGCGATCCACGCAGCAATCACCCACCACCCGGGCAAAAATCTCCTCGTTCTTTCCGATAGCCAGGGTGCGGTGGCCTTCGCTAACGGCACCGCCGTCCCGGCGCAGGCACGGATGCGCCGCCTCGCAGCCCAAATCCAGGCACTGCGCACCGACCGCAGCATCGAAATCACCTGGATCCGTTCCCACAACGGGCACCCGCTGAACGAAGCGGCGGACGCCATGGCCCGCCATGCCCGCCGCGCGCCCGCACCAGCTGCCCTCGCCGCCTAACGCCCGATCCGGGTGCTGCCCCACTTCGCGAGGGGCAGCACCCGGAGCAATAACCACAACGGCGACGGCCGGGGGCGGGGGAAACCCTGTCACAAGTACAGAACGACAACGACGAAGGAGACCCAACCATGGACCGCAGCGAGACCCTCTCCTACCAGCTCCCCAACCCGCTCCCGCCCCTCCGGCGCGGAAAGTCGGCCCGGCAACGTGCCGCCGCCATCATTACCGTCGGCGCTCTGCTTCTGGCACTACTCGCGGTCGTCCTGTTCCTTGCTGCCGGAAGCGGCCAAGAGCCCGCGGCCCCTGCAGCCACCGCAACTGCCACGCAGAGCACGACTGGCAACGCCCAGAGGACAGACCCTGCCCCCACCCCCATCGGCCTCTAACCACCACCCACGAAAAGGACACCTGCCATGACAACCACCACCTCACCCGCACCGCGCCATGAACCCCGGGCAACACCCGCCAAGCCTGTCACCCTCAGTCACCGCCGGCACCTCGTCAATTGGACCCAAAAGGACTGGTTCCTCGCCGCAGCCATCGCAGTAGCAATCACCGCCCTGGGAGCCGCGACCGACGCAATTTTCGCCACCGAAGTGCTGAAACTGCTCGTGGCAGACACCTTCCTCGCAGCCCTCGCCGCCACCGGAGCGGTCACCGTCGCCAGCGCCTGTGCATTCTTCGCGGGCCATGTCCTTCACCACGGCCACAACAAACGCTGGGGCTGGGCCCTGGCTGGAGTCTGGGCCTTGATCGGCATCGGACTTGCCGTCATGAGAATGGTGCACTCGCAAATCAAAGTCCCCGTCATCCCTGACGGTGCGCCGGACGAGGAAATCAACCGGATCATTCGCAACGCATTGCTCTCCGATATCGGTCTCGGAGTAGTGATGCTCGTGATCTTCCTGGCCACCGGCATCCTGCTGATCCACAAGGCCAAAGACCTCGGCGACCCCGACCTGCGCCGCATGCTCAAAGGTCTCAGTGAACGCACCCGGCTGCTGAAGCTATGGGCCGAGGCCGACGGCAGAGCCATCCAAACCGGGAATCTCCTCGCACGCCGTACCCACCACATCAGCACCGCGCTCGAGCAAGAACGGCGAAACGCACACGACGCAAACCTCGCGATCCGCAATGCTGCCAAGGAAACCTCCGTCGTTGCCCAGGCCGAACTCATCGGAGACCCCACTGCGACCCTCATGACCCGGATCCGGCACGAGGACCACCCCTACCGCCCCGCCGACAAACGCCACACCGACTCCGACAGCGACAACAACACGGGGGCTGAAAACAACGGCACCGACCCCAAGGAACCGGTAAGCCCGGCCTCACCCGAGGACGAGAAGTGACCGCCGGCGCCGGCCCCAAGTGCCTGCACTGCGAAACCCCACAGTGCCCTGCCCCCTCGGTGAAGGATGCCCAGGGATCTGGCCAACCTACGGCGCCAGCGCCTGCCTCCAATGCACCCACGGCTCCAACTGCCCCGTCCACGGACGCTGCTGGACCGGCACCCAACCCACCCATACCAACCACTAACCCAATCCAACCCAGAAAGGCCCACGCCATGAACACGACCCCCGCCAACGGCCCAACCGACATCGAGCTCTACCTGCGCGACACCGCCGCCCCCACCCCCTACACCCTCCGCGAGTGCCTGATCGACTACTGCGCCGGGGGGGCTGACCGCCGGCACCTGTCCACAGCGCAGGCTCAGCCCCGTACCGATGACATCGCTGAGGCCGTGCTGTTGACGCCGTGGGCGGTCGCACGCCGGAACGAATACCGGGCATCCAAGGATCTGGAGACCATCACGCACAACCGCATCGTGGACCCGCTGCGTACCGAGAAGGCCACGCTGCAGGCCCGCGTCCCCCTTCTTAAGGAAGCCATTGGGGTTGCGCAGGAGAAGGCGGAGGCCGCCGAGGACGCCGCCCGTGAGAGTGCCGCCGTGCCTCCAGCCGCGGCCGTTCCCCGCGGGCCCGGTGAACAACACGCCGACCCCATAGCCCTGGCCGCCCGCCGGCAGCGCGAAAAGGACGCCCGCGACGCCGCCGCCGCCACCACCGCCCATGCCGCCGCTGCTGCATCCCAAGCGGCCAGGACAGCGCACGACAACGCCGTAGAACGCCTGGCCGCGATCGACGAGCGCCTCGTTCTCGCCCAGGCCGTCCTCGATGGCCGGGTCGCTGAATGCCACCGGCATATCAGCCGCCGGATCAACGTCTACGCCCGGGCCATCACCCGTCGGCACCCAGACGCCCCCGTCATCGCCGAACTGACCGAACACCTCAATCTCGACCAAGATGCGGCGCGGCGGAGCCAATTACAGGCCGGTGGAGCCCCGGAGCCCGGCCCGCAGTCCCGGCCAGGGCAGGGCCGTCCGTCCTGGCTCAGCATCGTGGACCCCGAACCCGGTCCGGAGCCGGTCTGACCCACGAGACCGCCGGTGCTCGCCCTCTTCCAACACGGTGGGCGCCGACGGCCTGGAAGGGCCCCCGGTCGTTGGGGGAAACCCTGACACAGGTACCAGCAACCGAACACACCACCGAAGAAACAGGAGCCCCAGGATGAGCATCATTGAGAACCTGAACAAACTGTTCGGCAAGCGTCCCGCCGACGAATCGCCCGCCCCCGGATACGAGCACTTCGGCGGCGAACCGGCCGATCCGCGTAACAACCGCTACTGGCGTTCGGTTCCGCACCCCGACCGGATCGCGATCCCAACAATGGCCGACTACCTTATCGAGATCGTCCACCGTACCCGGGCCCACGTGAAGGGGATCGATGACGCGACCGGGCCGTTCCTGTTCGATCAGATAGATGCCGAAGCAGAAGCGGTCGGCGCCGCCATCGAAGAACGCTACCGGGACCAGGTGCGCACCGAACAAGGCCTCTGGGCAGACGAGGACACCCTCGCCTACCGTCAGCAGCAGGAGGCCGAAATCCTCAAAGCCCAGCTCGACATCGCCGATGCCGACTACCGGGCCGGGAAAGACGCCCTGCTGGGTGAACCCGGCGCCACCCCGGCCTGGAACGCCGGCATCACCGGCAAACGGCACACACCCGCACTCCCGATCCCCGGAATAGTCCTGCCAAAGATCCTTGCTTCCGGGCAGCCGGCCACCACGGCAGCGCCCGGCCCGGCATCTGAGAATTCGCTGCACACCCCACCCGGGCCCGACCAGCGAACCGATCACACCGCCTCAACCCGCAGCGAGAGAAACACGGCAGCCAACGCAGCCGGGATCGACACTGTTGAAGCGCAAGACGAACTCGACGACGAGGCTGCCTAACCCCGCACAAAGGCCAGGACCCGGCATGTAATGCCGGGCCCAGGCCCCCCTCCCGAGAGGGGGAAACCCTCCCACCAGTGACAAGGCGCACCAGCGTCAACACCCCGATGAAAGAAGGAACCCATGCGCACCACCACCGCCCCCGCCATCACCGTCCTGGCTACTGCCGCCCTGGCCGCGCTTGCCCTCACCGCCTGCGATGGGCCCGCGATCGGCGCCGAGACTGAATGCGAGCAGCCCGCCGCGCTGTCTATCATCGTCGCCGCTCACACCAACGCCGCACCGGCCCTGCCCGCGGAAGTCGCATGCATGGTCCGAAAAACCCTCGAGGCCGGCAAACCCATCAGCATCATCCGTGAAGACGGATCACCCTCCGTCATCCAGGCACCCCACGTCTCCATGATTGGAGCTGCGAGCAAGGACAACGACATCAACAACGCCAAAATCACCGTCAGCCGCATCATCTCCGGCATCGAAGCAAAGGCGGATGGAGACAACCCCCTGGCGGCCTTGGAACTGGCCGGCAGGCTCACCACGGACACACCCGACGCAACCATCGCCCTTATCGGCCCCGGGCTCTCCGACCAGGCACCCCTGGATCTGACCGTACCCTCCCTGGCCAGCGCCGACCCGAAAGAAGTCAAAGCCAAACTCAAAGCACTCAAAGTCGTCCCGGCTCTGACCGGACGCACGATCCACTGGTATGGGCTCGGTGACCACCACGGCAGCCAGCCCGCCCTGACCGGCCCACAACGGCAGAACTACCAGGACATCTACACCAGCGCCCTCACCGAGGCCGGTGCCACCGCCGTTTTCCATCCAGGGGCCGCGAACGCAGGCACCAAGGACCGGCCCACTGGGAAATACAGCATCCGCCCCGTGCCCACCGCTGAACAAGAAGCCATCGACTTCTCCAAAACCGCCGGAGGCACCCTGGTCTTCAGTAACGCCAGCTCCCTCGGATTCGCCCCCAACAGCACGACTTTCCGGGACCCTGCCGCAGCTGCCGCGACCGGCAAGGAACTCGCTGCCTGGCTCACCGATAACCCTGGCGGACGCATCACCGTCACCGGCACCACCGCGACCGCCGGGACACCCGAAACCCGGGCTACGCTCTCCACCGCCCGCGCCCAAGCCGTCTGCGACCAGGCAATCGCGGCAGGGGCAGACCCCGCCCGGCTCACCGCCACCGGTGCCGGGATCAACTTTCCCGGATTCATTCCCGACATCCTGTCCGACGGGACCCTGGACCCCGCCGCCGCGGAAACCAACCGCACCGTCATGATCACTTTCAGCCTCTAGAAGGGAAACCACCGCCATGACCGACCCCGCCTGGGCAGCCCTCATCACACGGCTCCCCGCCACCGATGACCTGCCCCTCACCATCCTTCTGGAGCTCATCGAAACTTCCGCCACCGATCTGAACACGCGCACCGGCAACGAAATCGCCGCGGCCCTGGGTCCCCGCGAACGCGCCCACTACCAGAGCGCGGCAGCACTCGCCCACACCCAACCAGGTCTGAAAGACGCCGCCGGGCACAACGCCGCCCAGGCCTGGGCTGCCAGCCAGATGACAACCGCCGCCCGGATCTACCGCCGCCACGCCAATGAAGTCCTCGCCGAAATCAACGCAAACCCCTTCACCTACCTCCACACCCACCCACCCACTGGAAAACCGTGAGAGCCCCCGGACATGCGACCGGCTGACCCCCGGCAAATGCATCTAAATGAAAGAACAAAGCAAGAAAAAAGGGGGGCGGTGCACCGCCCCCTGAAAACCAAAACCAAACAAAACAAGCATTACTTGCAAATTATCAGGCACTCCCACAGCCGGCACTTCCGGAATGCCCCAAGCCCCGACAACGGGAATCCCAAAAGGGGGAATCCCTTACACAAGTAACACACCCTGCAGCCGGCAGGGCACCCGCCAAACCGGAACCAGAATCCGAAAGGAGGTGAGCCACATGTTCAGCGTCGGACCACTCGGGTGGTGGATGCGGATGTGGTGGGGAAGCCAGTACTTCACCCCCGTCTACGCCTAACCACCCCAGAGCCGGGCGCCCCAACCTTTGGGGGTGGGGCGCCCACCCAAGACCTTCGCCACCCCCGACGGCCCCGGAGCAAGGGCCCCGGGGGAAACCCTGACAGAGGTGACATACGCGGCAACCGGCCAGGGCGCCAAGCACAAATCATCAACAGCAGCAATGACAACAAAAGGAACGAACATGGCTCAGTGCAAAAAATGCTTTACGACCACCAAGGACTGCACCGCGTGTAACGGCGGGAAAGCCCACGGCCTCCTGGGCAAACTCACCTGCTCCCAATGCAACAACACCGGACAGCAATGCCCCACCCACGGAGCCCATTGGAAATAACGCCCCGGGGGTGGGTACTGCAGCCCCTGCGGCACCCGGAACCCCGCTACCGACACGCGCAACCAGGTTAGCCCCCACGCCCGTTGCCAAGTGTGCGACTGGAACGACGTCCTTACCGCCCTCAATCAAGACTCCGCAATCCAAAGCTGGACACCGCTACCCCGTGCTCACCGAGCTGTCCAGGCCGCCATCCACACGGCTAACCACGGCGAAATCACCATTGTCATCGACAACGACAGCCATGAACGCTGGCTCCAACTCCTCATCTCCGTCTCAGACACCTGCGACGCCAAAATCTGGGAAACCACAGGCTGGTGCCTCAGGGACATGCCGACCATTGGTCTGGCTCAACTCGGAGCCGGAATCGCCATCCGGCACGGCATCCTGATGCCCACCAGCATCAACGCAATCACCAACGGCATCACCCTCGCCGTCACCGCAGCGACGACCCTCTACGACGCCACCAGCGAACCCGCCCACGGCCAACCCCGGACCAATCGCCCCGGTCCCACGCCAGCGGACAAATAAGGGGAAACCCTTACACCACTGAACACACCCTGCAGCCGGCAGGGCACCAGCACATCAACCAAAGTAACCAGCACCAATGAACAAAGGAGAAACGGCCATGAACCCCAGCACAGCATCCACCAGTAACCGGATCCGCCGCGGAGCGGCCGCCGCCACTCTGACCGCGCTCCTGCTCACCGGTGCCGCTAACCAAATGGTGGAAACCCATCACGCCCGCTTACTTCTCCAAACGCGTACACGTCAAACCCACCCAAAACACCACAACCTCTAACCCAACCTCGAAGAAAACTGGGGGCGCCCAGCACACTCGGCGCCCCCAGCACTTAAACACCAAACCAGCAGCAGAAAGGACAAGATCATGCGAGTCCCTAAAACCCTCATCATCGCTGCCGGCACAGCCGGGCTCATCAGCGGCTCGCTCTGGGCCATCGAACCACGCCTCCCGAACCAGGACCCACCCACTCAGCAGCAAGTCCAGCAAGAACACCAGGACCGGCAAACCAGCGACCTCGCGGACGCCGACCAGGCAAGCAAAGACCGGATGCGCGACGAAGCCAACGACCACCTCAACGCCGAAAACGCCCAAAAAAACGGGACCCATGAGCCCCACCCGAAGATCAGGATTCGCATCCCATGAACCCCTTCAGCGCCCCTGCAGGCACCGGTGACCTCGTCGCAGCCCGAAAAAACATCACTACCAGCCTTACCGAAGAGCTCACTAAGGCGCCCCGGATCAGGCAAGGCACCCGGGGCTTGGTGCGCAACCGCACCGGCAACCGCCTGACCGTAGCGTTCGACACCAGCTACGGCCTGGCCGAAACCACCGTCCACGCCCGGGACTGCCGACTCATCCAACGCACCGCCAATGAGAAACAGTTCATGAGCTGGGCCCGACTCAAAACCGCAATCCGTGCAGGGGCACTCATTGCCCTCACCGCACCCATTGCCTGGTACATCATCACGTACTGGGTCCAGTCCGGAACCCTGCACGGCGTCATCGAAGCCCTCACCCTCTCAGCCATCGAATCCGCCCTCGAACTCCCCGGCCTCATCCTCGCCCACCCCACTCAAACACTCGCCTGGCTCGCCACCGGGGCTCTCGTCACACGAATTGCCCTCGGACCCCGACCACGCTTCCTACGCAACCGCCCGCCACGGCGTTAGACCCTGTCGGTATCCACAATGAGGCTCGACCACGAGCGCCTGCCAGGTCAGGACCTCTACTTCACAGGACAACACAAACCGAACCCACTTCCCGTGGCGAGGATGGACGTGACCATAAGATGACCCACAGGACCGCACGAGCAGGGGGGCGCATGGGCAAGCAGAACAGCCAGGAGCAGCCAGACACGTACCGCGAAATCATGCTTGGAGAATTGAGAAAACGGCGGAAGCTCTTCCTCGATTCGGAGCTCGAACAGATTAGCCTTTCTCCAAACCAGCTAGTGGAGATGTTGGCTCGGGTGCTGGCGGAGAAGGAAAAACCAGGCGCGGAGCGCGACATTGACGTCCGACTCAGTCCGATAGCTGTTAGAAGGATTCTCAATGACACTCCCGCTTTAGCAGAAATAATCCGATCCGAGCTTGGGCCCCTGCGGCGAGAAACAATTGAAAATGATGCGCAAAGCATTTTGTGCAAAGATGAAGGTCTTTCCGAAGCTGACGCCAGGGCGGCTGTGAAGGCTGTTGATTCACACGACAGGCGCGATATAGCCGGCTCCTTTACCCGAACGAACAAGGAGTGCGCCGAACGCCTCGCCGATCTGGCAAGCGCGCACCATGACCGGCAGCAAGGAACGGCTGGAGCAGCACAACCGATAATGTCTGAGGAAGAAGCCCAAGTTCGCGGGCCCGCGACGACCGAGATGTTTTATCGGGCAGTGGAACCTGCCATTGGTGACGCCGAGATCGCAGCAATTATTGGCCCCGCCCTCGAAGCCTTGCCTGGCTTGGACCGAGATCTGCGACAACCCACGGCCCTGACTCAGCAGCTGGCGTCCCGGAAACTTCTGCGCGCCGGGCAAGAGAGCCAGCTTAAAGCCGAAACAGCCACACGACGATACTTCCCCTTTGGTCTCATCCGGCCGCGATCCTTGGCCATCGTTGCCGCTGCTGTCTACCTCGTACGAGCGCAGGCTGCGGACGGTATCGTGCGGGCCGCCCGCCCATTGGATGCAGGGGCCCACGGGCTGGCGGCACTGTTCATCAGGACGTTCAACGATTTGAGTCTGGAGGTGGTCCGGAAGGCCAAGTCTGACAGTGCTAAGGGCTGGAATGCTCGTTACAACGCAACTCCCGGGGCCCTAGATTGTCTGCGGGCTGCGGCGCCTGTGATTTCTGCCGGTGAAGTCCCGGATTTTCTCCGGGTGCCCCCCGCGCCGCAGCGGTCTCCGCACCCCGACCCTGCCCATCGGCTGCTCCAGGCGGCGCTTCCACTGGACGAATCCGGCAGTGCGGCCTGGGCCTGCTCACGCTGGAATCCGTTCGGCCAGCGGCTGCTGCACCGAATCAACAAGGAACAGTACATTCAGCAGAAGAATTCACTGTTTCACGACGAGGAATTCGAGTCTGTTGCAGGCCAACTCCCCGGTCTCATACTGACCGAGCTCATCCGGCGTCTTCAGCGCGGTGAAGGGCTGGGGTCCGGGCTTCCCAACAGTCGCGAAACCTATCAGCACACCTCGATACTGTCGTTGAATAAGTTCCTCACCGTCGCGTCAGTAAAGCCTTTTGACCGGGCGTTTAAGGCCTATCGATCCTCCCTATTCAACAGAAAAACGAAGATCCGGACAGGCGCTGGTAAGCCTTCACAACCTCTCCGCACCGCAGTAAATGTTCCGAGAGACCTTCCAAGCGGAGTTGTTTTACTCACCTTGGACAGTGTTCGGTACTCAATTGAAAAAATCCTCTCAACCGTGGAGGAACACGACTGGGCCTGCACTCAGTTCGAAGACCCTTCCGCGCTTCCAGCGGAAACTCTACGAATGGCAGCCGGAGAAATGCTGGAAGTATGCACGTGGGCAGAAATTAACCAAGCCGTTCTGACCGGCATGAGCCTGGACGAAATACTGTGCGCATACCACGACCATCACACACTATTGGGCAACCCCTCGCCGGAATCGGAGGATGCCATTCTCCTACGCGCTTTGATCTTCGATACCATCCTGACCGACTCCGCGGTAAAGGACATTCTGAACAACCTAGCGGCCACGGGCGGCGAGCAGAAAGAAACCGGCCATGAACACTGAGACACTCACTCTTCATCTTTCCGACGACCAACTCGTCCTCACCGGCGCGGAAAACACCCACGGGCTGCCGACGGTGGTGATAGCCCTCGGGCCGGACCTGACCGTGGAAATAACCCCCGCCGTTCGTGTGCCCGTCAGGATCGTTTCCGATAACTACCCCAAGGATCGCGGACGTCTGGAAGCCATCCTCGGGACTGATACAGTCGCGCTGATCGACGCTGCCGGCCACGGCCCACAACAACTGCCCTTCACGCCCGGTATGGACTGGGCAACCCTGCAAGAATTGGCGGCCCGGCGCTGGGACTTGGACTGGAACCCGCTTCCGCTTGACCCTTCGCTCCTCACCTTGGACCTCCTTCGCGCCGAACACCAGGCAATTACTCTGACGGGGGAACTGCCCGATCCCAGCCTTGCCAAAACTGCCTACCCTGCGGCGCAGGCATTGGACCGCCTATTGAAGGCAGACGCCATAACACCAGAGTTCCGAAACCAGGTACTGGAAGCCATCGAAGCCGCCGAAGCAAACACTCCTCTTAATTACCCAGACTCCAAGTCATACACCCTCCCCGGACCGCTGACAGCAGAAGAAATAAAAGCTGTTCTCGATCCCGCACCCACATTGCCAGGAACCATCGCTACCGGCTCACCGGACTGGCGGCTCACAGGCCACGGCCCTGCAGCAACAGCCGAAAACACGATCACCGTGCGTCAGCATCACACAAGTCCGGCAGCGATCACGATCACCGCCCCCGCTGCTCCACACGCCACTCCCGAACACGCGCCCGTTTATCAGGCACTGATCACCGACCCGGACACCCACCGCACCGTAGCCACCACAGCTCTTCGGCATAATCCCGCGGATAACACCTACATCGGGCACACGGCCCCCAAACGCCCGATCTCGGCTACCGATCTAATTGACATACGACACCCGAGCATCCCTTCTTCTCCCCTTGCCGCACCGCAGGAGAGATTGGCCGCGCGCACGTGTAGGGAAACTGTGCGAAATTTCGTCCAAGGTATCCTGCAGCAGCCCACCAGCGATCATTTTGCGCATTCCCTAGCTGCCGCCGCCGCTGCCGACAGAGTTCTTCAACACATCCGTCCCAACGAAATCCATGTTGACTCCTTCGTGGAGTTCCTTTCGCAGGACGAATATGTGAGGGCCGCAAAGGACGCAGCCGACCATGACGAGATGACAGGTAAAGCAACTTTTGGAGAAGTCGCGGCAACATGGACGATCGACTCCAACGCGACCTCAATTCATATCGCTTTGGACGCTCCGCGGAGCATTTACCCTGACGGTTCGCTAGTTCGGCTGCGGATCGCTGATGCCCGTGAAACAGCTACATTCTTTGTAGTCTTCTATATTTACGATGATGAATATGTTGTCGCCGAACTAACCGCACCCCTGCCCTCCGGGCATTTCAACATCGCGATCGACTCTACCCCGCTTCACATCCAGGACATTGATGCAGGTGCCCGGACACAGATTGCTCTTAGCGTCAACGGGTGTGGAGCCGACGGCGTGCGTGCCTGGACTGCCATAGCCCGCACGCTTCCAGAAACTGACCCGATAGCAGCCATCCTGAGGTCTCTTCTTGGTGGTACTACATGAACTACGTGAGACCGAACGAACGCCTCGATGCGCGGTATCGCCTTGCTTCAAAGCTTTTAGGCACTGATGAGGGTTGGATATCGCTATGCCGCGATGCTGTCCCAACCGGAAAGCTGCAAGCTCTCGAGGACGACCAAAATCTTTGGGAGGCATTGAGCTCGGACACCAGCGTTCGTCCGAGAGCGGCCGCCGGCTCCCTGGCAACACCCACGTCTACCGACATCGCTCACGCCATTCTAAACATCGCACATGCCCTGACCGGCCGTCCCGATGCGAACCAGCTCGTCGTGGACTCAATGGACATTCTCGATAACTGTGGCCATTCGAGCCCCGCAGGATTTCGCCCCCAAAACCAGCCGAATCACCGTAATGCGATGCTCGGAGACGTTCAGGCTGTTATCGAGAACGCAAACCCTGATCATCCTTCAGCAACATTCGTCTCCCTTCTCGCCCGCTACCTCTCAGGGGACGATCTCGCCCCCATACGCACGGTCGTAGTCCCAGTCCTCTTTGATCAAGTGAACTTCGGCAGCGTGGGTCACCTGAGAATCTCCGAAATTCGCACAGGACCAGCTGGCATCCATCCCCACCCCAAAACCATGACATTCCTCGTCGTGGACAAGGCATTCAACCAAGCCCTTAGAGACGCATGGGCAATATCACCACTTCGCGCATCTGAACGCTGCCTCCTTTGGGAACTCACCGATGCCAAAACGCACGCCCCATTGCACCACGTAGCCGGAGCCTCACTTGGTGCCGCCTGGTACATAGCCCTAGACGAACTCAAACGTGGAAAATTTACGACGCTGCTGCGGTTCCGAAAACTCGACCCAAATTGCGCGGCCACCGGGTCCTTAGACGGCACCATGCTGGCATCGGTAAAAGGTTACGAAAACAAGCTCAAAGCAGCCGCGGAAAATAACCTCAGAGTGGTATACCCCGCAGTCGACAGCCGCGATGCTGAACGCGCAGCTACCCGCTACGCCGCCATGGCCACTCCGGCCAAAGACGCACCGTCAGCCGTTCGCGCGACCCGAAGTCGCCCAAACAGATGGGCACCGCTGATCATCTTCTCCATGATCGCCGCCGCCGTCCTCACCGCTGTAACCACCGGGATGTTCTACTCCAACCAGATAGCAACCGCAGAACGTAAA
This sequence comes from Arthrobacter sp. Z4-13, assembly GCF_054792705.1. Classification (NCBI taxonomy): domain Bacteria; kingdom Bacillati; phylum Actinomycetota; class Actinomycetes; order Micrococcales; family Micrococcaceae; genus Arthrobacter; species Arthrobacter sp. Z4-13. The sequence continues at coordinate 184,549 of NZ_CP096458.1, read as the reverse complement.
GAAACAGCCACCAGCCTCATTAACAAATCCAATGAACTTCGCAGTACGGATCCCAGACTTTCCGCATTGCTTGCCCTGGCCAGTCACAAACTGATGGCCCGCCCTGAGTCCGCTATGGCGATGGCAAACACCGCCCTAACCAATCAATTCACTAGCGCTGTACTTGAAGCCGATCCAGGGCGGATAGTGGCGCTAAAAGGGACCGGGAACATGCTCATCCACAGTAGCCACAAGGCCATTACAGCATGGGACGTGCGATCTCAAACAAAATTATGGACCATCACAACCGGCTCTACCATTCAAGACGTTGAACTTAGCCCCGACGGTCAAACACTCATTCTGATCGACGCTCTCTACGGTTTGATAAAGTTCTATTCGATTAGCAATGCAGAAGCCAAGCTAGTCAGAATAGCAGAGAATCGCCCAGAAGCGGGAACCGTTCCTTGGCACCTGCCTTTAAACCCGCTAACCGAGGGACATCAGTTAGTAGCAATTATCAGGGACAACTCAATAGAGATAGTCGAATTCACCAATCAGGGACGTCGACTAGTGAGGAGCTTTCCGGCAGGCCAGCCGTCCAACACCATTCGGGTTATATCCGACTGGAAGCATAATATTCATACCGGACAGACCGAAAGAATCTTGGTTCTCTTCGACGGGACTGTGCTGACTTGGAGTGTTAGCGGAGGAATTGAACAGTTAGTTCCCCCTGGGCAAGTACCACACATCAATACCGTTGACCGAAATTTCATTTCGAACGTGGGCGATATCCTTCTCTTTGGGACAACCCGAGGCACAGTCATATGGTCAGTAAAGGAAAAATCGCTTCTTCAAAGCCCTGGCGCAGATCCCGTCTCCGATCTGGTTGCGGTAAATCAGGGATTTGCTTCGCGGAATAGCGCCGGGATAACGCTAACACCTGGCGTACCCCGCCCCAACGACGTGTCTTCGTACCCCACAAGCTCGTCGCTGATAACCCGGCCGGGGATAACATCATTTACGTTTGTCCCTGAGGGTAACGTGCTTGCCGCCGCAACCCAGACAGGCCAAATCATTCTCTTCGAGCCCTGGGCGGAAGATGCATTGTCCAGGTCCATGACGATTGCCGAGGCAATCGCTTTCACACCGGCCAATCATCTTGTTGTGGCCTCACGTGTCAAGGGCGGGGATTCTATAGTTGTCAAAATCCCTAAGGAGGAATCCCTGAAGCCTCCTCTCCTGCAACCCGGTCGTTTGGTCTATTCAACCGACACATGGGGAATCGATGGAGAGGTCAAATTCTCGGATTTGGCCGCAGATTCCCGCTACGTCGTTGGCACCACCACAAGTGGACATATTCTAATCTGGGATGCTTCGACCGGGCAACCTCTGAGGCATCTGACCGATGCGAAAGTACTGCCGATGGCAGCGGGAACACCTTCAAATCACATTGAAGTCGCCTTAGTGAACGGCGGCAACACACTCGTTGCATTTAATCGTGGGAATGGCACGTACGACGCGTGGGAAACAAAGTCCTGGGCAAAGCTGGAATCGATCAAGTCAAGCTATTCTAGCAACTGGCCGGACAGGATGAGTGTTGCCCCTGGCGGACTTGAAGTTGTATTTCTTCAAGCCCATCACGAGGCGGCGATTATCGACACCAAAACTGGAAAGCTAAAAACGCTCGTACCGATAGGGGATGCTGGCTCATCAAACGACTCATTCGAGCGAGTATGGATAAACGCAGAGTCCCATCTTGTAGTACAAAGCGGCGACCGAATGTCAGTCAAAGCCCGTGATGGTTCAACCCTGACGACGCGGCGCTTTGACTCGCCCATCCGAGGAGTCATTCCCAGCCCTGACGGAACGACGTTGGCCGTGTATTCAAACGCGCATTCAATTCAACTCTTGGATTCAACAAACCTTCAAGCCGCCCGCCCGGCAATTGAGTCACTGGACGCGCCCTTCCTGCCGTGGTCGGCCTCATGGGCACAGGATGGTCAAATGTTGGCCACCATAGATACCACTTCGGGTTACGTGACAATGTTGTTCCCGAACCAGGGGTCGTGGGAGGACCGCATGTGCACAATCGCAGGAAACGACCTAACACCTGCCGAGCGTTTGACGTACATCGGTCCTGCCGACAGGGGCTTTCAATTTTGCGACTGATTCGCCAGCACCCCCTGTAGGGAGAGGGGGGTGTATAGAATCCGACTCCAGGAGCATGCGGTGAGCCCAGGCCTTGTCGATGGCCCGGCCGCGCCGGCCCTTGACCTGTTGGGAGAGGTTCTGCCGGGTCTCGGTCATGGCCTTGGTTGGCCAGCGAGATCAGGTGGAAGTGATCAACCGCGACCGCGGTACGGGGCAACCAAATCTGCAGTGGTTTACGGGCTCTTCGCGGTTGGTGGGGAATTGAATTCGTGTCATTGAAGACAAGAGGGCCCGTGGCCCTGCTGCGATGAGTGTGTCTAAGCATTCAACCTAGAACAGGACCACGAGCCTTGATCGAGCCTACCGGGGTCGCAGCCGACGCTGCCACCATCCTCTTCAACCTGCCCGACTACCGCGTCATTTCCACCACCGTCACTTCCGGCCGGCGGCAGGTCATCGTCGAGACTGACGCGCTACCGGGCTGCCCGAGCTGCGGTGTCATCGCTTCCCGGCGGAAGGAACGGCGCTTCCAACGGCTCCGCGATATTCCTGTTGCCGGCCCGGTGGAGGTGCTCTGGTCCAAGTACCGCTGGTACTGCGAGGAACCGGCGTGCGACAGGCTCTCCTTCTTCGAATCCACGCCTCAGGTCCCGCCGTGCCCGCTCCACAAGCCGACTTCGAAACCAGCTCGTGGACGCGGTCATCCACTCCGGCCGGGCCCTATCTGAAACAGCTGCCGGCTTCGCCGTGTCCTGGTGGATGGTCCGGGCGGCGGTGACCGAGGCCTGGCTGCTGCACCTGCCCGACGTAGACAAGCTCAGTCCGCGAATGCTGGGCATCGACGAGCACCGGTTCCGGTCCGTGCGCTACTTCCAGGACCAGGCAACGAAGGCCTGGACTCGGTTCGAACCGTGGATGACAACGATCGTGGACCTGGACACCGGCCAGGTCCTCGGTGTGGTCGACGGCCGTGATCACAAAGGTGTCGGGGACTGGCTATTCGCCCGGCCTTTGGAATGGCGTCTGGCCGTGCAGGTCGTCGCGATCGACCCCTCCGCGGCATTCCGGAAGGCACTGCGGATGTGGCTTCCGCGCACTGCTGTCGCGGTAGACCACTTCCATCTGATCTCGCTGGCCAACCAGGCCATGACCGAGACCCGGCAAAACCTCTCCCAGCAGGTCAAGGGCCGCCGCGGCAGGGCAATCGACAAGGCGTGGGCCCACCGCATGCTCCTGCTGCGTGGCGGCGACAACCTCAGCTGCCGGGCCGCCCTGCGACTCGAGGAAGTCTTCACCTTGGACGATCCAACTGGCAGCCTTCAGGCCGTCTGGAAGGTCAAAGAACAGCTCAGGCACCTTCTGCGCACCAGCTCTCTGAAGGATGCCGCAGCAGCCAAGGAAGTCCTCGAAGAACTCGCCAAGGCAGCAGCACGACCTGAAACGAACAGGCTCTACCGCACGGTCTGCCGATGGTGGAAAGAGATCGAGGTACTCATCGTCACCGGCGCAACTACCGGCAAGGTCGAGGCCAACAACACCGCCATCAAAAACATAAAGAGAACCGCCCGCGGGTACCGCAATCCAGCCAACTACAAATCAGTTATTCTCTTGAGAAGTGCCGTCCGGACGGCGGCATGACGCTCATTCCAGGGATTCATTTCCCCACGAACCGCGAAGAGCCGGTTTACGGAACGCCGCGGAGGGGTCGATCGCGACCACCTGCAGAGCCAGACGCCACTCCAGCGGCCGAGCGAACAGCCAGTCCCCGACACCCTTGTGATCGCGGCCGTCGGCATACGGTGCGGTAGAGCCTCTTGGTTTTCGTCCGTGCGGCTGCCGTGACCCGCTCCTCAAGTACCTTCTTGGCCGCCGCAGCGTCGTCGAGGAAGCCGGTGCGGAGCAGGACCCGGAGTTGTTCCTTGACTTTCCAGACGGCCTGGAGGGTGCCGGTCGGATCGTCCAGGGCGAACACTTCCTCGAGTCGGAGGGCGGCCCGGCAGCTGAGTGTATCGCCACCGCGCAGCCACACCCGGGACCTGTCCGGTGTCCAAGTCGACGATGGTTGTCATCCATGGTTCGAACCGGGGGCACGCCTTAGTTGACGGGTCCTGAAAGTAGCGCACGGACCGGAACCGGCGCTCATCAGTGCCCAGCATCCGCGGGCTGAGCCTGTCCATGTCGGGCAACTGCAGCAGGCAGGTCTCGGTCACCGCCGCCCGGACCATCCACCAGGACACGGCGAACCTAGCGGCGGTCTCCGACACGGCCCGGCCCGAGCGGATAACCGCGTCCACGAGCTGGTCCCGCAGCCTGGCCGTGGAGCGGGCACGACACGGCACCTGCGGGGTGGATTCAAAGAACGACAACCGGTCGCACGCGACTTCGTCGCAGTACCAGCGGTACTTGGACCAGAGCACGTCCACCGGCCCGGCGACGGGAATACCGCGGAGTCGTTGAAGACGGCGCTCTTTCCTCCGCGACGCAATGACCCCGCAGCTCGGGCAGCCCGGAAGCTGGTCGGTTTCGATGATCACCTGCCGCCGGCCGGCAATAACAACGGTGGAAATAACACGGTAGTCAGGCAGGTTGAAGAGAATGGTGGCAGGGCAAGCTGCGACCCCGGTAGGCTCGATCAAGGGCTCGTGGTCCTGTTCCACGTTGAATGCTTAGACACACTCATCCCAGCAGGGCCACGGGCCCCCTTGTCTTCAACGACACGAACTCATTTCCCTAGCAACCACGAAGAGCCACTTTGCGAAGGCAGTGTACCCGTAGGTGAAACTCAGGGACCCGTCGATTCTTGCAACTATGTATCGCAACCCGCTGTCTCGGCATCGACACTCATCATTAGTTTCGAGACGACGAGCAATAGGCGCCACCTTTCATGACCGCGTCCTGTTGCAGCACACCCCAACCTGACGTCAGGCAGCAAGGAAAGGGGCGTCAGAATAGGGTCCGATAGGCAGTTCCTGCACATTCACAGCGGACAGTCTTAGATTCCAACCTGACAGGCGACCTTGGTGGTGAGCTCGAGTCGGCGGGTGCCTAGAAATTGTGCAACAGCCTGTTGCGCAATTGTCCAGAGACTGTCTGGACAGTCGGTTCCGCTGCCCACAGCCGAGGGACAATCCTGATGGGTTATCCACCGCTACGGCTGCTGAGGGAGCTACACCAAAGGCTCCCGATTCCAGCCGTGGATAACCCGGACTGACCCCAACTGTGGACTGCTCGGTCTTCTGCTTGCCGTTGTGACGTGTGTGCCCGCTTTTCCTAATTCCCATTCAGTTCGAGGACTGAAGGACTCGTCTTAAGGTTCTGATGCTCTCGTAATCTGCTTGTTCAATAGGCTGCTAGCCTTATTTCATGGCAAAAAAGACAGTCGTTGTGCTGGAAGATGATATTGACGGTTCGGAAGCTAGCGAAACGATATCTTTCGCTTTAGACGGCAGCGAATACGAGATTGATCTCAATGAGGCACACGCTGGCGAACTCCGTGAAGCATTGACGCGCTTTGCCAACGCTGGTCGCAAGGTAGCTGGCGGACGGGGCCGTCCGGCAGCCCGGACCAAGTCCTCCTCGCGTGGTGGCCCGGACGCCAAATCGGTACGGATGTGGGCGGCTGAGAACGGCATACCAGTTAATACGCGTGGTCGTATCCAGGCCGAAGTTGTAGAGAAGTACGAAGCGGCTCACTAGAAGCAGTAAAACAATATCAGGGCTGGAATTCATTACTGATTCCCGCCCTGATTTTTTATTTGCCCGTACATAGGCCCGCATCTGATCTGTCAGGCGGAGATAGTCCTCAAGTCGGGAAACCATCCGTCCGGAGCCTTTTTGGGTTCGAGGTGTTCGGGGTCCCGGTGTTTTTGCATGTCGCATTTGTAGAAGGGTCCGCGTGGGTCGAGGAGTACGCTCATGTGGTGGTCTGCGTGGTCTTTGAACCAGACGCTGATTCCGGTGGCTCCGTCGAGTCGTAGGTGTTCCCAGGCGCGCCACAGTGCTTCCACGCGGGAGACAGCTTCCGGGTGGAAGTACCATTCGATGCACCATTTTGCTGCCCGTCCGTCGACGTCGCGGACGTAGGTGGGGAGCAGCTGCTCGTGTAGGAACTCTTCGGCTGAGCCGTAAACCAGCTCCGGGGGCTTTTGCTGTTCGGCGGTCTGAGCGCCAGTGTCCTCGATGTCCGGGCTGGGAGCTTCACTGAACCGGCCAATCTCAATGGTCATACCCTGCTCCCCTACCCGGTCACCCATGGATTTGCGGCCGGCGCCGCTGCTACCGGTACTGGTTCTTCCTCTGCCTGCGGGCTGTACTTTTTGATGGACGCTTCCACAGCGTCCTTGTGTGGCCCCGTGTACCAGGGCATGGTCCGGACCAATGTGGCGGGTGCACCGGAGGCGAGGATAACGGCGCGGCCGCGGTCCAACTCGGCGAGGTTGGAGACATCGAAGATGCGTTCCTTGCTCTCCTGCCGGGAGCGGCTGGACCCGGACTTCCCTGATGAGACGGAGACGTTAATGTAGCTGTAGTCCCCAATCAGGTCCGAGAGTGCGCGGAGGAACCCTTCTTCGGCGACGCCACCGCCGTAGACCTTGACGTTCGCGGCTGACCAGATCTTCCGCATGTTCGCCTCGCCCCAGAGCTCAACGCCCTGGGACCAAGACTGCAAGATGCCCATCACGATCAGGCCCTTGGAGCCGTAGTGGCTGAACTGGTCCGGCAGGCCGGCCCAGCGGACCACGTTCGCCAGCTCATCGAGGGCGAACAGCGCAGGTTTGGGCAGGCGGCCGCCGCTGCGCTCGGCCCGTTCCTCCATCGCCTCAGCGATGGCCACGGTCAGTGCTGTGGTGAGCGGGGCAGCTGAGCCGGCCCCTTCCTTGGAGAGGATGTAGATCGTCTCCGGAGAGGCGGCGAAGGCGTGCGGGTCGAACTGCCGGCGGGCATCGCTGGCCACGCTTGCGCCGCGGACCGGGGCTACCCAGCGGAGCGTGTTTCTGCTTTTGAGGCACTGGATCATCTTCTCGGCGGTGCCGAAGATACCGTCGCGCTGCTTGTCGGCCAGCTTCAGCGTGGACTCCAGGCCCTTGTACTGCAGCTCGTAGTCATGCTCCCGGAGGATTTCGATGGGTTCCTGACTGACCTGCTCCGTCACCCACAGGTAGACCTGCGTGATCGGCAGACCGCCGAGTGCGGCCGCGAGGAAGTACGAGGAGAGAATGTCCTCGGCTTTGGGGTCGAAGTAGGCGTCCGGCTTGGACCCCGGGATCCGGGAACCGACCGAGAAGTGCTGGGTGAGTTTGTAGGCCTTCTCTTCGTCGGTGACGTAAGAGAGCGGGTTCCACCACCAGTCCGGTTCTTCCTGAGCGATCTTCTGGGGATCGAAGACCCACACCGGGGCCACGTTCTCGCGGACGCCGCGGGTGCCGTCCACGACGTCACGCTTGTTCGAGGTTGAGACCACGGCGCCGGGCGCGTCCAGGATGGCGGGCATCACCCGGGAGGTGGACTTACCCGTTCGTGGTCCCCAGATGTCGAGGCTGAGGTCTTCCCATGACTGGACGAACTTCTGGCCGCTGGACACCAGCTTGCCCACGACGATCCCGGGATTGTCCTTGATACCGAGACGCTCGGCCTTGGCTTGTGCTCCCTTCTCCGAGAACGCGGCGAGGGACTTGCCGCGGCCCAGGTAACGTGCGGCCTTATCGACCCGGGCACGCTTGGACGCGCCTTTCCGCCACGCAACGAGTACCACGATGGCCAGAAGCAGGATCAGGCCGGCCATGAGGCACGCCGCGACGGTGGACTGGGTTGGCCAGGGCACCCGCCCTTTGATGAGGCCGGCGACCAGGTCGATGGGGTGCGCCGGGGGTGCGGCGATGCCGGCCATCCACGATCCGAGGTGCGCGGCGGCGTAGGTGCCGCCGCCGAAGATGACGATGGCGCCGATGGCCAGCCAGACCAGCAGGGCATCCTCGAGGCCCATTCCTTTGCGGTTCGGTGCACTCACAAGGCGCCTCCTTCAGGGGGGAGCGCTGGCGCTGGAGGGTCCATGATCGTCTTCGCCGGTGCGTGCCAGCGGGTGTCGGTGTCGTTCAGGCCGTCGTTCTTCTCGATGGAGGTCAGGCTTATCTGGACGGGAATGCCCGGGCGGCCGCCGACCTTGATGAGGAACTTGCCCCGGCCCGGGGGCTCGATGTCGAGGCCGCGTGAGTCCCAGGCGGGCGGGTCCTGCCAGGAGATGAGCTTTTGCTGCTCCTGGCGGGAAAGTGGAATCGCTGAGGTCAGCAGCGGCATCTCCGACGCGGGCAGACCGCCGCAGATCACCATGCCGGAGCGTTCGACGAAGCCGCGGGCTTTCATCCGGTCCTCTTCTGCCGGCAGGGCAAGCAGGTCGGACATGGTGTGGGAAATCATGATCTGCCCGACACCGACAGAGCGGTTCAAACGGGTAAGGGCGTCCACACGATCGACCATGCCCTTGCCGGAGCGCAGCGCCCGCCACAGCTCATCAAGGACCACGAAGTAGTTCCGCCGCGGCTCCAGACCCGCGTCCGCCAGGGCGTTGGCAACGTTCACCGTCCCGAAGCCGTAGGACCAGCACGCCAGCAGCACGGCGGCCTGCAGGTCAGTTTCGGTCTCGTCAATGCTGGAGACGTCGAAGACGACGGCGCGGTCCCGCTTCATCGGGTTGGTGGTCTGCCGCGAGAAAATTTCTCCCAGTTTCCCTCCCCCGGTCACGCCCAGCAGGGTCGCTTCCAGCGCCCGGGTCTCCTGCAGGTAGACGTTCATGTCGCCACGGTCCAACGCGACCTGCCGCAGCTCATCCGGGGCGGAGACGATCACGTCCAGGAGGTCCTTCAACACCGGGACGCCGTCGAACCGGTCATCGAGGACCCGCAGAGCCCGGTCCAGGATTGTCTGTTCCTGATCAGTGGGCGGGTTGTTCCGGCTGATGGTGATGAGGGAGACGACCATGTTCAGCCTGCGCCCGTGCGCGTCAGCGCGGACCCGGGTGGCTGCTTCGTGGTGGCCATGTTCCTCGAGGAGATGGGCGACCTCGACGGCCTGGCCCGGATCGAGAATGTTCAGGTACCCGACGCCGCGACCGAGCTTAATGACCTGCCCGCCGAGAGCTTCGACGGCTCTGACGTGCTCGCCTTTCAGGTCCCCGAGAACCAGCGGGTTGACGCCCTGAGCGGCCAAGCCCAGGAACATGCGCCGGACCAGGGTGGACTTGCCCAGCCCGGGCTTGCCGAGGACGAAAGCGGAAGGGTTGGAGATGAGGCGTGCGCGCTGGAACCAGCTGATCGGGTCGCAGCAGACAGTGGCCTGTGTTTCCTCGTGCCTGCCGAGCGGAACGCCGATCATGGGCGAGGACGCGCCGGAGGAAAACGGCCACAGGCCGCAGACCTGAACCGTGGTCCCCCGGTATTCCTTCACGGACGGGACGAGCTGTGCCAGGCCACCACCACGTCCGGACCAGCCACGGGCACCCGGCCCGGCCTCGCGCGGCTGCTTCGCAGCCTTATCCCTCGGCGCGCCCTTCGCCGGCATTACTGGCTTTACTGTCATTGACGTTAAAAGGTCCTTGAGTGCCATTAGAGCGCGTCCTTGATTTCGGAGGGGACCATGCTGTGCTTGGGCAGGACGAGTCCCAGTGGCAGTGATGCGGCGAAGGCGGTGTCCTGTGAGCCGTAGGCGCGGCGCAGGAGCACTCGGGCGGTGCCGGAGGTCTGTTCAATGGCGGCCACGGCATCAGGCAGCCGTTCCCTGTCGGTCACTGTGGCGGTGACGACCATGCCGAAGTTCACCAGGCCGGCGCCGCGGGCTTCTTCCTGGGCGGTCTGCACGGCGGATCGGGCATCGACCAGGGCGCGGGCGGTGGGCCGGGTTCCGGAGGTGATGCGGACGTTGGCGTTGTTCTGGTCCCGCTCGACCACGGTGGCGGCCTTTGCGGAATCCATCGGACGGTAGAGCATGGATACGCGTTTGCGGTCAATGTCCCCGTGCGGGGCCAGAAGCCGGGACAGAACCGAGGAGTTCACCGAACCCCGGGGCGCACCCGTCATCGTCCAGGAAACCGAGAACGCGGAATCGTGGCGATATTCTTCCCAGCTCGTCTGGGCGGCGGTGGGGCCGACCTCACCCCAGGTCAGGGCAACGGGGGAACCGGCGGCGTGGGCTTCATCAATGATCAGCGCAGCGGGCGGGTCATAGGCGATGCGGACGACCTCGCAGAGTTCCTGCGCCGACATCGGCCGGGCGATACCGGCACCGGTGGACTGCAGCCGGGCGGACAGCCCGGGGATCCGCGAGGCGAGGTCCCTGGCAACATCTTCAGGCGTGCGCTTCTTTGACCCTGACCGCAGGGAGGCGTTGAAGGTCAGGGACACCCAGGCGCGGACCGTGGCAGACCCCTCCGGGTAGGTATCAACGACCTCGCGCAGGATGGCCTGGGCGAATTCGGGTGCTTTGGGGTCGATGTTCATCTCGACTTCGTTCCGGAGCCGGTACCCGGAGTCCGGTGCGGTCTCGACGGAGACGGCCGCGGCGTCCAGTCCAGCTTCATCGGCCAGCCCGCCGAGCCAGCCACCCCAGTTAGCGACCCATGCGTCGACTTGCTCAGGGTCCACCAGGGAGGCTCCATCGGGTTCGGTGGAGAAGATGACGGTGAAGTGGCTGGTGGCCGGCACGTGCAGCATGGCGAACGGGCGCTTGTAGGAGTCGGCGAACTCGTACAGGGTCGACTTCGCGGCCAGACCAGGCAGCTGGTACATGCCCCACTCGGTCACACCCAAAGGGCCGGAGCGGTAGAGGTTCGTCCCAGTGGACTTGGAGAGCCGGAAAGCCATGCGGGTGCCGAAGCGGTCTACAACGGACTGGCCATGCTTGTCCTTGACCGTGAGCAGCAGGGTACTGGCCCCGGCAAGGGCAAGGACAGCAAGGCCCGGGAAAAGGCCCCAAATAGCGAAGGTGGTAATGCCCAGCAACAGGCCGGCCATGACAATCCCGGTGCCGATAGCGCCAAGGTTGCCCAGGCCGGCGGAGCGCGGCACGCGCCAGTTGCCGTAGGACGGTTCCTTATACTCGGTGTTAACTGCTGCCACTGGGGCCCTCCCCGGTTGAATCCTGTGCGGTCTTCTCGATTGCCTGAGACGTCTTGGTAGCCACCTGCGCCCCAGCAGCTAGAGCCATGCCGGCCGGGCCAGCTACTGTTGCCCCGCCGCTTGCCCCTGCTCCTGCGGAGCCTGCTTTGCCTGCGGCCGCAGCGCCAGCGGCTCCGCCCGGACCCGTAACACCGGGAGTGGGCTGACCACCCCCGCCCCGAGGACCAGACGCTCCGTCACTGCCCTTCGGCGAAGCACTGGCAGAAGTGCTCTGCGTACTAGCCGTAGTGCTTGTTGTCGCGGGGATTGGCGCGGCATTGCCTCGTCCACTGCCGCCACGGCCCAGGGACACTGCACCGGTGGCCATCGCACCCACGGCAGCCCCGGCTGCAGCGCCGCTTCCCGAGGCAACGGCACCAACCATCGGCGTGACGAACCGCATCAACGCCGGCAGCGCGAACAAGGCAACGATCATCAACGTGAAGCCCGTGATCGAACCGACCAGGGCATCCTGCCCGCTGTAGCTGCCCATCAAAAGGAACGCGACCGAGTACACGATGGCCGCAGCTGGCTTATAGAGAATGAACGCGATGGTCCAACCAACTGCTTTCTGAAACCACTGCCGGCCCATCTCCGTGTTCGTGAACGCGGCCGTCGTGGGCAGAATGCCCGCCAAAATTACCAACATGCCGCTGCGGACCACCATCAGCACGATCTGGACAAGGGAAGCAATCAACCCGATCAAACCTAGGATGATGAGAATGAAGACGGCGTCGGTTTGCTGGATGACCGCTATTTTCTGAAAAGCATCGGCGAACCCCTTACCGTCGGTGGAGCGCTCGATAATGGCAACCGCGAAGGCATCGGCCGCGATCACCAGAATCGAGATAACTCCCAGGCCAAGGCCGGACACCATTGTGAGTGTGAGCAGCGAACGAAGCAGGTCCTTTAGCGGCGCGCCACGCTGTTCCCAGCTCATCCGGATGCCGCCGAGGATAACGGCGAGAACCGCCAGCGTTAGCGTCCAAGTCATTAGCTCGCTGTTGACTATCGACACCACGGGACTTGGCCCAGTCCCGTCCTCGCTGATCAAGTTCAGAGCGGGCATCGAAACCCAAAAGGTAGACAGAGTCGTCACCATCTGACTCATGCCCTCCATGATGGCCTTCGCCAAGTTCCCTATAGCGTCGTCAGCCAGGTCTTCGAGTACGTTACCGAAGCCGCAGCCCAAGTCTCCCCAAGAGCACTCGGCCATGTCAGACTCCAGACCAGAGGATGAAACCGCTCAGGTCTCTGAGCTGTGAAATATTGCCGAAAGTAACACCGTTATCTGCCGGTTTCACTTTCCAGTCTCCGTCCAGCCACCGCATCGAGAATGTTGTACTGCCCAACGCCCCCGTCTCGGTTGAAAAGGCAAGGTCAATGTCGGCTTCCGAGGACGTATAGGACTTGATCAGGAAACCTTCTACCTGAATTGGTGTACTGGGGGCCGTGGAAGTATCGGCGGCAACTTCACGCATCGCTGCGTCCCTGCCAGTGCCAGGGACAAGCAGTTTGTCAGCAAGCTTCTGCTGCAGCTCTGTGGAGCCAGACGAGCCAAGCGCTGCAACGTTCATTGCTGCGTACAAGGCCCCAGTGGGGGAATGCGCGAAGCATGAGCGAAAACCACCTTCATCGGTTGTGCCCGGCCCGATTTTAGGATCCTCTGGTGTTGCCATCTTGCCCACCAACTCCCACTCTGACGTCGGCGCGCGACCCAGCGACGTCTCCGAAGAAGACGGAAGCCCGCAGACGCTCTTGTCAGCACCAGCTGAAGCACTGGGGCTGACAGTGGCTGAGGCGTTGGCTTCTGCCGGAGCAGGGGCGGGCTGGGCGGTGCCCTGTCCTTTGGGAAGCAGGAAGATCACGACGGTTGCTGCGATCAGCGCGACCACCAGCGCGGCCGCAATGATGAAACCGGGCTTGGTGAACGGATTGCTTTCGGTGGTGCTCTCTGCTGACTGGCTCATGGTGAACCTCCCGTTGTTGGTGCTGGCTTAGACGAAGGCGCGGACAATGCCGGCCGCACCAGTGATGATGATGCAACCCAGGAGGACCCAGCCGAGCTTGCCGATGGCCTGCGCGCCTTCACCCCGCTGGAGCTGGATGACCATGCCAATACCGACGATGATCACGCCCAGGACGCCGAGGACCAGGCCAATGCCGGAGGCCCAGTTCAGGACCAGGAGCAGCCCATCTGCTTCTGCAGGGATGGTCGGAGTGGGGTTGGGGATGACGCCGGTGGGAAGTGCGTAGTTCATGGTGAGACCTTTCAGAGGGTGGTTGATGTGCTGTCGAAGGCCAGGGCGGCCATGTCGGTGATAAAGCGTTGGTATTCGCGGGACGACGGTGCCGTGGAGTCCCCGTGCCGCCAGGCTTCCACCCAGGGCAGGGTCCAAAGCCGGGGCGCTCCCCCGCCGACGATCGAGGTGAAGTCCCGGAGGGCTTTGGAAGTTTTCCCCGGTGCGTCCGCAAGGACGGCCAGGCCGAGCAGGTCAACTTCCGGTGTGGCACCAGACACCCATTCGGTCAGGGCACTCCTGGCGGCCGTGAGGCCGCGCATGTCTGCGCGGCAGACCAACAGGACCCGTGGCTTGCCTCCGTCGTGGAGGACGGGCCAGCAATGATCAGTGGCGCGTGCACCAAGGAGGTCCGCAATTCTGCTTTCGCCTGCTCCCCCGTGAGCGCCGATGATCCACAACGCGGCGGAACCGGTCATGGTGCGGCGGGCCAGCCGGTCCGCTGCGTCGGGTTCAACCATTCCCTTCAGAGGCGCACTGATGACGGCCGTTGGCGGCATGTATGTATCCGGTGCTTCCTGTTCCGCAGTGTCGGCGGTGGGGCTGGTGATCCAGGGATTCAGGGACTGTTGCATGGTTCCTCCTTTCAAAAGTCGTTGGTGAGTGGGTTTAGAAGCCCTTGGCGACGGCGGCCGCGGCGGCCAGCCATGCCCGCTGGGTGGCGGGCTGGAGGGCTTCGTAGCGGATAGGGCCGTTGACCAGCGCCGGATCGTAGGGAATCCGGACGACGGCCCGGACGAACGGTTCAAAACCATCGGCAATGCGCTGGGCCTCGTCTTTGGCCCGCTTCAAGGCATCCCCGGACATGGCAGGCTTGGCGTCTGTGGATTCGGAGACGATGACAACAGCGTTGCGTGCCAGGTCGGCATCGTGGTCACCGCGGGATTCGAGGGTCTGCAGCGTCAGCCGGGCGGCTTCTGCGCGGTCCTCGATGGCCGTCACAGGGACGACGAGCTGGTTGGTGTGGTGGATCATCCGTCGCCAATTCGCTGCCCGGGCGGTGTTGCCCGAGTCCATGACCACCAGCCGGTAATAGCGGGTAAGGACCTGGTGGGCGATGTCGACTTCCTCGGCCGTGACTTCGTGGTCGCCTTCCTCGTTCTCATCTGAGCGCAGGACATCGAACTTGTCTGCGGTCTGGTGGTGGACGAACTTGGCAATTTCCGCGGCGTTCGTTGATGGGGAGAGCAGTTCGGCCGAGGAGTCGATCAGGTCCAGAACGCTGCGGTCATGGGCGCCCTTTTCCGTGCGCCAGCCCAGGGTGCCTTGGGACTCGTTGTTGTCCCAGGCGACGGTCGCGGCACCGCTGTAGCGGGCGAGGATGGCCGAGAGCATGACCACCGTGGGGGTCTTGTTCGCACCGCCCTTACGGTTGACCACGGCAATAGTCCGGGGACCTGGCCAATGCTGGCTGACCGTACGGATATCCTCCCGCTCGGAGAGTTCTTCGGCTGACGGGTCCATCCGGAAGCCAAGGCGCGTGAGCGCACCACGCCAGCCCTGCGCGGCCGGTTCCAGGACCGGGGCGCTGACCAGGAAGGAGGTTTCCTTCAAGCTGCGCCGGGTCACCGGCGCTTCCTCTGTGACCGCTGCCGTCTCCGGTTCCGACGCCGGCGTCGTCTCTGATGCGACGGGATTCGGCGGCCACGGCTGGCGGTCCACCGCGGCGACGGCGGCAGCCGTCAGTTCTGCCGGCACTGCAGCAGGTTCAGGTGCAGGGGCTTGGACGGTGGCAACGCCTGTGGGAGCTGGCGACTGGGGCGTGGGTTCCGGTGCCCGGCGCCGGGCGGGGCGGGCTTCGTAAGAGACAGATTCGATCCTGTTGTCCGAGTGCACGATCAGCTCCCCATGTCCCTCGGGATCCTCGATCTGGACCCTGACAGGACGATTCAGCGTCTGCGCCTCGCCCACAACCAGGGCCAGGGCGTTGTTGCGAAGGTCCTGCAGGGACTCCCCGGCAGGGACGATGCGGGAGTTTCCCGCGACGACGACCTCAGCGGTTCCGTTGTCACGGACGATGGCCCTGATATTTGGAAAGGCCAGGACCTCGGTTGACGTGGTGCTCATGGGCTTCTTCCTTACCTGTGTGAGATGGGGAGTTCCGGCACTTAGGACGAGGGAGGTGTGAAACGGTTGACCTTCCACGGGGCTTCCTTGCCCGTGCGGAGCAGCTGCACCGTGTAGGTCCCGGCATCGGTGGGCACCGCTGCCATGACCCCGTAGCCGTTGGCCTCATCGACGCTCAGCGTGGCCGGGCCGGTGACGCGACTGGCGGGAATGTTGGCCGGGTCCACAGCCGAGTAATCGGCAGTGGCCTGGGGCGTCAACCAACGGGCAAGATCATTGGCCCACTGCTTTTCCTCCACACCAGGGCGGGCAAAGTCCCCCATCGCCTGCTCAGCGACGTCCACGGCCGCGTCCTTGCTGGCCTGATCCCAGGTGATGCCAATCGTGGCCGGGACCGTGCCCCCGGGAGCCTGCGGGCCACTGCTGGCGCTCAACGAAACCGGCGCGGAAGGCGTGACGGTCGTGGGTTCCGCCGGTGGTGGCGTGGTGTTCGCTGCCGGTGCGCACGCGGCGCAGAGCAGGGCTACTGCGATCAGGGCCAGGGGCTTCTTCACTTCTTCTCCTCTTGGGTAGGCAGGTACAGGAACGCTGAAGGGATCTCGTTGCCGACGGTCCGGGTGTAGTAGTTGTGGTCATCAGGGGGCGGGTTGCCGTTGTAGCCCTCTTCGACGTAGGTCCCGTCGTCTTTGACTTCCTTGACCACGGCGACGTGGCCGTAGGTTGGGTCCGCTCCCCCTGCCCCGGGCGCGTACCAGACGACCGCCCCCACACGGGGGATGGAACCGGTGGGCCAGCCTTTGGCGTCCCAGCCGGCCTTCCACGTCAGCGCCGAGCCAAGGCGCTGGCCGTCCGGGCGGAACGTGCCATTGAGGAACTCAAAGGGCTCACCGGTGGACCCCATCTGCTGGTTCACCCGCCACAGCGCGAAGTCCACGCACTCCCGGTAGTAGAAGTTCAGCGGTGAAGTACTGGCGTCGTTGGCTCCAACCTGCACCCAGGTAGGAGAGTCTTTCCAGGGGTAGTCATCCCCCGCACCCGACTTCCCAGGGATGGCGCAGTCGCCGCCTTCCAGCGAGAACTTTTCGTCCGAAAGCGCCTCGACGAGCTTGACCGCCTCCGGCCAGTACTTCTGGTAGTGGTACGGATCGGCGTTGCGCTGGACCTTGTTCCCGGCGATGGTCGGCTCCAGCAGCTCCCAGCCCTCGACCTTCTGCAGGGCATTGATGAAGTTCGTGGCGCTGATGGTCGGGTCCATGCGGTCCGCGTAGGAGCCCCACGCGCCGTTGTCTCGCTGCTGGAACAACCCACGGGAATCCGGGCCCGGTCCGTCGCCGTAGTCCAGCACCCGCAGCCCCGACTCCCCCAGGGACACCATGACACTGATCATCTGCCCCTTCAACGACAGGTCCAGCGCCTTACCGGCACCCATGATCGCCGCGGCGTTTTTCAACTGCTCCTCGGTGTAGCCATCGACTTTCGTGTCGCCGTTGATAACCACTGACACGGTCGGGCTGCAGTCGGCAGCCGCGGGCTTTGCCGGGGCAAGGAATACGAGGATGGAAAAGACCAGCCCTATCAAGATGCCGGGGACCACGATCAGCGCCACGAGACCGAGTGACTTCCGCTGCATGCAACTCCCCCTTTGGGCCCCCAACTGGCCCAGACCAAGACTACCTGCCGGTAGTGGACATGTCCAACGCCTGTAGTGTGCGCGTCTCATACATATTCAAGGTTAGAGGAGCGTTTACGATGATTGGGCTTCGATACTCTTCCCGGGTCGGCGCTGGAGGGCGATACATGATGACGAAAAGGCGTGGCCTCGCCTGCCTGGCGTTCCTCGTACCCGTGGGCTCACTATTCGGATTCGCGGTCATCATGGCCCGCAAGATCGTTAGACGGGGCCCAAAGGATTACCGTCGCGCCGAGCTGACAGCTGATGGCCGCAGAGTCCGCATCGACTTGGATGACTACACCAAAGCCGACGGCGACTTCGCCGTGTTCGACCCTGCGGCCGAGCGCTACACCAGGGTCGGCGAGGTCACCCTGATCGACGAAGATCAAAAGTTCGTGGAGCGTCGAATTCATCCGACGGGGTCCGGGCCGGTGACTTTGGGACCCCTGGTCGACTGGACGCCCGATGTGTTCTTCGAACCCTCCGCCGTGGGCGGGCGGTTTGAAGAGGTACACATCCCCACCGCCTACGGCGCGGCGCCGGCATGGCTATTTGAAGGTAGGAACGCGGACACATGGGTGATCCACATTCATGGCAGCTGGACCGACCGCTCGATCATGTTCCGTGACGTCCACGCCTTCAGCCCCTTGGGATTCACCTCCTTGGTGCCCTCATTCCGCAGCGACCTGGAGGTCAGCCCGCCACAGGCCGAGTCGAGCCACCTTGGTCAAACAGAATGGCGGGACGTGGAAAGCGCTGTGGCCTACGCCGTGACTCACGGCGCGCAGCGAATCATCCTCTCGGGCTGGTCAATGGGTGGGACGATTGCCCTGCTCACAGCGGAGCGCAGCGCCTACCGGGACCGGATCGCCGGGATCGTCCTGGTAGGACCGGTCACGAGCTGGCGTAAAACCATCACGGCAGGAGCGGAGGCCGCCGGCGTGCCTGCGGTAGGTGCCGGCCTTGTCATGTCCTTGCTGCAGGCTCCCCCATTCGCGAAGATGCTCGGGCTGGACGAACCGATCAACTTCGATGCCCTTGAATGGGTCGACGTACCTAACCGGGTGTCAATCCCGACCTTGGTTCTGCACTCGAGCGCGGATCAGGAGGTTCCTTGGGAAATTTCGGCGGAGTTCCAACGCGCGAACCCCGACACCGTCACCCTGATTCCCTTACCTGAGGCGCACCACACCCAGGAGTGGAATGTGTCACCTCACACCTTCACCAACGAACTCACGAGTTGGATCAACAAAACGATCCTGCCCGAAGGCTAGACCCGCGCGTCCAGCTTTGCCTCGATCTGGCTGATCCTGCCCTGAACAGACTCCGGGAACGGGCACATGTTTCCCCGCTGGTAGTTATGCAGAACAATGAGGCTTTTGTAGACCCCATTTTCCAGCGTTTCATTGAACAGATCCCATGCCGGACTAACCCGAGACTGATCTGCATTTATCCGGATCCTCAGCGCAGTGAGCCAAAGCGCATCGATCATCCAGAGCCGCAACCTCGGCAGCTGCTTGGACAGGAAAAGAATTAGCCACCCCGCAGCCGTCACCGAGAGGCCGGCATAGAATAGACGGTCAAACCAAGCTCCGATTGACTCTGCGAAGGCATCCCAGGGCGTGAAGTGGAACAGCAGCACATATGCAATGTGGCACGAGACGGCCGCCGCAACCACGGCCAGGCCCGCTGAGAATGTTGCGTACAGGCCCCTGCCCTTGTGCCGAAGCATGTAGATGATCCTAAGCACGGTGAATAGCAACGCGAACATGTAAGTGCCGCTGTACGTGGCGGTCGCGAGTTGGTCCATTCGGTAATCAATGAAGTCCGCAGAGGTTGGACCTTTGTCCTCAATGAGGGCGAAGCTGACAATCATGATGGGAATGCTCAGCAACGGAGCATAGTAAGTCCACCTGACTGGTACGGTTGCTAACCGCCGCACACTGTCGTTGAAGAAGAAGATCGCCAACAGCGCGAAGATGGCTTGAAGAAGGTTCGTCACATTGACGCCACCGAGGTAGCTGTCGATGGACACCAGCGGCGTAACCGTTCCCAGGACATAAAGCGCCGCCAGGCCGAACATCGATGCGACCCACGATGCCCGGGCTTCCGCCACCTTGACTACCGAGGGGATCCGAAGGAGGCATAGGGCACTTAGCAGCGTAAAGAGCAACTGTTTCATGTTCTATCAGAGGAAAGGATCAGTCTCGGAGGAGTTACGCGCGCGGGTCTTCTTTGACATCTCGAATGCAAAATCCTCCACCCAGCGTTCTACGGGATGATTCTGAACAGAACAGCAGCTCATGCTTTTCGCGCCGGCAGCCTCCTTCAGCATCTCTTCAGAGAAATCGGGCAGAACCAAGTGGCCTTGGAAGCTCTCCAGATATATGTGTCCGAGCTCGTGATAGATGCAGTGAAGCTTGTACTGCGTCGAGTTTTGCGGCGGGACATAGATTTTGAAGTGATCTTCAAAGTCCAATTTGAAGGCTGTCAGAGTTCCCCAAGACCCCTCCTGCTCGATCAGCTTGATCGGCTTTTCGCAGATGACGGCCAGACGTTCGAGGACTTCCGCCATTGACGTCGTGCCGTCTCCGCATAACTCCCGGACCTTTTCTGCGACCGGCGGGAGGCCCATTCAGTCTTCCTCTTCGCCGTTCATCGACGCATCGATGATTTTGGTAATCGTCCGCAGCATTTCGGGCGAGGTGGCCCCCAGGTTTCTCGCCGCAAAGTTCTTCACCTTGAGCTTGCGCATCTGCACAAGGAACTCCATGCGCGCTTCCACCTCCGGGGGAGTCTCACTATTGAGGTCACACAGATAACTGGCGGGTACAGCAAAAACGTATTCTGCTATCCCCTTTAGCAGGTCCTGATCGGTCACCAGGCTGCCGGTGCCGTTGATCAAGTAGGACCAACGCGTCCGTGACAGGTGGATTCCGTGGGCCGAAAGTGCTTCTTCCACATGAGGGTATGTCAGAGCAGTGTTGTTATCTGCCTCCCAAATGTCCACCAGAATGCCCATGCGATCCGCAAGCCGTTCTTTCTTCTGATGCTGCGTAAGAAACACGCTGCGGCCCCCATTTGCCATCTATACAGCTCCTTAGCCAAGCTCCGCGACTTGTGTAGGCCGCCAACACAGAGCAGGCGGGCAGCTAACAGAGATGTTACCCGATGACTACCCGAGGGTACAGGCAGTGAGTTGTGCATGTGCGGAGCATGTATGTAGTCTGTCGATTGCTTGGTCTCTTTCAAGGGAGGACTGGGTGCCGTCGCGGCAGAACCTGTAGGTCTACAGGTTCTCTGGAACCGAAGTGAGGGTGAGTGACATCGAGGAATACCGGCCACCCAAGATGCTCGGTAAGAAGGCGCCGCTGAATTGCCTTGTGCACCCGGACCAGCACTACGCCGCCTGGAAGGCGAAGCAGCGGTACAACATGTCCTTCGGCGAGTATGTCGGTGCTCTGATAGACCGCGCGGAAGGGCGTCCCAACAGGCTTGATGGCATGCAACCGAGGGCGTCGCCTATCGAAGAGTCTCAAGACGTCAGGGGCCTCACATGCTGAAAAGTCACATACGCGACACGCTTTCGTTTTCTGAAAACAAATCCCAAGGGGTTCAGTTGCCCGGTGGTAGTTTCGGAGCAGCCGCAGGGGCTTTCAGGTAGTCCTGGTGGCAGGCAATACAACGATGAAGCTGTAACCGACCGTTCAGGCGGCTACAAAATCAAAGGACACAGCAAATGACGGCAGTAGCAGTAAATCGAGGCGGCGGGCGCCCCAGCAAAGGCCTGCGTAAGTTCATTGGTTTTCGCTCACCCGAACCCACCGCTGACGGTATCGCCAAAGTGGCAGCTCACAAGGGACTGACCGTCACTGAGTACCTTTTGTCCGTTGTCGAGCCACAACTGAAGGAAGATTTGGCCGCACTCGATCAGGACGACTACCAGCAGGAGCTGCCCATTCGCATCGCCTCATAACAAAAGAAGGCCCGCACTAGGCGGGCCTTCGAAGCTTGAGACTTACCCTCTGGATTGCTTGCCGGCGGATCAGATTGTAAGTCGTGGAGGGCCTGAACAGGCCATCCTTTGTGTTGCTATGAAACCGATCTGGCAGGATCGGCCCTTTTTCATACCTCAATCCCCGGAAGGATTACTCACATCGTACATCAGCACGTCTCCGTGCTGCCAGCACGCCCCGCTGTTGGCGTGTCCACGCAGCCAGACGATCCAGCAACCGTTTGGGCAGCTCTAGCTCCCTTGCTGGCCGGCCAGCCCAGAATGCGTCTCTCTCGTGATGCGGGTAAAACGTACCCGCAGAAGCACGAACGGAACCTGACAGAAGCACTCCCCTCGCTGCCCGCGGCCGTGAGAATTTTCGGTAAGGACGGTACCTGCGCGGCGATCTTTCTCGACTTTGACTCCTCAGTAGCCGGACTCGATTGGGTACAGGCCGACGTCCGCGCGGTCCAGTCCTGGCTGTACTCGGTCGGGGCCCGCTGGATTGAGGACTACTCCCCCAACGGCGGTCGCCACGTCTATGTCCCGCTCGTACGGCGGGTCACCTTTTCAGAAGCGCGTGACCTTGTCGAGGCGCTGGGTACCCGGTACCGGAGCCTGGACAAGACCCCACACCAGAACCTCCTTCACGGCTGCATGCGAACTCCCGGCTCACCGCATAAGCGAGGCGGCTACCAGAAACTGGCGATGAGCCTGTCCGTGGCCTACGACATCGCCCGCAGGCCCAACAGCGCCGCCGTCTGGGCGGCCATGACCAACGACCTGGCCGCCGAGATCAAGGCCGTCAGGGCACTTCGGCTAGAGGAAACTTTCACTCCGGCTAGCTCTGATGTTCCCGTGGTTGAGCAACCGGTGGGGCGCATGTCCCGGGCCATGCAGGTGCTCGCCCAGACCGGCATGTACGACACCACCCGGTACGCCTCTGATTCCGAGGCCCGCCAGGCGGTCATCCTCAGTGCCGCGGCCGCCGGCTTGGAGCTGGTGGATGTGGAGCGCCGGATGCTGCAGGGAACCTGGCCTGGACTGGCCTCCTTCTACGCCCGATACGCAGCCCGCCACCGCTCCCCGTCACTGCGCCGCGACTGGATGAGCGCCGTCAGCTTCTTGAGCAAAAAGACGGCCCAGACCGACCCGAATGACAATGTCCGCAGATCCCCCACAAGCCAGCCAAATACACAGCCGGCAGAGGTAAAGGGGATCCGCCCAATTTCAAATCCCGATGCAGAGCATCGGTTTATTCGGACATGGCGAAACGCCTTGCGTATCAGGGAGGTGAATTACCAACAATCCAGGACTGGAATGGCGCGGCGGATGGTTCTTAGGGCATTAGGGGAGGCAGCCCACATGACGGCGTCTCGGTTCGTTGAATTCGGCGTGCGGTCCATTGCCGTGGCCACGGGTCTCGACCACACCACTGTTGGCCTGCACTTGAGGCAGCTGCGTGCGGAGAAGGACCCTCTGGTTACCCTCGTTGAAAAAGCCAGGGGAACCAAAGGTGATCTCTACATGCTGGCCATCCCCGAAGAACTGAAAAGTGTTGCTGAGGATGCTACTTGGCAGAGAGGGAAAATCCACGCACTGCGACCTGTCTTTCGGGAACTGGGGCTGCCGGCCGCGTTCGTTTACGAAGCGCTGGAGCACTCCCCCGGGTTGCCGACCGCCGAGATTGTGCGGATCACCCGGCTGTCTCGTTCCGCCGTCCATGAAGCCCTGGAAGTCCTCGCCGCTTGGAACCTGGTTGTCCGTAGTCCCAGGCGGGTCTGGTCAATCGTGGCTGGGACATCACTGAGACAGCTCGCTGAGCAATTCGGGGTCCTCGAGGCGGTTGCCGTCCAGTTGCAGCGCTACCGCAACGATCGGATCATCTGGCGGGAATGGCTGGCCAGGAACGTCGCTACCGTCCCGGAGCTGCTCTCCCCCGACGAAGATTATCCCTGGGAGATGTTCGAGGGGCCGCCCGATGAATGGTCACTGTCCGACCTAGCCTTCAACAGAACCGGATGAGGGTCAGCGCAGAGGCCTGTCAGTGTGTGAGCCCATCATCCACTCGCAACGTAATGTTTGCACGCTCCGTTTTCGAGCCATAAGTTATGCCATAAGCACTA
Organism: Arthrobacter sp. Z4-13; assembly: GCF_054792705.1. NCBI lineage: Bacteria > Bacillati > Actinomycetota > Actinomycetes > Micrococcales > Micrococcaceae > Arthrobacter > Arthrobacter sp. Z4-13. The sequence continues at coordinate 161,114 of NZ_CP096458.1, read as the reverse complement.
CGGGAAGACATGCCATGCTTGTCTCGAAGAGGTCCTGCATCACTCCCCCGCAGTCTGTCCCGCTTGCATATGAAGCTTGAAGACGGCCGAGACGAGCGCGCTGCGCGACGGTGCGTCGAACTCCCTGACCTTCTCATCCAGCCAGGCAACCTGCAGTCCGTCGAGGCGCAGCTGGATCTGAATGCCGGCCTCTCCCCGTTTCCGCGGTGCACGGCGGGGCATGCCGGAGTTGGTCAGCGTGGTCTCAGGACTGAACTCCTTGGCGATCTGCTTGTCGTCGACGGCTTCGAAGGCGTCAATCAACAGGTCCGCGTAGGTGGTCCGCTCCTGATATACGGCATCTTTGACTTGGGCCAGGAGTGCCGGCGGCAGGTACACCCCAACGTTGCGTAGCGCCCCGGGAACCAGCTCGGAGGCTTTGGTCGCGTTAGCTGCCTTTTTTGAAGCAGGCTGCTGCTGCGTAGTGGCCTTTGGGGCCTTGACGGGTGTAGGCGCGGGCTCCTCCTGCTCCCCCGCCTCCTCAAGAGGCGCCTCCTCAACAGGTGCTTGCTCAGTGGCGTGCTTATCTGCCTGCGGCTGCTCAGTAGGTGCCTGCGGCTGCTCAGTAGGTGCCTGCGTGTCAGCGGGAACGGGCCCTGCTGCTGGCAGCACCAGGGTGCGTTCCCGGGCCGGTGCCTCCCCGGACTCTCTGGTTTCGGGTTCCGGCGCGGAGGCACCCCTCCCCCTTTTCGGAGCCAGCAACCCTTGCAGTGCTGCACCACGGGCAGGCGCTACAGGGGCGAAGGCCTCGGCAAGGCTCTGTCGACCGCTCATTCGTGGTTCCCGCTTTCGATCTCGTTCAGTCGCGCGAGGATCTCACCGGTCAGCTGCTCGTACTCTTCAGCCAGTCCCCCGGCATTGCGCGAGAAGAAACCGTCCACCGGCTTCTCCCCCGCCCGGAGCGCCTTCAGGCGGTTCTTCTGACCGTCGGTAACGGCACCTTCGAGTTCGTGGAAGAGCAGGCCCTTACGGCGGGCGTCGGCGCTTGCGCTCTCCAGGTTCCTAATGCGGGTTTCGAAGACCGGGGCGACGGTGCCGAGCATGTCTGCCAAGGTGTCTCGGACGCTGCGTTCCAAGCGCAAGGAGCGCGGTCCGACACCGAATAGGACGATGCCCGCCAACTGCAGGGACGGGTTTCGGTCACGTACCGCCATGAAGCGGCGTGCTATGCGTTCGACACCGTCGATGCTCGCATCATCTGAACGGGTAGGAATGACAACGGCGCTGGAGATCGCGAAGGCGCCTTCTACGAGGATCCGCTCCCCCGGCGGGGTGTCGATCAGGATCAAGTCGTAATCGTCGGCCAGCGGGGCCAGAACGGCGTAGAGCATGTCGCCGAAGTCGCCGGCATCGGAGCGGCTGGAGCGGGACACCATGAGGCCCTGGATGTCTTCGAGGTCCTGGCCACCGGGGATGACGTCAAGGTTTTCCCGCACGTCGCGCAGGATCATCGGCGTTGTGCCGGTAATGAGGGCTTGGAAGAATTCCCTGCCCGACTGCCGCTCGTATCCGAGGTCGCGGGCCAGGTCGCCCTGCGGGTCAAGGTCGATCAGCAGTACGCGGGAGCCGGCCAGCGCTACGTACCCGCCAACGTTGGCTGCAGTGGTCGTTTTGCCGACTCCGCCCTTGCCGTTCGCCAGAGAGACGACACGGTCAATGGCCCGTGTCGCATGGGGTTTGGGGGGTGCGGGGGTTTGCAGTGATCGTGCCATTGGTCGGCGACTCTCCTACTTGCTGGGTTGCATGTTGTCCTGCTGTCAACGCTATGTGCACTCCTCTGGGAAAGTTGGTAGTGACACGCATAAGAGGGATAACAGTGCCCAAAGCAGGGTCATATATTGAGGTTCACGTTATGGGAATTGCTGGGCGTCACGCCTGCTCCCCCACGTACTGCCACGTCAGATGAACAATTGGCTCTTCAACGTGATCCTGTATTGCGCCTATTGCTGTAGATCCTGTGCTGGCCCTTATTGGGTGACCCGTTGCTGTGCCCGTGTGGAACCCCGCCTGTCCGCTTACTTATCGACACGTTGGGCGTCAGGCTTGGCCAGCTATTGCCGCTTCTATTGTTCGCTTAGCTTGCCGCTAGACATTACTTCTTACGGGACGAGTGGCTGGAGTCCTAAGGATTCATCCAGCGAGTCTTGTAGCTGAGCGTCAAATAGGTCGTATGGCATGGCTTATGGCATGAGCTGTTGTTGGCCGCGCAATGGACCCCATAACCTGTGGGTCAACAAGCGGCATGGCTGCGCTAAAGCATGTAACCATGCTAATAGGGCCCCCGCGCAGAGGCCGCCGTCGGCCGGAGGAATTAACACAGTCGCGCGGTAAATCGATGGCCGGTGGTTAGCGCCAGGTGAGAGGGCGGGGGAGGCACCACCGGACAAAGGCCCGGCCTGCCGGTCGGGCCCGGACCACCCCTTTCGGTGGCAGCGAGGAATGACGTCGTTCGGATGCACATCTGGCCCAACTCGATCCGGACTTTGGCGGATGCCGGCACGGAGGTTTTGCAGTTCCTCTAGCCGGTGCTGCCAGCTCGGCCGCGTCGTCGGCCTCTCGCCTTGAGGGCTTGTCCCATCCGGGGTCGGCTGCCAGGGCCTCACGGTAGATGGGGGAGAACGGACCCGGGCATATCCAATACTCCCCAAAGCGACTCCCAAAGCTCATCAAAGGCCACTTTCCCTTTGGCTGAGAATAGATCACCTGAGACACATTGTTGAGACAACGCACGGTTTGCTGGAACCGCTGGAGTGTGATTTTCCACGGTATTTGGCGTCTATTTAGCGGCGCTATTTGGCGCGGTCAGGTGCCGATGAGCAGGGTTTCGCGCGCCGCTTCGACGACTTCCTTGGTGATGTTGTTGAGCTGGTTGATGCCGCGTATGCGCGTGATCTGAGTGAAGAGGCGTTGGATGAGCCGGAAGTTGCCGTTGGTGATGCCGGCGACGGCGGCGATTGCTTCGGCGTCCGTGAAGTCGTGGGGGTCGATAGTGAGGCCGAGTTCCTGCCAGCGGTTTGCCAGGACGAAGGTAAGTTCCTCGGTGCTGAGCGTCCGGTAGTGGTGGGCGAAGCCGATGCGGCTGTAGAGCTGGGGGTAGCGGGCGAGGCGTTTTTCGATGCCGGGCATGCCGATAAGGATGACGCCCATGGTGTGGCGGTCGTAGTAGTCCCTGACCTGCTCGAGCGCTGGAGGTTTGAGCCGGTCGGCCTCGTCAATGATGAGGAGTTCGGTCAGGCCGGAAGCCCGGGAGTCGCGGTGCTCAAAGACGTCGATGTTGCCGTCCTGGGCATATTCGACTGCCCAAGAGATTCTCTGGCAGGTCCGGGGTAGTTGCCGGTCGATCTCTCGGGGGCTGATGGTTACTGTGGGCGTCCAGAATGCGGTTCTGGCCTCAAGCACGCGGGGAGGGATGGGCTCGGTGTTGGTTTGACCGGTCCGTTGCCATTGTTCCCATTCGGTCGTGCCGGCGTAGGTGCGTGCGGAGAGGGTTTTGCCGACGCCGGGTGGGCCGTAGCAGACGCCGATATGGCGGTTGGTTCGGACTGCGGTGGCGAATTCGGTGAAGCGCCGGTGCTCCTTGGTGATGAGAAATGCCGGTGTGTCGGGTGGGACCGGTGGCGGGGCGGCGGAAATCTCGCCGAGATCGGCGGATAGGAAGCGGCGGCCATCGTCGTTTTCGTCCTTAGCGGGCATGGGCGTTCCTCTCCTGGGGGTCAGTCTTCGGCGTAGATGCGAAGCTGATGCGGCTTTTCATCACTAGGTTGCTGGCTGGCCTTTGTCGGTTCGACGCGTGCCGGCGGCGCGTAGCGGTCGTCGGTGGGGAGGGCATCGGCGAGGCTGAGCTTGCTGCGCAGCTTATTCTTCAGTTCGTTCCGGCGTGCTGATCTGGCCGCCTTGAGCTGCTTGAAAGTGATGGTTCCGGTGGCGAGTTCCGGGGTGATGGCACGGCAGATGAAGTTGTCCTGGTGCCAGACTCGGATCTCGGCCATGTCCCGGGGGTCGTAGCGGATGGTGACGACTTCGCCGACAAAGGCCGAAAGGGTGAGGTCCAGGTAGCGCAGGCCGTTGAAGTGGATACCGTCGCGGTGGACGATGCGCTGGTGTGCGACGGTCAGGAGCAGGAGGTCAAGGTCCTCGGGCCGGGCCGGCATGCGGGGGATGTAGCCGCCGGCCTGCCAGCGTGCGGCGGGGACCTCTCCGGTTTCGGAGTGCGTGCGGTGGTTGTATTCGTCAACGATGAACCGCTCAAGCGCGGTATCGAGCTGCTCGAGGGTCATCGTCGGTTCCGTCACCGGGGTCCCTCGGGTACCGTGCGGGATGAAACCGGGCAGATGGGGCAGGAGCCCTTCGGTGAGGGTGCGGTAGAACCGCTCGATCTTCCCGCGGCCCTGCGGCACGCCGGGGATGGAATGGATGAGCCGGATGTGGGTGTCGAGGCAGACCCGTTCGAGGTGGGTGCTCATGAAATCCGCGCCGTGATCGCTGTAAAGGACATCGGGCAGACCCAGGACAGGCCAGGCCGGATGTTTCTTGCGCTGCACGGCCTGGTGAAGGGCCAGTGCCGTCTGGAGCGCGGTCGGCGCACCGGTGAAGACGGTGTAGCCGGCGACGGCGCGGGAGTAGTCATCGAGGACGACGGTCAGCCACGGGCGTGCGCGGGCCCCGGCGGTGTCGACAATTTCAATGTCCAGCTCGGTGTGGTCGCACTGCCACTGCTCGTTCGCGCGGCTGGCGGTGCGCCGGTAGACCAGCTCGAACCGGTCCCGGTACGCGGCGTCGCCCTCGAGCGCGATCGTGCGCAGTCCCGGATCGATGGCGGAAACCACAGCCCGGACGGTCGTGTAGCCGGGGGCCGGAAGGCCGCGGTCGAGCGCGACGTCACAGATCCGCCGGTGTATAAACGCGATGGTCGGTGCCGGGCGGCGGAGCGCGAGGCCTTCGATCGCGCCCACGATTTCGGGCGGGAGCGAATGGCTCCCACGGTCCGAGCGTGGCCGGCGGCCCAGGGCCTTGACCGAACCGGCAGCGCGGAATCCTGCCGTCCACCGTTGCAGCGTGCGGAGGGGTATGCCGGCCTGGTCAGAGATTCTGGCGAGGGGAACACCGTCATCGAGGTGCTGCCGGAGCAGCGCCGCGCGGTCTTCGGCCGACAGTCCATGCTTCATAACCGGGAGGCCGCCTGCTGATGACGGTAAAGCGTCGCGCGGCTCCAGCCGACGAGTCGGGCCGCTTCCTCAGCGGTGCGGCCCTTGGCGCGAGCGTCCTGGGCGATCGCGAGCTTGTCGGCGATGACGAGCGGGTCGGACAAGGGCCGGCCGAAGCGGGTTCCGCCCTTCCTGGCCGCGGCGATGCCCGCGTTCACGCGTTCGACGATCAACTCCCGCTCATACTCGGCCAAAGTCGCGAGCATGTTCAGCATCAGGCGGCCCGACGTTGATGTGGGGTCAATCCCGTCCGAGATGGACCTCAGATACACGCCGCGCTCCCGCAGCAGGTTCACCGTGTTCAAAACATCAATCAAGGACCGACCGAGCCGGTCCACCCGCCACACGACGACGGTATCGCCCGGCTCCAGATACGCGAGGAGCTTCTTCATCCCGGGCCGCTCAATAGCGGCCTTGCTCCCGGAGGTGACATCGGCGAACACGTCCCGTTTCTGCACCCCGGCGTCGACCAATGCATCGAGCTGTAACTTCGCGTCCTGGCCCGACGTACTCACACGCGTATACCCGAGATGTCTCACCCCGCCATTGTGCCTCAGAAACCCCCGGCCGGCATCCGCCTGAGACGATCCACGATGAGACATCTTTCCAAGACACCGGGTGGCCCGGCACGACGCTGAGTCCCTTGACGCTTCAAGTCGCGACGCCCGCGTCTCGAAAAGCTTTTGTTTTTCAAGACACCCGTTCAAATGGTCCAGCTACTTCCGTGGCGGGAACTCATCGTTTCGTTTTCGTCGTCCCGCTCAGATTGTTGAGGGCACGCTTGACGCTAAGCTGAGCCGTGTTTTATCTGCGTGCCGGGAGTTTCCGGCGGAGCCGCACCATCCAATACAGCGCCAGGAGTGTTGCCAGCAGGCCAAGGGCCCAGCCGAGCGCCGGCTGGGCCGTCACCTCCATCCAGACGGTGACCACCAGCAGGACCAGGGCCCAGAACCTGAGGAACCCAATGATGATGTCAAAGTCCTCCCCGCTCCTCTCACGCCGGCGGCTGCTTCCCGCCCCCGTGGACCGGGGGCGGGAAGCATGGCCCGTCACTTGACCGCACCTGCCGTCAGGCCGGCAACGATCTTGCGTTGGAAGACCAGCACCAGGATCACCAGAGGAATGGTGACAATGGTGCCCGCCGCCATGATTGCGGTGTACGGAATCTGGTTCGGTTGCGCGCCGGCAAAGTTGGCGATGGCAACCGTCACCGGCTGCGTCGCGTCGTTGGACAGCTGGCTGGCGATCAGGAACTCATTCCAGGAGGAGATGAACGCCAGGATGGCGGTGGTGAAAATGGCCGGGGCGGCCAGCGGCATGATCACCTTCCGAAACGCCTGCCCCTGAGTGCAGCCATCCACTCGCGCCGATTCCTCAAGCTCCCACGGCATCTCGCGGAAGAAGGACGTCAGCGTGTAGACCGTCAGCGGCAGGACGAAGGAGATATTCGGGATGATCATTGCCTGGTACGTGCCCATCCAGCCAATGTTGGTGAACAGCTGGAACAACGGGGTGATGAGGGCTACGCCCGGGAACATTGACGCGCCCAGGATGAAACCCAGCACAAGGTACTTGAACCGGAAGTTCAGGCGTGCAAGGGCGTAGGCCGCGAACACACCGATGACCAGCGAAATCACCGTGACAGTGACACCGATGAACACGCTGTTTATCAACGCTTGGCCGAACCTGTTGCCGAACGACGTGTCGAATGCCGTGAGGAAGTTGTCCAGCGTCACGTGGGTTGGCCACGGCGTGGTGTCGTACGTGAATCCAACCTCCCGGAAGGCCGTCACCACCATCCAGTATGCGGGTGCAAGGCACCAGATCAGGATGACGGCGGCGCTCATGTAGGTGCGGACGCTCGCCCATTTTTCCCGGTTCTGCGCCGTCTTGCGGCCCTTGTCCTGCTGTTCCCGCAATGCCGTTGAGGCAGCTGTGGTTGTCATTTCTTCCCCTTACCGGTGGCTCCGCTTTGTTCCACAACGTTCGCGCCAAGGAAGCGGACAAAGATGAACGCGACCAGGAAGATGATCAGGAACGTGATGGTGGAGAGCGCGGCCGCCGAGTTGAACCCTTGCCTGATCTGGTTGATCACCAAGATGGACAGCGTGGTGGTGTTGTTGGCACCGCCGGTGAGGATGTACGGCAGGTCAAACATACGCAGCGCATCCAGGGTGCGGAACAGGATGGCCACCATCAACGCCGGTTTGACCAGGGGCAACGTGATCAGCCGGAAGCGCTGCCAGGCAGTTGCTCCGTCCACCTTTGCGGCTTCGTAAACCTCGGCCGGGATCATCTGCAGGCCGGCGAGGATGAGCAGCGCCATGAACGGCGTGGTCTTCCAGGTATCGGCAATGATCACGGCCCACTTCGCCGGCCATTCACTGCCGGTCCACAGTATCGAGGCATTGAACAGGTTGTTGATGATGCCGTTGAAGTCGAACATGAACAGCCACAGCTGGGCGGTAACAGCGGTGGGGATGGCCCACGGCACCAGCACGGCAGCGCGGACCAGGCCGCGGCCCTTGAACGTGCGAGCCATGATCATGGCCATCCAGAAACCCAGCACCGTCTCGAAGGCCACGGTGATAACCGTGAAGAAGAACGTGGTTCCGGTGGCACTCCAGAACTGGCCGCCCAAGGTGCCCGGCGGACACGCAACGGTGCCGCCGCCCGGGGCGGCACACTGCTGGCCAAGCCAGTTGACGTAGTTCTGGATGCCGGCGGGGCCGCCGGCCGTAAACAGGCCAGTGGCAGGATCCAGCCCCGCGTCCTTCTGGAAGGACATCACGATGGCGCTGATGATCGGGTAAACGATCACAATGCCGAGCGCAATGATGGTGGGGGCAAGAAGCCACGAGGCCCACTTGCCCTGGCTGAGGATCCTGTTGTCTTCACCAACGCCCTTGGGTCCGTGGTGGACATCGGTACCGCCCGACGCCGGCGGCTTCACCGGCGTCGGGCCCAAGTCGGTAGCCATGGCCTGCTACGATCCTGCACTAGCGGACTCGATGGACTTCTGCATGTCGGCCAGTGCCTGCTCAGCCGACTTCTCGCCCTTGATGGCAGAATACGCGTTCTCTTGGATGGCCTTGGTGACTGCGGGGTAGAACGGGGTGACCGGGCGGGGAACAGCGTTCTCGATGGACGTCTTCAGGACGGGCAGGTACGGCAGCTTAGAGACGAGTTCCTGGTCTTCGTACAGCCGGGTTAGTACGGGGGCGTAGGAGGCTTGGGTGGCGAAGAACCTTTGGGTCTCCTCCGAGATGATGAACTTTAGGAAGTCGGCGGCAGTGGCCTTGTTCTTGGAGTACACACTTACACCGACGTTGTGGCCGCCCAGCGAGGACGCGCCTGGCCCGGATGTGCCGGGAAGCCCCGTCATGCCCAGGACGTCCTTGACCTTGGAGGATCCTTCCGTTGTGGCCAAGGTGTACATGTATGGCCAGTTGCGGTGGAAGAGGAGTTTGCCGTCCTGGAAGGCCTGGCGTCCCTGTTCTTCCTGGTAGGTGATGGCTTCCTTGGGGATGTTCCCGTCGGCATATGCCTTGGCGAGGTTTTCCAGCCCTGTTTTGGCTTCCGCCGTGTCCAGGCTGGGTTTGCCGTCCTTGTCCAGGACGGTACCGCCGGCCGAGTTGATGGCCTCCGCCGCGTTGACGGTCAGTCCCTCATACTGGGAGAACTGGCCCGCGTAGCAGCCGATGTTGTTCTCCTTGGCGATGGAGCACATGCCCATCATTTCGTCCCAGGTCTTAGGCGGGGTCGGAACCAGGTCCTTGCGGTAGTACAAGATGCCGCCGTCGGAGGATTGCGGTGCCGCGTAGAGGGTTCCCTTGTAGGAGGCACCTTCCAAGGTCGAGGGCAGCATCCCGGCGGTGTCGATCGCCATAGTGTCCTTGAGCGGCTGCAGCCAGCCCTTGGCCGCGAACTCTGCCGTCCAAACAAGGTCCACGGACATGACGTCATAGCCTGTGTCCTTGGCCTGGAAGTGCTGCACGAGATCATCGTGTTGCTGGTCGGCTTGGTCGGTCTGCTCCTTGAATGTGACCTTTTCATCCGGATGGGCGGCGTTCCACTTCTCGATCAGCGGGCGGATCACATTGTTGTTGTCCTTGCCCTGCACGTAGGTAATGGGTCCGCGGCCATCCAGATTTGTTGCCGCGTCGCCACCGCCGGCGGTGCTGCCGCTGCTCGTGCTTCCTCCGCAGGCGGACAACGCCAACGCGCCCGCCATCATCAGTGCCGCCGTGGCGGTCAGCTTTGCTTTCATGATTACTCCTTTGTAGGTGAATCCTGGCCGGTGCTCCGGCAGCTTGGTGGGTGGAACAGATGATTCAGGTGCGGGTGTCCGCAGGAAGCTTTCAACCCGAGGCGGGGCGCCGGCGGCGACGTTTTGTGTCAGCTCCTCCGCCCGTCCTCCAAGGGGCATCCGGGACGGGGGTCTTGCCGCCGCGTCCGGTTCGGTGTTGCACCGGTCGCGGGGGTTGAGCCTGATTGGCTAATGGGTCAGATGATCCAGGCAGTCGTGTTGGCTGGAAGCCTGCCGCGGTCCAACGGAGCGCTGCTGAGCAGTACGGTTCCGGCGGGAAGGTCGACTGCGGTGGCCCCGAAGTTTGTCACCGACTGCCAGCTGTTGGGACGAGCGAAGTGAAGGACGGATTCACCTGACGGCACCCATTTGAGCTGTTCGTCAGTCTGCAGCTGGCGGCGGTACCGCAATGCTTGCCGATACAGCTCCAGCGTGGAGTCCTCGACGCCATCCTGTACTTCCACGGCATAGCGGGTGAACCAGTGCGGCTGCGGAAGGTGTGCACCGCGGGAACCGAAGCCATACGAGGGTCCGGAGGCGGTCCACGGCAGCGGTACACGGCACCCGTCCCGGCCAACCATTTCGCGGGGCTCGCGGAAGAACGCGGGATCCTGTCGTTCAGTGTCGGGAATGTCGCCGACTTCCTGCAGACCCAGTTCCTCACCCTGGTACAGGTAGGCGGACCCCGGGAGGGCGAGCATCAGCAGCGTAGCAGCACGGGCCCGGCGCAGGCCCAGTTCGGCATCGACATCAGAGCCAAGGCCTCCGTCGGCCAGCCACTTCAGGCAGTGCCGTCCGCTGCCTTCCGGGAGACCGTAGCGGGTAGCGTGACGGACGACGTCGTGGTTAGAGAAGACCCACGTGGAGGAAGCACCGGTTGCAGCAGCCTCGGCCAGGTTGCGGGTGATGATTTCCTGGAACTCCTTGGCCTTGAAATCGGCTTGCAGGAGGTCGAAGTTAAAGGCTTGCCCAAGTCCTTCAGGGCTGGCGTAGCGGGCACGCCGGCTGGCGTGCACCCAGGCCTCGGCGACGGCCGTGCGTGGCGGGTTGTACTCGTTGAAGAGCTTCCGCCACTCCGCATAGATCTCATGCACCTCGTCGCGGTCCCAGAACGGGTGTGAGCCGTCTTCGAAGCCGTCAGCGCCGGTATTGAGCGCGCCCAGTTCAGCCTTGGGGGACAACGGTTCGCTCAGTTCCTTCGTGAGGGCATGGGCGACATCGATGCGGAACCCGTCCACCCCACGGTCGGACCAGAAACGGAGGGTCTTCAGGAAGTCCTCGCGCACCTCCGGGTTGTCCCAGTTGAAGTCAGGCTGCTCCTTCGCGAATATGTGGAGGTACCACTGCCCTGGCGTGCCGTCCGGTTCGGTGATGCGCTCCCAGGCCGGGCCGCCGAATACCGAATCCCAGTCTGAGGGCGGCAGCTCCCCGTTTTCTCCCAGCCCGTCACGGAAAATGTAGCGTGCCCGGGCAGGAGAACCCTTCGGCGAAGCCAATGCCTCCTGGAACCAGGCGTGGCGATTTGAGGAATGATTTGGGACGATGTCCACGATCAGCTTGATGCCAGCCCCGTGCAGGGCGTGAACCATCTGATCAAAGTCCATCAAAGTGCCAAGCCGCGGATCCACGTTGCGGTAGTCATCCACGTCGTACCCGCCGTCAGCTAACGCCGAAGGATAGAACGGGCTTAACCAGACGGCGTCAATCCCCAAATCCCTTAGGTACGGAACCTTATCGGTGATGCCTTTGATATCCCCCAGACCATCCCCGTTGGAATCGGCAAAACTGCGCGGATAGATCTGGTAAACCGAGGCTTGACGCCACCAGCTGGGATCGGCCATGCGCTCAGCGTCGGTGCGGCTTGCCTTGGCGGCGGTAGTGAACACGGTGATCCTTCGACTCTTCAATGATGGGTTGAATGGTGGCAGCGAGCTTCACATGCGCACGTGCCAGAGATACAAATCGTCGACGCGCGTCGTCGACGCGCGTCGATTAACCATAGAAGGTGACGTGAGGCACGTCAAGGGGGTCCTAAGGGAGGCGTTTGCCCAAGGAACGGGGAACGGCGGTACTGCCTCGTTCGATCAATTCAGGAACGACGAGGGTCTGAAAGGCCGAATGGTCCTCTCCGCGCAAGCGTCTGGTGAGGTAGCTGACGGCCAACTGTGCCATGTCCCGGTGATTAGGGGACAGGCTCGTAAGCGCAGGTTTGCTCATCTGCGCGGCGTTTTCACTCACGTTCACCGCAAGGATGGAAACGTCCTGAGGGATGCGTATGCCTTCCTCCGCCGCGGCAGCCATTAACCCAAGAGTCGCGGGCTCATTGAGTTCAAGGAGAGCGGTAAGACCGGGGGCTGTCTCCTTGATTTCCCTGAGGACGTCCCAGCCGGCCAGGAAGGTAGCAGGGGCCGTGAAGACGTGCACCCGGACGTTCAGCCTTTTTGCTGCCGCTAGAACCGCTTCCAGCGTTCTCACAACCGGCCCATGGCCAGCGTCCATATCGGTTTGACTCCTGGCAAGGAATCCGATTTCCGAATGCCCCAACCCTGCGACATATTCCACGGCCATTGAACCACTGGCCTCAAAATCCGTATCCACGTAGGCGAGTTCGTGCGGATCTGCCGTGCGGCCGATTACCGTAAACGGAACACCTGCCTCAATCAGGAAGGGAACACGTTCATCCGTTGTCAGTACTTCCATCAGGACCACACCCTCAATCAAACCTTGATTGACGGCCGTGCGGACCTCGTCGATTTCGTCGGCACCGAAGGGCCAGAGGAGAAGATGGTAGCCATCTTTACGGGCTTGTTCAGAAGCCGCGTGAATGTACTCATACTCAGTGACGTTGAACCCTGACTCACTCAGCGGGAAGAGAAGGGCGAGAATTCCCGTTCGTCTGCCGGCTAGGCCCTGAGCCAGAACATTGGGCGTGTAATTTAGCTCTTGCATCGCTCGGAGGATTTTTTGGCGAGTCCCGTCCGAGATAGGCCGGGTGCCGCTGAGAACATACGACACGGTGCTCCTGGAAACCCCGGCAACACGTGCAACATCGGCCATCGTCGCCACGTAAGAATTTCCCTCCGACTAACGTGCGTCACCAGCAGGACCAAGGCGGGCTACAGTCAAGCACCGGGTCAGCGACGCGCTTCGCCTATCATAGGCCGCTCCTCAGCTTTCACTTGGCATCGTCAGGGGTCCCGAATCAGTAGCACGAGCACATCTAATGAGGCTATTGAGCCTTCATCAGGGTCCCCTATTTGCAGCATCTGCCATCGCCGATGACGTCATGGAAGCAGCAGGAAGCATCCTGATTAGCGGAACCTTAGCGACACTCAGCGAACACAAAAAGCCGCCACCTAACCGACAAGTCCACACCCCATGTGCCTGAAATACCACTCCCGAACCGTGGCGAGATGCCCCGCAACAGGTTCCCCTTGCGGGCTGCACCACGCGCCAAATAGCGCGGTAAAAACACCGCCATTTGTCGCCGAAAGTCACACCGCTGGAGTGCAGGCTCTGGAAATAGTTGACGACGAGCTCGCCCGGTCTTGTTAAAGGATCCATAGATGAGACACCGAATTGCCAGGCCGGGGGGGCGGGTGCACTAAAAGTAGTAGGAGTAGTTCTACCTTGGAAGATTCCGCAGTGTCCGTGCGGCAGCCGCTGCCTTCGACCATGGTTGGATGCAGCGTAAATCCCTAGGCGCGGGGGCGACAACACCGCGCCTACCTTGTCGCCTCATTTCTGAGGTTCTTCAGATCCAGGTAGGACACCGGACCAAGTCGAGCCACCCATGTTGGGAAGCACCGCATTCTTCATCGCGGAGTCTCCAGTGACACCGCCGGATTCGTAATAGGACCTGAGGTCCGGGACGTTGGGGTTGAATGGTGTGTAGAGCCCAGGTGCGAGAGCAACGACTTGCCCGTCAACGAGCTGACCTTCCAAGGCACTGGCCACTCGCCAGTCGAGTGAGGCAACATTCACTATCAGCGGGTAGCCGGGGTAGGCGGCACTGATTTCGTCCGCTTTGGATTTTTGAGGTGCTGGAGCAGCCTGACTTCCTGAACCACTGTCATAGGGGCCGCAAAGGGTCAGGAGTTCTGTTGCTGCCGCTTTCCACGCAGTCAAGTCTAAATTGGGGGACGTCTGCGTCCCGTCCGCCAGTCCGATGACGTCATCCATAGGGGCCGAAAGTTCCGTCAACAGGGGGACCAAGCTATCAGGGGCATGCTCAGCTATGCCCGCTACTTCCTCGACTAGGAGGCGGGCGTTGTCGACTACGGCAGCCCCATCACTCTCTCCGTTAAGTTCCGTTACCAAGGAAACGACTCCGAAGAGTGGACCGTCAGAATTAGTGCCAAGAAGCTGCGTGCACGTCGTTTTCTCCGAAACTTTGAACGCAGCCTTGGCGGTTTTCGTGGCCGAGGGTTCCGGTTTTTGAGAAGGAGCGCTGGATGATGCTTCCGGTGTAGCTTGGGGTGCACCGCAGCCAGAGATGAGAATCAAAACTAGTGCAGAGACGATGGCGTATTTTCTCACGTTTTCCCCCAGGGACATCGGATGGTGTATCCAGGCGCTGGGCTCGTTTGAAGACTCCAGTCGGGATCGTCCTGGAATCACGAGTTCATCGCGTATTGAATAACGTTGTAAGCAGAATGATATCGGTAACTGGGACCAGTTCCGGCGGCGCTCTTCTCGTCGCAAGTGTTGGTTTCAAAGGAAGAGGGCCAGTAAAAGTAGGCTGACAAGCGAGGGCACACTGCCCTTGGCATCCGTTTCTTCAGCGAAGCGGGCGTTGAAACTAGCATGGGGGAGAGCTGCCTTGGAAATTCAGCCGGAGAAAGAGAATCTGGACAGAACATTCTCGCAAACGGTCTTCAATATTGACTTCTACCAGCGAAGCTACAAGTGGGGGTCAGAACCCGTTCGCCGTCTCCTCGACGATGTCTTTTTTCAGTTCGATGAATCCTGGACCAAAAACTCCTTTCTCGAACCCACTGTCGAAAACGTGGTGGATAAGTACCCGTGGTACTACCTCAACACCTATGTGACCAACAGGGTAGACGGCAGGGTCTACGTGGTCGACGGCCAGCAGCGGCTCACCACCCTGACGCTAGTACTCATCAAGCTTTTCCACCTCTCGCGACGCGTTGAGTCTTCCCACCAACACTGGATAGAAAGCAAAATTGTGGGTCATTCCGGTTCCGGCCGGAAGTTCTGGATGAATCACGCTGGGCACTTGCCGGTCCTCCACGCCCTATACGAGGGAACCGACCCCCTTCTCATCAACACTGCTTCCGGGGTGACAGCGGAGAACATGGTCGCGAATTACCGGATCATCAGCACTCAGCTAGACAGCAATCTCACCGAAGTTATTCGATTCAACACCTTCGTGATCTTCTTTTTGCAGCGCCTTGTCCTCGTGAATCTGGACGTTGACTCAACCCATGTCCCCATGGTCTTCGAAGTCATCAACGACCGCGGGGTGAAACTGAAACCCCACGAGATCCTCAAGGGAAAGCTGCTGGGGCAAATTGAGAAGATGGAACTGTCTCGCCTGGGACTTAACGAACTCTGGGATTCCAGGGTTGAAAGGCTCTCGGCGTACGGCGAAGACACCGTGGATGACTTCTTTCGAGCATGGCTCAAAGGCAGGTATGCGGACACCCGTTCCACAGGGCGGCGGTTTGACGGCGACTACCACCGCGAAATGTTCAAGCAAGACCTGAACAATATTCTTCACCTCGAACACAGTCCCAGCGATGTCAAAAAGTTCCTGACCGAAGACTTCGACTACTACACAGACCTGTATCTGCGGGTGCAAAGTTACGCCCGGACCCTCACTGAAGGATTCGATGCGGCATATTTCAACGGCTCCGCAATCAACAAAATTGATTCCCAGTCATCTCTCATTCTCGCGGCCTGTTCGGTAAAGGACCCGGAAGAGGACGAGAAGATTGTCGCGGTCACTGACGGCATCGACAGGATGTCGACTCTCCTTCGCCTGCAGGGCGCTTACAACTCGAATGAGTTCCTGGACCGGATGTTCCTGGTAGCCGCGGAACTGCGGAACAAGACGGCCGACGAGATCCCCAAGGTATTCGAAAGCCACCTTGCAGAGGAGATCGCCCTACGCCGAGGAATCGAGAACCCAGGCGCATTCAATCGCCAGCTCTTCAACACAATGACAGTGGACCGGCTCGGCAGCCGATTCACCCGCTACTTCTTCGCCCGAATCGAAAAATTCATCGCTGCCGGCATGAAGAAAGAAATGAAGCATTCAATTGAGGACCTGGTCACGAAGACAGGGCCCAAGTACGGGTTCCACATTGAGCACATTCTGTCCTATAACGCTGAAAACAGAGCCCTGTTCGACGGAGATGACGAGCGCTTCGAATCCGAGCGTGCGCGGCTGGGCGGCATCCTTCTCCTTAGGGGGCGGGACAACATTTCCAGCAACAACGAACCGTACTCCCACAAGCTCCGGTCGTACTCCAATAGCCTTTACTGGAACGAAACGCTGCGTGAGGACACCTACAAGAGCAAGAAAGATTTCACTGACTTCATTGCCGTGACGGGCCTTAAAATGAGTGCGATACCGGAGTTCGGCCCAGCGGCACTCCACGAAAGACATTCACTGCTGGGAGACATCGTTGAACTACTGTGGCCGGTGCAAACACGTACGGACACCGGCGCAATCCCTCTGCGCTCCCCGGAATAAACCTGATAGGTCGACGGCTGTCTTCTAGACGGTCAGGTTAGGAGGCCGACAATCCCGGATTTTGCCTGCGGTTCAAGTGGGTCACGGCAAAGGAGCGACCACTTGACGGCAGCTGAATGCCCGCGAAACAGAGGGTTCAGAAGGGATGCGGTGCTATCGTGACCTCGACGTGCAGAGCGTCCATTACTTTTCATGGGGGAAAATTGAGCGACAACCCGAACGTCCCGTCTCAGCAGCCTGAACCGCAGTTGGGACAGTTTCAGCCGCCGCACCAGGGGCAGGGGGAGCAGCCCTTCCCGCCGCAGTACCCGTACCCTCAGCAGGGACAGTTTCAGCCGCCGCACCAGGGCCAGCCATATCCGCCGCAGTATCAGCAGGCGCCCTATATGCCGCAGACCCCGCAGCCGCAGCAGGAAAACCGCCGGAAAGATCCAAATCGGGTTAAAGGTCGTTTCGGTGTCGCTTTCTGGATCGTGGGTGGGCTCCTGGCCATCGTGGTGCTGAGTAACGCTTTCAATGGGCGCGGTGAATCTATCCTGATGTACCTGGGTGTCGCCGCCGCGCTCACCGGCCTTTACGCTCTTGTTTTTAAGAAGCCGTCCTGGGCTGGCCTGCCGGGACAAAACACGGCAATCGCAGTGGCCGTTGCCGGTGCGGCCTCGCTCTTCATTGGCGGGATTGCTGCCGGAGCCGACGCTGGCCGGGACAACACAGCCGGCCCGGAAACAGTGACAAGCGCTACCCTCGAAGCTGACGCAGGTCGGGCACCTGATGCTTTCAACTGAGCGACTGCATGAAGCCGGAGAAGCTTTCGTCTTGTCGCTGTCACTCCAATCGGAACAGGAACGGATTGAGCATGTGCTTCCCGTGCTAAGGAGCGTGGCCGCGAGTGCCTCTCCAGTTCAAGGGAGACGATCTGTTCCCAGGTGTTGCCGTCCTTACCATCGAGAACAACGTGAGAAACATGCGATTTCTCCGTCTTTATGGCCGCCTTGCGACTCATGAAGTAGACGCAGCGGCCAAGCTGAAGACGCGCGAAGACGCCCTTGTAAAGGCTGAAGCTGAATCGGCAGCCAAACTCGCAGCACGGGAAGACGCTGTGAAGGCCAGGGAAACTGCCGTCGGTGGAGCAGAGGCTGCAGCTGCAGCGAATATCGTTAAGGAAGGCACCTGGACGGTTGGCAAGGACATCGCACCGGGCACGTACCGGACGACAAAGGAACTGACGACCAGCTGCTACTGGGCTATCACGGTGACCGGCTCCAACGGTAGCGACATCATCGAGAACGATAACGTCAAAGGTGGCTTCCCGCAGGTGGTCCTCAATGAGGGCCAAACTTTCGAGTCATCGCGATGCGGGACCTGGACCAAGCAGTAGGAAGTACCGAAAGCTGCTCTTCAGCTAAACGCCGGTAGTGCCATTTTTTAGAACAACATATACCGCTTAAGGTGTCCCAGTTCCAAGGAAACGGGACACTATTGAGGCCAGCGGACAGACCAGCTGGCAACGGGAATGCTACGCGCTGTGCTCTTCGTCTTGAGATGCTTGCAGAGCGGCTATCTCCTGGAGAGACAAGTACGTATAGTCATCGGTCGCGCGGAGCTCTATAAGCCGTTCGCGCACGGCGGGGCCCGCGGCAAGCCAGAGGGCATCCCGCTCGCGAAGCAGGTATTGCAACTCGAGCCAACGGATCTTCACGAACCGGGTCCTGGGCCGCTGCTTGGCGGCCTGGCGCATCCTCATCAGCCAGTAGGGCTCGGGTGATTCAATTCCAGATTCGTCGCTCATGTGACCAGCGTAAATTCGCCGGGCTGAGATGAAAGCGTACTCGGAAACCCTAGGGAAAAATTGCGGTGAGTATTTGAAGGTCTGGAGGCCACTGGATAGTGCCTTTCGGGGCCATTGATATTGCCGGTGGGGGCCAGCGGCCGGGGGTGTGGGGGCCACCGGCTCCCACCGACGTTTTCTTACTGCTTCGTGGTGGAGTGCTGGCGCATGTTGTGGTTGCCGGTATCGACCCAGATGGTGTTGTGCACGATGCGGTCCATGATGGCGTCGGCGTGGACTCCGGAGCCGAGCCGTTGGTGCCAGTCTTTCTTGGCGTACTGGGTGCAGAACACGGTCGATGCTGTGTCGTACCGGCGTTCAAGCAGTTCCAGCAGCATGCTGCGCATGCCCTCGTCGGGGTGGTCGAGGAGCCATTCATCGATCACGAGCAGGGTGAAGGCCGCGTACTTGTTCAGGAATTTGGTTTGTCCCTGTGGCTTGTCCTTCGCCAGCGCCCAGGCTTCCTCGAGGTCGGGCATGCGGACGTAGTGGGCACGGATCCTGTGTTGGCAGGCCTGCTTCGCCAGGGCGCACCCCAGGTAGGACTTCCCGGATCCGGTGAATCCCTGAAACACGACGTTCTGCTGCCGTTCGATGAATGAGCACGTGCCGAGCTGGGCGATGACGTTCCGATCCAGGCCGCGCTCGTCCACGAGGTCGAGCCGGCGCAGATCCGCGCCCGGGTAGCGTAGCCCGGCCCGCCGGATCAGTCCCTCGACCTTGGCGTGGTTGAACCCGGAGTGGGCCTCGTCGACTACCAGCCGCAGCCGTTCCTCGAAGGCCATGCCGAGCACGAGCGTCTCGTCCTGGGCCTCGAGCGCGTCCAGCATCGGGGCGGCGCCCATCTCACGGAGCTTGCGCTTGGTTTCGATATCGATCCCGCTCACTTGGCACCACCTGCGTAGTATTCGGCGCCGCGCACGTATCCGCCGTGTTCGACCGGTTCATACCGTGGTGGCCTGAGCCCGGCGGCTTTGTCCTGCTCTGTGACCAGGATCGGCTGCAGATGCGCATAACGCGGGGACCGCACGCGGCCTGCCAACGCAAGCCGGCAGGCTGCCTCGAGGCGTTCGGCGGAGTAGCGGCGGGAGAGCCGCAGCACTGCAAGTGCCGCGTCCAGGCCCTGCTCGTCGACCGGGACGGATTCGAAGGTCCGGTTGACCACGGTTACCGTTGCCGGGCCGAGCCGTCCGGCCCACTCCCGCACCCGGACCGGGTCCCACTGCCGGTACTTCTCGCCGGCGGGCAGATCGGCGTCGTTGGTGCGGTACTCGTTGGCCGCGCCCTCGGGCAGCAGCAGGTGGCTGGTCAGCCGTTCGGTGCCCCGGTAGGCCTGAATCACCCGGTCGGTGATCCGCAGGTCCACCGTGGTGCCGATATTTGCAAAGGGCACCGAGTAGTAGTTCTTCTCCCAGACGACGTGCCCGTTTCGGCCCACCCGGCGCCCGTAGGCCCATCTGCTGATCTCGTAGGCCGCCGCCGGCAAGCCCGTCAGCAGCGGCTGCTCCTCGGCCGCGAACACGCTGGCCCTGGACCCGGGGCGCTTCTGGAACGGCTCCGCATTGTAGGCTGCCACCCGCTCGATGATGGCGGCCCTGAGCTCCGGCAACGAGGTGAATTGTCGCTGGCGCAGCCCGGCGATGATCCAGGTAGCCACGTGGGCGACCGTGTTTTCCACGCTGGCCTTATCCTTCGGCGCTCTGACACGTCCGGGCAGCACCGCCGCCGAATAGTGCGCCGCCATCTCGCGGTAAGCGTCGTTGAGCACGACCTCGCCCTCGCGCGGATGCTTGATGACACCGGTCTTCAGGTTGTCCGGCACGATCCGCGGCACCGAGCCTGTGAAGGCCTCGAACATCGCCACATGGGCGCGCAACCAGGTGTCCTGCTTCATGTCGAGGGCGGGTTCGACGAACGCATACCGACTGAAAGGCAGGCAACCCACAAACAGATACACGGTCCGGGCCTTGCCCGTGACCGGATCGGCCAGCTGCATCGTCGGCCCCGACCAGTCGACTTCCACCGTCTGACCGGCCTTGTGTCCGACCCGGGATGCCACTCCCGTTACTAGCACGTGCCGCTGGTAGGTCCTGCAGAACCGGTCATAGCCCATCACCGGCTCGCCGGCAGCGGCGCATGAATCGGAGTACTCACCATGGAGCAGCTTCAGCGTCACCCCGACCCGGGCCATCTCCCGGTGGACCTGGTCCCAGTCCGGCTGCGCGAACACGCTTTGATGCTCACCGCGCCCAGGGAACAACCGGGCATACACCTCCCGGTCCGAGCTGTCGGCGATCTCGTCCCACACCACACCGGCCGCGTCGGCAGCCTCCAGCACCGCCGTGATGCTCTTCCGGGACATTCCCTGCGACGCTGCGATTGCCCGGCCTGACAGGCCCTCGGCGCGCAACTGCAACACGAGCTTCGCTCTGATCTTCCGTACCATTGATGATTACTCCTTCCGCCGTGCGCCCTATACACACGACGGAAGGAGCCTAAGCTGAGTGGCCCCCAACGACGCCACTGCCCGGCTCCCAAGACCGCTACTGCGCGCTCTGCCCACCGGCCCCCAAACATACGACAGGTGGACCCCAAAAGAGCGAATATTCAGCGGTTCCCCCATTACCCGTTACCCCTACAGGAGCTCGGGGGTGACGTCGGTTCAGTTAATGACTTCGGCGTCGAAGATCTCGGCCTCTTCGGTCCTGTGTCCTGGCTTGGTCAGCTCCAGGCTGGCGAGGTGCTTTTGCAGCCGCTTGGACATAGGGAGGAACGTGCCCAAGGTGAGGCCTCCAGAGAGAACTGCACCGACGACGGGGATGACCTTCGCGACTCCGCTGGCGAAGAGCTTTTTGGTCATATTCACACCGAGATAGCTGGCTACCTTTTTCACGATCGGGTAGATGACCCCTTGGGTGAGCGCCTTCTGCGGTAGCTTCTTAGCCACATTGCCGGCGATCATGCCCGCGACCCTTGCCACTCCACCCTGGGCGATCTGCACACCGAACATCACACCCACGAAAAGGATCAGCATGCTCTCAGTTGCCTCATCGACTTCGTCGCCATCGTCGGCGAACAGATCGGGCCAGCTGTAGATGTAGGCAAGCTTCTGGGCAATCCGAAGCATGTGGCCCATGTACTGCGCGAGGTCGGCTGGCACAGTGCCAACCATCGCCAGGCCGCCAGGGATACCTGCGAGAGTTGAGAGGCCGGTGACCTTGCTCGTTTCATAAGCGATGGAGATGTTAGCGACCTCAGAGATGACCTTGAGCGGGATACCCGCTGCCGCTGGACTCTCGTCGATTGCCCTCTTGATCTGTTCCTCGGTGCAGTGGCGCTTGAGCGCCGTTCGCAGGTAGGCGGCTCTATTGATCCTCACGCCCGGCAGTTTCGCCGCAGCGTCCAGCACTTGGGTGAAATTCGATCCAGCGTTATCAATCTCTTGGGTTTCGGTCATGGGGTAGATCGTATCGGTGGACGTCGACCTACACCTTCATCTGAGAAGAGCCTTCAAAAGGGAGGTGATTGGTATTTCCAAGGCGTCCCAGTTCCAAGGACGTGGGACAGCGCCAGTCGTTTGGCCTGGTTGCAGTTGGCGGACCCCGGATTCTGTTGATCGAAGCAACACCCGATAAGGGAGTTCCTTCGATGTACCAACAGTTCGATTCGCCCACCGGTGTCAGGTTTCTTGCTCTCATCAAGGAGGGCAAGAGTTTCAGAGAATCAGTACGGGTGACCGGAATCGGTAAGGAGACCGGTTATCGGTGGCTGCGTGATGAGTACCTCAGATTCCGCAGTAAAGGACGCGATCATGCGGCAGCCCAGACAGAACTGGGGTTCACCTCACGCAACGCCGAGGAATGGAATAAACGCTTCCTAAGAGGCGCCGGCCGCCATCATTTCCAGGTAGACCCAGCGGTTGAAGAAGCGTTCTGGTCCTCCTACTCGACCGGCGTGAGCGTAGGGGCCGCTACCGCATCGGCAGGCGTGAAGCATACAACCGGTTACCGGTGGGTTTACCGCCGTTTCGTCCTCTTGCGAAGCAGGCTCCCGTTGGCCGAGGTTGTAGAGGCTCTACGACTCTCCCCGGGGACCTCCGTTAGTTGGGAAACCCAACGGAGACAAGAGCGGGAAGCCGAAAAAGCGCGTCTGCAGAAAGCCGAGCGGGACGCAATCCGGACCGCGAGGATCATTGCCGAGAGAACGGCAGCTCCTTTGTCACCAGCACAAAAGCGGCGCGCTTTACGGGAGACACGATATTGGGAGTTGGTGGGCTCCGGTGCATCCAACGCTGCGGCCTGCAGGATGTTGGGCGTGAGTAGGGTTATCGGGACGAGGCTTCGAAGCCAGCGGGCGGCGCAGCCCCCAGGACAGACCCGGCTGTCCTCCGGGCGGTATCTGTCGCTTCGGGAACGGCTGCAAATCGCGGATCTGCTCCGGTTGGGCTGTTCCCTGCAACGCATCGCCCGAGAACTGGGGCGTGCCGCGTCAACAATCAAGCGCGAGCTGGACCGACACCGGGACGAGCAGGGCCGATACCTGCCCCACACCGCTGACCATAACGCCCTATTGGGCCGCAAGAGGCCGCGGGAGAGAAAGCTAAAAACGAACCGGCGCCTTCGCGCGCTCGTGCAAAACAAACTCAACCGGAACTGGTCCCCGGAACAGATCTGCGGGTGGCTCGCCCTGCGATTCCCCACAGAGCCGGTCCTGCGCCTATGTCCGGAGACGATCTACCGGGCGCTGCTCTTCAATGACGATGGCGGCCTGGATAAGAAATACCGTGACCGGCTTCGCACCGGCCGCAAGATCCGTAAACACCGCTGGCGGACCAGTTCCGGCCACGGCGCTACGGTGCAGAACATGACCATGATCGACCAGCGCCCGGCCGAGGTCGAAACCAAGACAGAGGCCGGCCACTGGGAAGGCGATCTAATCGTCGGGACTGGGTCGACCTCCGCCATGGTGACGCTGCGCGAACGCAAGACCCAGTACGGCATCATCATCAACCTGCCCACCGACCACACCGCTGCGACGACCAATAAGGCCATCACCGCAGCTTTTGAGACCCTACCCGCTCGCCTGAAACGGACCTTGACCTGGGACCAAGGCGTGGAAATGGCCCGCCACCAGGAATTGGCGGCTGCCACCGGACTCCGGATCTACTTCGCTGAGCGATCAAGCCCTTGGCAACGCGGCGCGAACGAAAACTTCAACGGGCTGGCCCGCCAATACTTTCCCAAAGGCACCGATCTGTCCAAGCACCCCGATGAATACGTCAGTACGGTCTGCAAAGAGCTGAACACCCGACCCCGCAAGACCCTGGGTTATCTCACTCCAGAAGTGCTATTCCAGACGGAAAGGCGCTCTGGCCGTTCGTTGGCTGAGTACACTCAGATGCAGTCGGCGCCGACGAAGAGGTGATGAATTGAGCACGAGATCGAAAAAGATCATGGTCATGGTTTTTGCCTGGATCGTGGGAGTCGGGGCAGGTGCCGGCATTTCTGCTCTGTTTCAGAACCCAGCGGATAAAGGGTACTGGTCAAGCGTCGCACTCCTTGCCGCTGTTCTGCTGGCAATGATGGTCGCCACCTGGGTACGGAATGACAGGCCGACTATGCGTCACGGGCTTTGGGCAATAGCACTGGCCCTCATCATTCCGGCGATCATCCTTGCACTCTCATTTGGAACCGGGCCCGCACTTGGTGCCGTCGCGGGGGGTCTAACGGTCGCGCTCATCATCACCTGGCCATACCTAACGGACAAGGGAACAGCATCCAATATTGGCAGCTAAGCAGGGCAGAACAGCTGCCCACTTAACTCCCTGCTGAAGCGCTGTTCCAAACGCAAAGAGGTCACTCCGTTCCGCCTTCTGCGTACAGTAAGAGACAGCCGACAGCCGTGCCACAGTTATCCATTGTTGCGTCGATCCCTAGAATCCGCCGGACCTTCATCGCGCAATGAATCGTGCGGGGTATTCGGGCCTCTCGACTCCCGCCCTGGCATGGGCAAGCGTTGTAATTTCTTGCGCCCGTTGATCGACCGGCTAACGGACGTTGCTCCGGGCATCCTGCAGTCCTCAAAATATAAGTCGCGATAGACGTGTCAGGGCTACCGTTGCAAAGGCGCGCAAATGTTGTTCCCTGCGAGGAGTTTCGATCAGGGGGTTACAGCATTTGTCCAACCGCGTTAGAAATGTCCATGGGAACAAACCGATGAGCGGGATTGACGGACTCAGGGCAGAGTCCAACGAGCGTTGGACAGAGGCCATTAGAAGAGCTCAGGGCATCCAGGACAACGGTCTCGGTGATGTCTTGAAAACCTATTTCACCCGCTACTTCCCGGTTGGATTGGTCCTCTCCGTCACTGCCGGCACAGTCATCGGTGCCCTAATTTTTCCGGACGCCCCGGAAAAGGGGCCGACCTTTCTGGCGGTTGGAATCGTCTTCGGCGCAATCGGTGTCTTGATAGGCGGACTGATCTACAACGCGAAGAAAGTGGCACCTGCCGCTCAGGTGGGGAGGATTGACGTACTGGTCTCGTTGGAGCCCGACGAACGAAAGCGCGTTCGCCGGCAAATCGCAGGAAAAGCACCCCTCGTCCAAGAACATCTCCCGGTCATCCGGGCCGCTGCGGTGCAATTACGGAAGAACCTTGCAACGCTTCTGCTCATCCAGCCGATAATCCCCCTCGTATTCATTCCTCAAGCCCTGAACTTTGCCCGACGTGGCGACAGCCTATTCGGCTGGGTGATGGCGATCGGCGCGGCCGTACTGGTCATAGGGCTTGGATTTCTCGCCCGTGACTTTCGGCGTGCGGGCCGCTTCCTGGCACTCACCCGCGCGCAGGCCGACCCAGAGAATTCGTAGCCTAACCTGAGCACCGATAATTCATCAGCCCGGGCTCAGCGCAAGCCCACTGGGAACTACGTCATGACGTCCCGTGGGTGCCCGGTACAGGATCCTCAATCGGACTCCACAGCTGTCCATGGACTGAGAGACTGTCAGCGTGACGATCGACATCAAAGCCATGCTGCACCGTGTCGTGGACGAAGTGTTTAACGAGACGTTTGCCGTGGTGGACGTTATCCCTGAAGCCGATCCCTGGCTGCACAGCGTTCGTGTGAGCGGCCGCTTCGGCAACGACCGCACGGCAAGGATCAGAGCCAGCTACGAGTGGGCGAATGTGTTCATACCTGAGCTGGACGTCGGCGCGATCCTCTTCGAATACGACGACGTCGAGGATGAAAAGGAAGCCGAACTCCGTAAGCTCTGCCTCGTGATGCGCGCCTACCTTCAAGGGCAAGGGCACATAGAAAAGCGGCGGCGGCTGTTTCGCCGAGGCGAGGTCTCAGTTCTTAAAATTGAAGTGGACGGCTACGAATGGCGTCTTGGCCGGTCCACCTCGTCGTATGGCTACATCGAGCCCGAGCGGTAGTGGCGAGCGGTCAGCGTCCTGCTGTCTCGCAGAAGGATCCTTTTCGTGCTGCAGTAAGTCTCACCGCTCAGCATCGAAAGCAGGCCCGCACCCCTGAAGGTCCCGCTCGGCCAAGCATCCTAGCTACCAGTTGCATCGCCGTTGAGTTTTCGTGCTTCCAGACGGTCTATCCTGCGGTTGTTGAAGATAGTAAAAGCAATGGCTGCTAAAAGAACCATCGGTGGCCAATAGCCAAAGCGGCTGTCATCTGAAACAGCTATGAATAACGAGATACACACGATCCCAGACAGGATAAGGGTCACAGTCGGTGTTTTCTTATCCCAAAAACGTGCCATTGGTCTTCCTTGACTCCCAAATGCCATCGAATGGATACGGGGGCCCACCAGGGGATTAAGGGTCAAGTGTCCCTTACCTACACGATGAAGTCGATGGTGCCCCTGCTCCCGAACCGGGAACCTCCCGTTGAAGGTTCCTGCAGCGGGGGCCACTGTCAGAGCCAGCGCTGGCTTCAGAGCTGGGAAACTAGATTTGTGGAGAAACTGATCAATTCACTGACGTTCGTTGAGAACGAGCTGGAGTGGACGGAGTCGAGGTTCCGATTGTTCCGCCGGCGGCAGGTAGTCCAAGTCCGCGCGCCCATTCAGGAAATCTACATAGACGGCCTACCGTTGCTCGCGCTGATCGAACCGTCCGAGGCAGCAGACAACCCCGATCGCAAGATCCCCCTGCCCTGGGCCGATAGCCCTAAAGAGTCTTTGGATCAACTGAGGCAGCTCCTTGGCGGCCCACTGCCAGCGGACAGGAATGGACGAACCTGGCTCTTGTACTGCCAATGTGGAGACCCCGGCTGCGGAGGCGTGAGCACCCGCATCAGCATCACGGAGAAAACTGTCACCTGGTCTGACTTCGGGTGGGACGACATCTTCGGCAACCCCACGGAAGCCGTAGAGATCGACAGGACGTTCGTATTCGAGCGGGCAGAGTATGAAACTCTACTTCACAGCCTCATCGGCCAGTTCTCAGGAAAATCCGATCGCAATCTCTGAGACCTGGAAGCCCCGATGCCGGCCATCGCGTTCGCTGTGGTCACTCGCGCCGATTGGGCTAGTCCGTCAGTACCGTTCCGGTAGCGGTTCCCCAAACGCGGCGTAGAAGCGTTGCAGTCGGCCACCCCCAAATGGGACGTTATGCGTGCAGGCCTCTTACGGACGTTTTTAATGCCCCAGGTTCTGACGGTCTTTGACCGGACGGACATTTAGAATCTGACTACGGTGATCCGGCTGGGTCTCAGCTAGTCCAGGTCAAGAAGCTGCGGCGTAATTGTTTAGCTGTACGATTCAGTGCGGCTTCATACTCGACGCGGCCGAACACCAGCGTCCCGACAGAAGTAATCACATCATCGTCATCGAAGGCCTCTATCTCATCTTCAGTAGAGGGCATGTCGTGGCGAAAGTCGCTCCAGGCCACCTGATCGGCTCCCACTTGAATCCTTACGCTGACTCCGCCGCAACCCTCGTCAAAACACACAGGGCAGAAGTAGAGCCAAACTCGCTGCGGAAAGAACTGACCTGGAAGCTCTCCCTTTAGACGACGTATCTGCTCCTGTGCGAGGCGGGACGAGAGTCCCCAGAATCCCCAGCGACGCAACGAGCTAACTTCACGCTCTTCCATGTCCTCGCCTTCGAAAAGCATCTCCCGAAGGAACCGACCGTCGACCAAAAAATCGAAGCCTCCGCTGGAATCAAAGCGCAGATCAAACTTATGCATGCTACCTCCCGGGCTTCCCTGATAATGAGCGGGACGCTTCATGCCTATAAGTATGTGTGGCGCCTCGCAACCGAGGATCCATGCCCACTGAAGCATCACAGCCGTCGTCTGTTGTCTCACCGCGACGGCGAGGCCATTGCCCATCGTCCCGTTTGAGGGACTCAATCGGCCCAACCTAGTACTGTGTCCTGAGTTCCGGTTCTTTCCGGCACTCCCGGCCACGGGGTTCGATCCCGGGTGCCGGTGGCCGCTTTCGTGAAGGACGCCATGGACCTCGAAGTATTCGTGCAAGAGGCACGGTTATGGAACCGGGATCCCGGACCCCAATCTGACGCTCTGATTAGGAGACTGCGCGCCGAGAATGGCGAAACGATCATCGATCTCTATGAGCAGGCCCTGCGAAGCGCATCGCAAGTGTTTCTAGAGTGGGAGTCCCGGCCCGAGCCCAAAGCCCTCTTCGAGGCAAAGATGGCCGCAGCTGAAAGCGGCCCCTTCGACCCTCAGAAATTTGACCCGACAGCCCCGCCAATGTTGGGCAGGCAACCGGACGAACGTGAGCCGTACAGCTATGAGCAATGGCTCCGGGGCTGGTGCCTTTACCAGGTTCTCGTCGGCAACGTACCAACACCCGAGGGGCACTTCCTGGAACACCCGGACAGGCCGGCGATGTTCGACTTCTTCATGGGCATGATCGGCAACGGTATGCATGCAGACTTTCGGGACGCCTACGAACGCAGCACCGACACGCTGTGGCCCTTAGCCCCCCGTGAAGACGAACCAAGATTCCTCGAATACGGCGAACAACTCGAGCACGCCCCGTACCGGGTACAGCTCTACCGGGCAACGGCACGGGAAGTCACGATGGACCTCAACGCGTCAGCAGCATGGCGGCAGTGGTGGTTGAGCGGCCCGCTACGGTCACTGGAGTTCAGCATCTCCGAAAGCCACAGCTGGTTTCCCGGCGCTGCCGCTATGCACACCGGCGATACGCCGACCACGACCCGGATTAGGAAAGTGGGACTAACGGTGAGGGGAACCATCACCCCAAACCTGGACCGGATTCTCGAAACAGAAGAGCAAGACATGCGCCGCTTGGTCATCCAAGACCTGACCGCGCTTCTTCTCAAGGTGCACAAGAAGTACGGGTTTACCGCTGAACTGCCCAAGGCGGAGTAGGCGCTTCCCGGCAAGGCCAGGCGAGCTTTAAAGTCAGCTGGCGCTCATACGTCTTGTGCGTCCCGTAAAGGGATGCCCATACGGGCATCCATCCCCCTCTCCCAGTCCGGCTGGACCTGTTTCAGAACCTCTGCGCCTCAAATGCGAGGGTTGTTACTCTCCTGATTTAGCGAGTCAGAGGAATACCCCCCGACTGGGGGCGCAAATGCGCCAACTTCTCGTCAACGTTCCTCCTCAGTTTGATAGAGGTTTTCGATGACCCTCTCGGCATGAGTTGCACCAATCTTCGGATACATGATGTGCAATTCCTTAACGGCAGCCTCATGCCCCTGATTTACGTGGATAGCCCGCAACCAGACAATCTGCATGCCAGAGAGGCGAAGCCCTCTCTTGGACATTTGGTGCTGTTCTGCAATCCGCCAGATACTCACCATCGCCTGGGCGAATCCAAGCGTGAATATCAAGAACGTCCAAGCATCCGCTCTTAGCGGAGTGATCAAGTACAGCACTGTAAACCAGATCACAATCAGCAGAGTCCCCATACCGAAATCCTGTGATCGCATCCAGTCTAAAAAGCTCATCGACTCCATCGGCGGAACCTCAGCGAGCAGAGCCGATTCCGCTGGTTTTACCGAAATTGCCAGCGAACTGAGAAACAGGACCAGTGACCAAAAAGGAGGACTACCAGGATCCCGAAGCTCGGGCACGGCCGCGAAAACGGATCCGACGACAGCCGCGGGAAAGACGGCTAAGAAGGCATCTGCCAGCTGCGGTCGCATAAGCACGGTAGGCGATGATCGGCGGTCCCAAAAAAGAATGACGCACCCTTGGATAATGGCCATAGCAGCGAACCCAGCGGTGAACGCGGCAACTCGGCCGTTTGCGTTCTCGTTCAAAAGTACTGCAGCCTGCCATAGGCAAAAGCCCGCGGCAATAACGACAATTCCACCACCCAGAACAGATACCCGCTTGGCGTTACGAATTACCCGCATGAACGACGTTCCTCCCACTAGGGCAGCACCCCCACTACCGCATAGCTGCATCCTAGACCCGGAATTTACGGGACTCTCTCGCCGGGTTCGTCCGGTAAGGGATGGGTCATCGAACCCGTTGAGGGTTCGGCTTACGGGCACCAAGGTGACGTCTTTATCACCGGAATCGTGTGCAGCCCCTTGGTCTCCAAGCTGATACCCCAGATCGAATGGGCTGTGTTCCTCCCCATGGGATTAGCCACCGGTATGCGAACTCAACATATAGGATTCGCGGATGAGGATGTCTTACCCGCACTGGATTCAATTTCAAGGTCAAAGGCTTGGCCTCGTGTGGCAAACGGATGACGAGGCTGGTGACGAAGATACGGACGGCGTTCTCGTCCACAACGGCCAGATCGTCTGGGCCCGTAGCCAAGAGGACTTCTCGGAGTTGGCCCGCCAGCACAACCTCACCTTGGACTTAGACAACGAGGAACTCCAGAACCTTGATGGGATCGAAGACCTTCTCCAGCTGCCCGCATCCGATGACACCTGCGCGCAGCTGCTGAATGCGTGGAACCTTCTGGGCGACATTGCACGCAGCGTGAACGCATCCCTTGATGACCGCGGACCAGAAGCAGACAAGTGTTACGACAAACTCTTCTACGGCAACAATCTCCCCAGCATCACCCCACCAGGTGAGCACTACAGCCCGCTTTTCGATGACCACGAGCAGCGTGTCATCAGCGAGATATTGAACCGTGGCCGGGTGATCTTAACCAACCGCCTCGACCGCAGCGCGACGACGCTCGGAAACTGACACGGCCATGAGGCCCGCCGGTGCTTTCATTCCGGTTGCCAGTCCCGACAAAAGATCAGGGCTTGTAGATCCGGTGCGCCGTTAGCGCTCCTACTCCCGCCTTCCTGGCTACTTCGCCTCCGGCATCTCCCGCTCGCTTCCTAAGGGTGGGCACTCCTGGTTCCTTGCGCAGCCGGGCTCGCGTATCTGTTTTATGTGCGCGGTCGCGACGGTCATTACTGGGATGAGGAAGAAGCTCGGCGGGCAGACTGGGATCGTGGGGGCAGGCAGCTTTAGTCGGGACATTAAGGATCCGAAGGCGAACCCACAGTGAAACAGTCTTCGTGGGTTAGAGCTCCCGAATATGGAAGACAGCCTTGAGATTCAGCTGACGGCGCGGCTGGCTTTCCTTGAGGTTGTCGATCAGAACGGACGCTCCAACCCACGTCGCTCCGGTCTCCGCGATGAGTCTTTGCAGTGCCAGAAGCTGGCCACCGGTGTCGATTAGGTCGTCCACAGCGAGAACACGGTCTCCCGAGCGGATGAGGCCTTTGGGTATCCCCAGCTCAA
This sequence comes from Arthrobacter sp. Z4-13, assembly GCF_054792705.1. Lineage (NCBI taxonomy): Bacteria > Bacillati > Actinomycetota > Actinomycetes > Micrococcales > Micrococcaceae > Arthrobacter > Arthrobacter sp. Z4-13. The sequence continues at coordinate 130,293 of NZ_CP096458.1, read as the reverse complement.
GGTGACGATCTTTATAGTCGGGCGGGCTGGTGACTGTTACCCAGGGATCGCTGTCGAAGGAAGGCGCTGCGTCTTTAGGTATTGGGCAGAAGCCGGCACGCAAGCTGGCGGCTGTAAGGCTGCCGGTCAGGTAGCCGCTGGCGGATGGGCCAATGACCACAGTCGGAGCGGCGTCACGAAACGGTTCGGCAAGCAGGTCTCCAATGCCGGCTATGACTTCTGGCTCCCGCCACCAGGTGTACAAGTTGAAGTATTCCCGGCCGGTCTGGGGACTGACTTTCCACTGAAAGATCTCCGCCATTCTCTGTCGAAGTTCCTTGGTGGTGGTGATGGCAGCCATGGATTGAATCGTAGTTCGTTCCTTTCCCGGGCGGCGTCGGTGACCCTCTGGCTACGACTTCCTCGGTCCCCGCTTCCCCAGGTCACGGTGCCTTCGTGAAGTGTCCCGTTAGGAAGTGGCACATATCCTGAGACTTCCGGGCAGGCTCAAATTGACAGAGTTTGCCCTGTTCAGACAGGAGTACCTGTGTAACACTTCGGGCATGAACGATCCACGAAGCCGGATTCTGCCACTCCTTCGCCAGGGCGAACGACTTCTATGGGTCGGTCAACCCGACCCGAAGGTTCGCTTCACAGGCGCTGATGCATTCCTCGTGCCTTTCAGCATCCTCTGGGGTGGATTCGCGATCGTATGGGAAACCATGGCTATCACCCAAAGCCAATCACTTCTGTTCATTATCTGGGGCATTCCATTCGTCTTGGTGGGTCTGTACTTCATTTTCGGACGCTTTATCGTTAAAAAACGTCGGAAGATCGCCACCGCTTACGGCCTCACAGATAGTCGTGCGATCGTCTACACAGGGGACAGATCAGTTGCTGATGCTCCAGTAATTGGTATGCCAAGCAAGGTCGACAGATCCAGGGACGGCAAGCATGTGAGTGTGACATTCGGGTACCAGGGCGCGATGGGTCTTTTCGGCATGTATCAGAACACAGGGATGGACTTCTTCAGCTTTGGCTTGGGACAAAACGTCGCTTTTTTTGACGTCTCAGACGCCGATGGCCTGCTGATGGCTTTGGATCAGGTCCAGGCACGGAGTAGACCGTAACGGCAGAACCCTATCGTGCCTAGCGTGACCAGCATGAGGGAATGGGGTACCAAGCATCCCGGTCTCCTAGCCATATTGGGGGGTGTGGCTGGGGGTGTTCTCATCCTGGCCGTTGACCTTCTCTTCGCACGCCGTCTCGATCAGGCGATTTTCAACGCAGTCTTCTATGCGCTGTTTATTGGTGGGGGCTGGTACTTCACCGTGAAGAGATTCCGTAAGACCGCGGCCAGACTCGCCGAGCATGGGCAGACGGTGATGTTTCTGCGATATCCGAACTCACTACCCGGCTCTTTGAGTGGCATCTGGGACATGGGGGTTGCCACCCCATCTCCGGGTCGGATCGAGTTCCAGCCGGCCGTTTACGACACCTTGGTACCCAGGGGCAGCAGCAAGTCGCTTACCGGGCTCCGCGTCCTGGCGCCGCCGCGACGGCGGGAGCGCACCGACTCAAAGCAGGGAATACCGTTGAGGTTCCAAGTCATGGCACTCCAGTCGGACGGGGGAGTCCTCGAGATAGCCGCAAGCCCCGAAACCCTCCAAAAAATCCAGGAAACCCTTGATTCCACAGACCTGTGAGCGGGTTCATTCAATGAACGCCGTCCGTCGCATTGAGGGTTCCCCAAACGCGGCGTAGAAGCGTTGCATTCGGCCACCGGCTTGCGGGCAACCTTATGGCCAGCCTCGACCTTGAGTGGAAAATATGGTGGCTATCTACCCGTGGTAATTTTGCAGCGCTGCGGATAGCAATCGTTTGGTTTATGCGACGAGTTGCAACCGGGAATGGGCTGGGGACCCTGGGTCTGGGCGAGTGGCTCTTGCGACCCCGGCTTCGACCCTCAGGAATGATGTGCGCAGCCCTTTTACTCTGCTGAAGCAGTACCCAAAGTTCCGTCGTGTTCTGTTCGGTGAGGGCTTGGCTATGGCGGGCGAAGCTGCGTTCTCCATTGCACTGGCCTGGCTTGTCATCACAGAAACAGGGTCCATTGGTGCCCTTGCCGGCGTGCTGCTGGCACAGGCGATACCCCGTGGGACGCTGCTCCTTCTTGGTGGTGCGCTGACAGACCGGTTCTCCCCAGGGCGCGTCATGCTCGTGTGTCACCTAGTACGTGCCGGCGCGATGGCATCAGTGTCCGCCCTGAGCTTCACTGGTGCCGTGCAACTGTGGCAGCTGTACGTCCTAGCCGCTATCACGGGAACTGCTTCCGCATTCTTCACACCTGCCAGTGAAGCCGTGCTGCCACGCCTGCTCCCCGGAAAAGACCTACCGCAAGGCAACGCCGTTCAGGGAGCAGTCGCACAGGCTGCTTTCATCGCCGGCCCAATGGCTGGCGGCGTCCTAACCGGCTGGGGAGGCGCGGGACTCGCTATTGCCGTCACCGCTCTAACACTGACGGTTGCAGCCTTCACATCGATGAATGTCCCCCGGGGGCCCATCGGAAGTGGATCAGGCAGCGCCGCTGAAGTCATCCGCGAGATTGGCCTGGGTCTTCAGCACACTGCACGGTCCCATGAGACCCGCATCGTCCTGCTGGTTATTAGTGCTGCCACACTGAGCTACAGCGGCCTCTTCGCCATCGGGCTCCCGATGCTGGCCACCTCCCTTAGCGACTCACCGATTGCCCTTAGCATCCTCGTCTCCGGATGGGGCGTCGGGCAGCTAATCGGAACCGTGGCAGCGGCCGTGACCGGCCTTCCCCAACGGTGGGGCCTACTCATCATTTCCATGACTCTCGTGGAAGGCATTGCCTTTGCCCTCCTAGGCCAGACGACGGAAGCATGGGTAGCAGCCATCATCCTTGCCTTGGTCGGGATCGGCGTCGCCTACAGCACAGATGTGGCCCTCCCAACGTTCATCCAGACCCGCACGCCAAACCATCTGCTGGGGCGGGTAAGCTCCGTACTTGAACTGCCCAGAGTCGTTCTTGAACCGGTATCCATTGCCCTGCTCGGCCTGGTTCTCGCCGGTTCTCTGCAATGGGGATTCCTCGCAGCAGCTGCACCAGTACTCATCGCTGGGACAATTCTCTCGCTCAACAGAAAAGCCCGAACACTCACCGCAGACGGAGCCTGAAGCGCAGCCGCCCGGTTAGGGATCCTCTACCGGACACCGTGATGCCAGCCCGTGCCACGCTATTCCGCTGCTGTGGCTGGTCGAGGCATTCTCGGCCGTTCCAGCGGTCAGGATAACGTCAGAACTATGCGTGAACTGTTGATAGTGGCCTTCAGCTTGTTCTTTGTTGTCGGATGCATAGCGACCTTCCTATGGATCCGCACGCTTGAGCGCAGGACAAGCCACCTCGGATGGACGGATCCACGACAGGCGATCGGTAAGCGACGCCAGATTCAGTTTGCCTTGTGCGTGGCAGCCGCGGCGGGCATCTATTTGCTTGCCGCATACGGGCCCCTGCGGCTCCCGGGGACTGCAGGAGTTAACGGAGCTGGGCTGGTACTCCTTCTCGTGTCTACGGTTTGGTTCATATTCCGCAGAGATATAGCGCAGTATCAGTACCAGACCGTCATGGCAATGTTCAACCGCAACCGACCCGAGCAGGATGAAGCGCAACGACAAGTCAAAGCCATGGAATCCCTTGGAATTGGTTTCAGCATTTTGCTCTTCTCCACCGGGATCCTGTTGATCACCCTAAGCACCGTGTTCTCTTGACGCCGACCCTCCAACTGCCCGCCTTACGGGCGACTTTGGTGCCTCGCTTCGGGTGCGACGGCCCTGTCTGGAGGCCGCGTTCATCTGGGAAATGAGCGGATTTTTCATTGCTCGTAGGGGCCAGTGATGCACTGAACGCTTCAAGCGCGCGATCAGGGATCGGCTTACGGACTCGGCCTCCCGTCCTCATTAGTACCGCCCTTAGATAGCGGGATCACGTGATCAGCTGTCGGGTCAGACGTAGGCCACACTGAGCCCCGATCTGGACTCTGAGTCGCGTGTCCTAGTGCTTGTTTGGCAGGGGAACCGTACAGACTGAACCCGTGGCTGAAGAAGTTTTCCTCTCAGCTGAGGGCTAACAATGGGGAGTGACATGTCCGGGAACCGGAAAACGACCAACAACAAGAAACCGCTTGCCCCACCACTGGCCAGCGAACAGTACTCCGAACTCAACGCGACGTTCTATTCCTCAGCCGGTCCCACCGAGTACGTGCGTGCTCGTCTGCAGTCGATCATCTTCACTCTCTCGGACGGGGACGAGGCGGCTGACATCCTTAAGAAGGGGGTGCAGTATGGCGCGTTGCAGGGCGGCGCGGCGGCTCGCATGCCGCAGGAGTCCAGACTTCGCTACGCCTTCCTGGACAGCACTGTGCTGGTGCACCATGCCGGAGAGTCTTTGATGCGCCTCTGGCTGGCCCATATGAACTTCCCGTTGTGTCCGTGGGTCAAGGTTGCCAGCGTTACTCAACCAGGGGACTTCAAGAGGCAGGCAGCTAAGTTTGCGGAACCGGACACGAGCCACGTTGATCGAAAGACCGTTGCATCAATGTTCTTGGGCGGTGAGACAGCCGAAGACGCTGGCGTAGAGATGAATCAGGAGACATGGGAGAACTCGATTGAGGGAATCATCGAGTTGCTTCGGGTCGTGGCACACCGCCTGACGAATGAGAACGCCCTCTACAACGCCGCCAAGCACGGCCTTGTCGGGATACCTGGCGACCAAGGCGCCATCCGATGGAACGATCACCGGGTGGCTGGCGGCCCAGGAATTACGTATCTCGAAAGCAGGCGTGACGGCAAGTCCAACCCGCCGCAGTTCAGCATGTGGGTGACCTCCACATTCACAAGTCTTGAAGGAAACCTGCTGCTGATCGAGCTAATCATCCGAGCGACTCACTCGCTGTGGAGCGTGGCGCGAAGGAAGTACATAGGGCTTCCGGGTGATCTTGTCTTGGTCAGTCGCGACGAGGTCTATGCCACTGTGGCAATAGGGCCGATAAGAGACAAACGCCATTTAGTGGATTGGTCACAGAAGCTACCGACCTACACATACGAAACTGGGCAGCGGAAGATCTCTAACGCAGAATTTCATACGAACGCAATCGGGCTGGGTGACGACGTGCTCGAGGCAAGCGATCGACTAAACGGCCGGCCCGCTGAACCAGCCTTCGTTGATCTGCCCCTTCGCGCGGAGGATGAGCGAACCCCGTCTAAGTCCACTCGTTCGCTCTTCAGTTTCTCGCCAGCCGGCAGTTCGAGCGTCTGACACGAAGCGGCAACGTGCTCTTGCTTACGCCGGGCGCCCTAACCTCGAAACGCAACAGCAAGACTTAGGAGCACCCGTCGCGCCGTCCCCTCAACGCTGAACCCTTCGGGCGCTTCGCGGCCTTGACCGCCGTCACTCATGGGCGCTATTCGACCTATACCGGCACTGGCCCCGCTCACCGATCGCTGCGCGTCCACTTTCAGATAACCCTCAAGGGTCCACAGCTGCCTAAGGTCACCCCACCGTCCCAGTGGAGCCGCCCGAGAAAGTGCCCGATGAGGGATCGCTCATAGAACCTCATGCGGACACCCTCGTCTAAGCTCGGGGTCCTGCAGAAGAGTGCCTCACTTACTCGTTGTGTCGGCACCATGATCACGTCACGGGGTTGGAGCCATTCTTCTACGTTTGCGGGACCTCCTACGCTGCGCATTGCGACGGATGAGGTAGACAGTGAAGAGCACGAGGGACAACACGGCAAGCGCGACTGCGCGCCACCCGAAATCATGCGCGTTGGTAACGTCACCCCTGCTCTCAATTTCCTGGAACAGAATTAAAGTCAATCCTGCCGTTAGTAGCGCCAACACTCCGCTGGCGATCGAGCCGTAAAGAAGTATCTTCAGCCAGTTGCGCTGTTGGCTCATACTGCGATGAATCGTATTCATTTCGAATCAAACTCCTCTCGACATCATGCAGATGACCCTACCTCTGCTGCTAGTCAGACGATCCTGCCCGCTGAGGGATCCTCTAACGGGGCGGGTCACGGACGGGCATCTTTCGGGATGTGCCCAGGGCCGTCCCTCCGGCCCATGGAGTTTTCCCGCCAGCGCTAGGATCCGCTGCGAAGGCACGTCGAAAACCATTTACGGCGTCCTTGAGGTAACGGTCTTGACCAACTCCTTGCGGCAGGCGTGTTCTGCTGTTTGTCTGGTACTCATCTGATCGATGATGGGGGTCCAGGGTGGAAGCGTCAAAGTTGCCAACGAAGACGATGCGTACCGGGGTAGGTCTAGCTGTAATCGCTGCCCTATTGGTAATGATGAGCCCGCTCATCATTGGTAATTTCGGCACCGCTACATTCGCAGTGGACGCACCTGTGGCAATACTGGTTACGATGATCTGCCTGCTAGCACCAGTCGCGTGCGTCCTATTCTCTGCGGTCTTGGTTGCAGCTTCTCTGATCATGCGCCACGCTGAAGCGCTGAAAACAGGCTCTCTGGCTGGGCGTTAGAAGCGCGGTGAGCGATCCCCTTATGGACAGTCGAACACTTTTCCAAGTCCAGCTTGATGTGTCACTGTCCCGAAATTTGCTGCGCGGCTGCCTTTATGACCATTACTGCAGCGCGCGCAGGTACCGTCTCTGAACCATCCGCTGCGCGATAAGGATGAGAGGGAAGAGGAGCCGCCAAGGTTGTCGTGGTGCAGCTCGCGTCAGGGAGCGAATGGTCAGGTGTACTTCGTCGCCACGTCGATAAACGAAAAAAGCTTCCTCCCCATCTACCGGATGCCCAGGCAGGGTGCGGTAAGAAAACCCGCATCTTCCTGGTTCTTGGACAACGTCTACAACTTCCACGGGCTCCACAACAGTGAGGCCCAACAGCCGCGCAGTTACGACGACATGCTCACCCGGCGATACCGGCCCGAGTGAGTCCACGACAAAACCACTCTGGGTTTTTACCTTCCAATGGAGCACTTCGTGAATGGCACGCTGCCAAACCGCGTCGCCGCTCCCGACGAAGCCCGTCACTTCTGAGCGTTTGTACTTGTGGTCACTGGGAGGCCATTGATCTTGATGGGGGCTTGTCACGTGTCCTCTCGGCCGGTCTGCCCTGCGTCCGCACGCAGGCTCTGACGGGCTGCAATGATTCCGTCCCGCGTCGCCGCCCTGATGACTCCATAGAGGACATAAAAGAAAATGGCCGCAAACACGACAACCAAGACAATATTCATTGCTCTTCCCCCGCAGGTTGACTTGTCCAAGAAGGACAAAGCAAGCCTACTTCAGGCGCAGATACAGCCATGTTCGGGCGTCTGACCACCCTAGCTTTTCGAGACGGGAAGGTTTCGAGGCGCTGAGATTCGCCAATGGCGCGCTGCCCCGGTCCGTCGAGAGCACGCCTTCGGCGGCAGGAGCGGACACGCCAAGGCTATGGAGTGTCGGCGGCGATACAGTGGAGTTGAGGACGGAGGGGGCCTTGATGCATCTGAACGCACGGATCATTGCAGTCGAAGACGGCCGGATGGTGCTCAGCGTTGCTGAACTTCCGGCCTTGGATGTGCAGGTTTCAAGCTACGAAGAGATATCTGGTGCCGTACGTCGTGCTGCTGCGGGGCTGACGGGTCAGGAGCCGGAGGACTTCACCGTCGATGTCGAGTTCTAAGCAAGGCAACACTTTAGGGTGCCGCGCTGTCGTCATGCAGCCATGCCCAGGTCCCGGTGCGCTTCGAGCAGGATCGTCGGGGCAGTTTCGTACAGGGCGTGCACTTCGGCGCTGAGGTGTCTGGCGCTGGCAAGTGCCGGGCCGAACTGGCTGCTGCGGACCAGGGGTTCCAGTATCAGGCAACACGCTTCGGCGCTGACCGCACCGGACATGGCCGAGGCCACCTTCAGACTCAGGACCGCATCATGGGAGGCTTCCCGGTCGCAGTCCACGATTCCCCGCAGGATCCGCTCCAGCCGGTCCGGCAGCATCTCAAGGTATAACTCCAGGAACTTCAGGGTCTCGGCGCGGCTGTCGATCTGGTCCGCGAGGTCGCGGAGACTATCAAAATGGACCAGACTCCGGACTCCGTCAGGCAAGAGCTTCCGCCTTCGATGCAGCCGGCGATTCCTCCGTCTCGGGCCTCTTGCGCCAGATATTGGCGAGCATGCTGACCACGAGCACGGCCGGGGCACCGTACATGAGGACGTTCAGCACGATGGGCTGGCGCAGTGCCCGGATGGCGCTGCCAACGTAAGGGACGGTGGCCATATGGCGGTCCACTTTGGCCCCGTCGATGGTCGCCGTCCATGGGTCGGCCCCGTTGTTGGCGTCACCTTTGGTCCGGACGGCCGTGGTGCCGTCCGGGTTGGCAATCAGCTCAGTGATGCGGTGGGTCTCGATCCGGTGGTCCTCGACACGGATGCTGTAGGTGATGATGTCACCTACAGCAATTTCCCCCACAGGAACGGGTTTGGTGACAACGACGTCTCCCGGGTTGATGAGCGGTGCCATCGATCCGGTCAGCATCGTTGAGGTCTGGTAGCCGAGGAGGCGCGGGCCGATGGCCAAGGCCAGGAACGCAGCGCCAGCCAGGAACAGGAACGTTGTGGTCAGCACGGCCACTGTCTTCCGCAAAAGGCGCGAAGCCCTGCCGGTGGAACGGGGACCGGCCTGCCCCGCACCTGTGCTGGATTCACCCGCTCGGCGGATCGTGGCGAAATCGATGGCGGTCATGGAGAGTCCTCGTTCCAGGGGCTACGTCGGAGAAACGTTGACGCTACTTGGTGGTCGCGGTGCGCTGAGTTGCGGTGAACGTGAACTCGACCGTGCTGGTCAGCCTCTGGAAGGCGTTACCTGCGGTGGCGGGCAGCGTCGTGATGACCTTCAGGTTGTCCGTAGCGCCGGCGGTCAGTGCGGTCGGCAAGGTCAGGGTCTTGGCGGTGCCGGTGATGACCGGACCGCTGACCAATACTGTGGACTTGGTCCCGGCACAGGTGTAAGCCCCGGCGGTACCGGCCCAGGGGCTGGTGCAGTTCTCGATAGTCAGCTGCAGCCCATCGGCCGGATCCGTGGTCAGAGCCGAGGGGACGGTGGCGATGGTGTTCAGCGTGACATTGTTCAGGTCCGAGGTGCCGGTGTTGGCGAGGGTTGCGAGCCGCTCAACCTTGTCGCCGGGCAGGAGATCAGTGACCGGAACGTTCAGGGTGTTAGTGGCACCCGGAGCCGCCAGAGCGATGGTGACGTTGCCCGAGGCGACGGCCTGGCTGGCGGAGGTGCTGGAGGTGAAGGCACCGTAGGTGCCCATGCCTGCAACGGCGGCGGCAGTGCCGACCAAGGCGACGGAGGCGAGGATCTTGCCGGAGGTGGTTTTCATGCTGATGCCCATGACGGAGTTCCTTAGTTATGTAGGTCTGGGCCCACCCCCAGTGGGCCGGCCGAAGTTTGTGGGTCAGACGCTCTCGGCCTGACAGGAATGACTATTCAGGGACTGCCTCAAGGAGGGGGGACGCAAGGGCTCAAGACTTCGTCAAGAATTGATGTTGGCGCTGGTCAAGCCCACTTTGTGGCCCGAATCACCGCGATTTTTTTTGGCCCTTTTGGGGTCTTTGGGACAACCAGATGGGCCCTTGATGGTTCCTTGAGCTTGGTCCGGAAAAGTGACCGAAGAACCCCCGTAAACGCAATGGGCCGACGCCCGTCCAGCCGGGGGATGGAAGGAAAACCCTTGAAGGAGCGAAGGAACGTGCCGCAGCGTGAGCGGGCCACGCTAATCGGCGCACTTCTTGCGTGTCTTCTCGTTGGCGGCCCCGCTGCCCACGCAACCTTCACAGCAGCCGCCACTACCGCAATGAAGGCCAGCACCCTCGCTTTGGCCGCTCCGACAGGCAACAGCATCTCCGCCAACTGCTCCCCGATCGGTCAGAGCGGCAAGTCTCGCCTCAGCATCACAGTAAACTCCCACGGGACCGTACCCCGGGCCACTAACTACGTCCTGAAACTGGTCGATCCATCCGGCGCCATCCAGACCATAGACCTCATCGCCGGCAAGGCGATCTACGATTCAGGCCCATCGACCGGCGTCAGCCAGGGCATTTGGAAGTACTCAATCGAGGCACAATACCGAGTCCCTGGTACGACCAACGTCTGGACGTCAGCCGCGGCTCCGTCCCCCGTCACCTGCTAAACGGCGCATGGGACCGCTCCTGAGCCGGCGCGGAGTCGCCAACATTCACAGAGGTAAATGACGGCTTTTTCACGGCGCTATTTGTCGCATGGCGCAGCACGCAAGGGGATCGGCTAACGTGCGGCCGGCGATCCATAGTTCATGCGCCGATAACACTTGGGGGAGAGGGGTGAGTGGCCTGGATGTCGGACGTGGCCGGTAGATTCAGCTGGTGTGCAAAAGAGTGAGAGCAGCTGCGGAGAACATGTATGAGTGATCGGGAGACATACTTTCAGCAGCTGACCCAGCGCGAATCCGAACTGGCGTGGACGGGGATGAGATTCGATTTCAAGCGAATCGAAGAGTGGCACAAGTCTGGCCAGGAAGATTGGAACGTCGGCTCCGGATCAGTCCTAGACGCTGCCGACGCACTGACCGAGCCGCATCAGGTCTCGCACCTGATCGGCTACCTGCTCCATACCGCAGTGGACCATCTGCATGCGCTAAAGGCTCTGCTGGTTGATGCCGAAGCCCAACACACATTCGCGCCCTACACTCTGATTCGAGGCTCTATCGAAGCGGCCTCAACTGCTCTATGGATCCTCCAGGACGCTGATCCCCAACTCGTTACACGAAGGGCTCTGCATATGGAGTACCAGAATTTGTGGGATCAAAGGCGCGCCACAAGGTTGGTCGATAAGGACGCCGATTTTGACGAGGAACGTTTAGCTCTTCTTAAGAAGGTCCTGGATCGCAATAATGTGCCCACCGCCGTGGTCAAGAAGCAGCTTCACGTCAGCGAAATGCTGGCGACTGCAGCCGCAGTCTTCGCCCTGCCAGCTTCCCGTTTGACTTGGCAGATGTGCTCAGCGGCAGCCCACGGACGCCCGTGGGCTAAGCAGTTCCTTACCCTTTTTGAAGCCCATGATGAAGACGGAATTTCCAAAACCCTTAGCGGACAGCTAACTTCCAATCAACTGGCCATGGCGATTTCGCTCAACAATGCCTGCGAGGTCTTCGACAAAGCACGAACAGTTCGCAGCAACCACTCACGCAATCCCAACCACACAGGCTCAAGCTTCACCAATCCATCGCCAAGGCTGCATCTTGTAACCAAGACGCTGTTCACACCGAGGTAAATTGTGGCTTTCTGCGGCCGCCACTTTCTGCTGCGGTGACCGCAAAGGACCCCGATCTACGCTGGCGCGGATTTAGGGGTCTCGCAGCTCCTGCCACGCTTCGCTGTCCCACAGCCAACCCAGTCGGGACCGAGCATGGACCACCTAGAAGTGTGTAATGGCAGGATCCACCGCCGGAGCGTTCGTGGGGAGACCCCATCCGTCGGCTGCCCAAGAAGGTGCCTCATGACTGAGCGGACGGGCGATGTTGTACCAGGTGTCGTCGTTCAGCCACACAAACAAGTGGCGCTGGTCGGCCCCGGATGCAAAAAGCTTCCTCGCATTGTCACGCTTCTGATTGAGTTCCTCCATCAGTCGGTCAAGTGACTCGTCACTGCCGCTTACTGAACCGCCACTTCCGGTGCTGACAAAGATGCGGTGAACATGATCCGGATCCTCCGGGCGGTCTCGGTGCGGGACGTGAGTTGCTCTTTCTACGCCTGCTGTTAGAAGCGGTTGGTAGACATGGGAAAGTTCACCCTGTTCGAAAACGTGCAAGAGTGCGGGCTGATCGTCGAAGTACGTTTTGCCTGCGAACTCCAGTTCCGCGATCGCCGGTTGCACTCGCTGCACGAAGGTTTTCATCTGCTCTTGGGTGTCCGAGGCGTACACGAGCCAGCAGCCCTGCAGTCTCGTCGGAGAGCCCTTTGCCTCAGACTTGGAGAGCGCGGAACGAGCGCTCTGCCTCTCGCCGGCGGTGACGGCCGTAACTTCGAGGGCGATGGTGCCATCGGTGGAGACGTAATCGACTCCGCCGTGGGTATCCGCGTGGTTGAGCTGAATCCTCAGCACCCGCTCAACGATCTGCTTCGCGATGGCTTCGTTCGGACGTTCCTGGTTCATCAGCCTCTTCCACTCGCGCATCTCGTACGTGTGTCCCCTGAAGTAATTGTGCCCACTTCTTGATCGCCACGAGAATCCCCGGCCGGCGGATCCTCTGACGGAACCGGCGTTTACAGTCAGGCTGGATAGTAACCGCCGTGAGCAAGGTGCCGCCCTCTACTGTCAAAAGGGTCCGACACGCGCACCGTCCCACCGCCAGCGAACGGGTCGCAGGACAGTGCAAACAGAGGCACCGGACAAGCCGGCGCACCGAGTGCTCAAAGGAGCTGCAAATGAATCCCCAGACCATCTCCTCAGCGGAGACCCACTACCGCGTACCCCCGTCACCCTTCCTGCTGCATAGAAGTCATCAGAGGCCAACCGCCCCCGCCGCGCCCTGAGCGTGTCGAGTCACCCTTCCAATAGGAACCGGCCGCAAACCGGGACTAGTACTTCAACAGCAAGGACCTACTATGAATCTCTTCTTGTCCCTCCTCGCCGACAGCTCTGTCTCATTCGCGACGCCGTTCAGCGTCGTCTGCCTGCTGCTGCTCCTGCTCGTGGTCCTGTACAAACCAGCGAACCGCAACGCCGTGCGATTGCTACGCGCATGGAAACGCCCCTCGGGGAAATGATTCGCCTTGTGCAGCCGCTGGGAGGCTCATCAACTTCAGTGTCCGAGCACAGTCTCCGCCCCTCAGGCAGAATGGCCTCATGTGCGGCAGATACGTGATGTCCAAGGCAAGCGGGGACCTACTGAGCCACTTTGAGGCCAAAGAGGTCGAGGGGAGCCCGCCCCCGCCGAGCTGGAACGTCGCGCCTAGCCAGAGCGTGCCGATCGTCGCTGAACGCCTGGACGAGGGCACCATCGACCGACACCTGCTCATTGCCCGGTGGGGTCTGGTCCCGTCTTGGGCAAAGGACATCAAGATTGGCTCCAAGTTGATCAACGCCCGCAGCGAAAGCATCTTGGAGAAGCCGTCTTTTCGGAAGGCTGCTGTGAAGCGCCGTGCGATTGTCCCGGCCGAAGGCTATTACGAGTGGCAGAAAACTGAGGACGGGAAGAAGATCCCGAACTACCTGTTCTCCGAGAAGGAGCCCTTGTTGGGCTTTGCCGGCCTGTACGAGTGGTGGGCTGACCCGTCCCTGCCCGAGGATGACCCGGAAAGGTGGCTGCTCAGCTGCACAGTGCTCACTACGACGACGCAGGACGCGCTGGGGCACGTTCATGACCGTTCCCCGGTCATTATCCCGCGAGACCGTTTCGCTGAATGGTTGGACCCGGACCTGACCGACAAGGACGACATCCAGCACCTGCTGGACTCCCTGCCGGAACCGACCCTGACACCTCGGATTGTCAGCCCTCGGGTCAACAGCGTGCGCAACAACGGCCCGGAGCTCATCGAGCCCGCCGAGCCTCCGGCCACATAGGCTCATGCGGTGATACTCACCGGCACCATTACCAACCCGGACGGCAGCTATAACCACATTGAGGCCGAGGGCGACACCTACGAAGCAGCACGGGAAAACCTCTACGCGCTTTTGGAAGAGGGCCAAAACCTCATAGCCATCCGCAAGGACTAACCTGCGTCAAGACGGTCCGGGAGGACGACGTCGGCAGGGGTTAGCTCCGGCCGGGCCCGGAGTATCCGTAGGGGGTGCCGGAAGGACCTTCCGGACCACGCGGTGTCTGCGGAAACTTCAACAACCACGGGTTCCACGAGTGTCAGGGCCACGGGTTCCTTGTCCCTGTTGAACCTGTCCAGGGCCGTACCTTTCACAATGGCCGGCCAAGGATGCTGATCCTTCGGCGGTTGCAGCCAACGGGCCAGTTCCCGGCTTTCCCTGGTCTTCAGTGGTGTGGAGCGTCCGACGATCCGCAGCTCGCCGTCCAGGATGAGGCCGGCGACGACCTCTGAGGGTTGGCTGATCGGGCCGATCACTGCGCCGCAGATGATGTCCAGGGTTTCCCTGCGCTTGAGCTTCAACCAGGAACGGACGCCCGGCGTGTAGGGCTGGTTGGTCCCCTTGATGACCAGCCCTTCGATCCCGGTATGCGGCAGCTCTTCGAGCCACTGCTCGGCAACACTACGGTCCGTGGTGGTGGGGGAGAGGGACAGCGGCGGATCCCAACCCGTGGCCAGTTCTTCTAGGAGCGCCCGCCGGCCGCTCAGAGGCAGGTCCCTTGCGTCGTGCCCGGCCACGGCCAGGACATCGAAAGCAACGTAGTTGGCAGGCGCCGCCGAGACCAGCCCGGGCAGTGTTTTTGGTCCTGCGCCCAGGCGCTGCTGCAGGGCGTCGAAGTTCAGCCGTCCCTGGCTCCAGATCACGGCTTCGCCGTCGATCACACATCCCGGGGGAACGGCCGAAGCGATCGCTGAACAGAGTTCAGGGAAGTACCCAGTCAGTTCCTTCCCTTGCCGGGACCACAGTGTGGCGCCGTGGTCATTCCTGACTGCAACACATCTATACCCGTCCCACTTGGGTTCAAACATTAGAGTTCCGTGTGATGCGTCACCGCGTGGCATCTTGGCGATGGCGCGGGCCAGCGCGACTTTTACCGGCGGGGCAAGCCCAGCCGGTAACCCGGCTACGTGGTCCATGGCCCTACGCTACGCAGGGCCGGGATCAGTTGATGCTCCTATAGGTGTCAATCTTCTTGGAATCACTGCTGCTTTCTGTCGTCTTGCGTTCAGTCATGGTCTGAGACCCCGACACCCTGACGCACGCCCTCGGTGCTGATGACGAGAGTTAATTTCCATGGTAGAGGTATGCCTTGGTGTGATCACGGCGGCGAATACGGCGACCATGTTCAGGAACACAGGAACACAGGAACACACCGGCGCTGCCGGTCAGGGCCGATGTTATTCGCCTCTGGACCAGTGGCTACTTTTGGTTTTTGAGTCGAATGAGGGCACGCCTTAAGGGGGCCACGACCGACAACAACAGCTTGCCCTGCAGCCCACAGGTAAGACCTCTGGGCCAGACAAATTGGTGCCTAGACGGAGGAAGGGGATTCCGGATGGATGTCTTCTTGAGCGACCCGTCGATTGTGGAGCAACCGGATCAGAACCACCGGAGAGACTCCTACGAGCAGGAACATCACGAACTCAACAAGTGAGTCCGCTCCGCTCCCTTGCGAGTACAGAAAGGCACCGACGGCTATCAGGGCAATAGCGCCAATGAACAGCCATTTGCTACTGGCGCCAGATCGCATTGAGCTGTTATCGACGTAGGGAATCCGCCGCGTCGGGTTACTGATCACTTGAAGCATGCCCGATGCAGTAGATAGAGCACACGCGAGCATCAAGATAACAACAGCAAGAGTGTTCATTCTGGCTCCGTACACAACTAGTTATCGGTAGGACTAGCGGGTCTCGACGGCTTTGGTGCAGCCAAGGAGTGCCCCGAAGACCATTCCTAACCCTCCACCGAATATTCCGCCGAAGGCGCATCACTAGTAGCGAGGCCCACTAGCGCGCATGCTGATGAGCGTACGCTCCGGATCCCGGATAAACGAGGTGATGGCGCCCGCGGTACTTTCACAATCCGTGCGGATTAAGCTCCTGTAGGCGTCAATGTTCGCGGAGCCAGGTTTCATAGCGGCGGTGGAACACGTCGTCGCGGGTCAGTCCGCGCTCCAACCGGGACAGGGAAGATGGCCAGACATGGAGGTCATCTGCGGCGGCCTGCAGTGTGATTTTCTTCGTCTTGCGCAGTGCCCGGAGTGCACCAGCGTCGGGCGCCGGTTGGGGGTGCCTGAGTTGGTCATAGATCTCACGAGCGATGTAGCGTTTGAGGCAGCGCATGATTTCCCTTGTGCTCTTACCTTCCTGCCGTCGTTTGGCGACGTAGGTCCTGGTGCGGGTGTCGCTCATCATGCGAACTAGCGCAACGTGGTGGATAGCTTTGTTGGCCTGCCGGTCCCCGCCGCGGCTGAGCCGGTGCCGAGTCCTCTTTCCTGAGGATGCAGGGACCGGTGCGACACCGACAAGAGCGGCGAATTTAGCTTCTGTGGCGATCCGTTCCGGGTTGTCGCCCACGGTGACCAGCAGTTGGCTGGCCACCTCCGTTCCGACGCCCTGAAGGTCTCGAAGCATCGGTGCGTGGACGGTGATGAGCGCGTCGAGCTCCAAATCTATCAGGGCCAGTTCCTCATCCAGATGCCGGTAACGGATCGCGAGGCGCTTGAGCACAATGGCCGTGGCGTTCACCGGTTCAGACAGGTCCCCGGACGGTCGGGTCTTCTCTAGAACTGCCATCATCGAGGTGGCGGCCAGACCACGGTATCGTGCACGGAGCTGTTCGGGGGCTGCGACCAGAATGCTTTGGACCTGAGTCATGACAGCAACCCGGGCCCGCATCGCGGAGTTTCGTTCGGCACGCAGGACGCGCAGTGATTCGACTGCCCCGTTGCGGGCCTTCGGGATGGCAGTGCCACGGTCTGCGAGCACCGACTCAGCGGCCTGGTAGGCGTCCAGCGAGTCCGACTTCCCTCTCAGCCGTCGTCCTTGCCGATTCGGACGCATGACCTCCCGGACCTGAATGCCTTCCTGCGTGAGGGTCCGGGCGAGCTCGGCGCCATAGGTGCCGGTTCCCTCCACGCCGGCGGCGATGACGGCGCCGAAGCTGGTGATGAACTCCACGATGTTCCGGTACCCGGAACTGACAGCCAGGAATTCCTGGTCCGCAAGGTGCCTGCCGGTTTCACTGATCAGGGCCACATGATGTGTGTCTGCGTGGGTGTCGATCCCGGCGATGACTTTCACATCCTCTTTTGCCATGATGAAACTGCCCTTCCTTCCGTTGCGTGCGATGGGACAAAGATGGGCACGCCGGCCGGGTGGGCAGACAAGACGGTAATGGGACTCTTCGGAACAGGCTCCTATTAAGTCATGTCCACCAGGCCGCCGCGTTAACTGCAGCTGTGTTGCGGTGGACAGATCAACTGGAAGACAAGCCCTCCTTCCTGTGGAGAGCGTCAGTCAGTGATAGAGCCACACCAGCAACACAACCAATTCCATCATTACCGTCAGTGATGGCTTCCAGCAGCCACTGCTCCGAGAGGGGATCGCGGCGCAGTTCAAAGGTCCGCAGCTGTGAGTCCGAGCCGCCCAGACGAACCTGAACACGCCAGTGTTCGATGTCCACAACGTTTCCGACGCCGACGGGGACACTTCGGCGGGTCTCCCACCAGGAGTCCCTGGTGAACCAGTGGACAGGTTCTTCGGTCACAGCCCAGATGCGTCCGTCGTAGCGAACGGCCAGGGGAGTGCCGGCCTTGGTGAACCGGACGTCCACCGGGGCGTTGAGGGTAGGGGCTTCTGGGGTGATGGTCATGTGCTTGTGTTCTTCCTGGGTGGCGCAGAGAGCTGGTTAGGCGGCTTTGACGAGGGGGAGTTCGTCCCAGTGGGTGGTGTATCTGGGGGAGAGCATGTCCCGTTTCATGGTCCAGTCCGGCCCGCCCCGGATCCCACCGTGCCCCAGGCCGATGGAGCCGCGGCCGTACCGGCGGGTGACGTCTTCGAGCAGGGTTCCGATGCGGCGTTCCTCGTGCGGGTTTTCGAACAGTGACAGGGGTGCCTGGTTGCCGGTGGGGTGCAGGTCGGTGACCATGATGCCTGCCCGGGCGTAGCGGACGCCTTCGACGATCCGGGGCAGGAGGGCGTGCCCGGCTTTGGTCAGGATTACCGGGTCGGCGGTGGGCATCGGCAAGGGCACGCACACCGAGGGGTAGGAGGTGTCGTTGGGGTTGAAGTGGGAGGTTCCGGCGAACGCGGTGAGGACCTTGGCCTGCAGCCCGTGTTTGGCCAGTCTGGCCGAGGCCTGCTGCCCGTACACGGACATGACCTGCCTGATCCCCGCGGCCGTGGTGATGGGTTTCGCGAACGAGCGGGAGAAGATCAGCTGGTCCCGCCCGATCCGTTCTTCCTCCATGGGGATGCAGGGGGTTCCCTGCAGTTCCAGGACGGTGCGCATCATGACCACGTTGAACTTGTCCCGGATCACGACCGGGTCGGCCCGGACCAGGTCCGCGATGGTGAAGATGCCCATCACGTTCAGCCGCCTGGTCAGCCGTCCGGCGATGCCCCACACTTCCTCGACGGACAGCCGGCCCAGCAGGGCCTCACGCTCCGCGGTGGGGACGGAGTCCCAGTGGCAAACCCCGGCGAAGGCCTTGTTGTTCTTCGCCCACTTGTTGGCCAGCTTCGCCAGCGTCTTCGTCGGCGCGATCCCGACACAGACGGGAACGCCAACATTCCGCCGGACGGCCGCCTTCATGGACCGACCCATCGCGGCCAGTTCGACGGGGGTGCCTTTGACGCCGAGGAAGGCCTCGTCGATGCTGTAGACCTCCAGCCAGGCCGAGTACCGGCCCAGCAGTTCCATCACCCGGGCACTGATGTCGCCATAGAGTTCGTAGTTGCTGGACAGTGCGACGAGGCCCCATTCCTTTGCCCGTGGGGCGAGCTTGAACCACGGGTCGCCCATGCCGATGCCCAGGGCTTTTGCCTCGGGGGAGCGGGTGACCGCGCAGCCGTCATTGTTGGACAGCACGATCACGGGCTTGCCTTCCAGGGAAGGGTCGAACGCCCGCTCCGCGGAGGCGTAGAAGCAGTTCACGTCCACGTGCGCGATCTGCGGCATGTGCCGCATCAGCGCCGGCTTAGACATGATGCAAACACCTGGTCGCTACGCCCCAGATGGTCAGGTCCGACAGGGCAGGGACCTCGATGTCCGGGTACGCCGGGTTCTCCGCCTGCAGCACCACCCCTTCCGGGGTGATCCGCAGCCGCTTGATCGTAAGCTCCCCGTCCAGGACCGCGACGACCACAGCCCCGTCGTGCGGCTCCAGCGCCCGGTTCACGATCAGCTCATCCCCGTCGCTGATCCCGGCACCTTCCATGGATTCCCCAGACACCCGCACGACATAGGTGCTGGTGATGTCCTTGATCAGGTGCGCGTTCAGGTCAATCCGGCCATCGAAGTAGTCCTGCGCCGGCGACGGAAACCCCGCCGCAACCGGTACGGGGGACACCAGCACCGACAACAACGAAACTCCCGCCTCTATCACGCGGGGACCGACAATCACGCCCACAACACACCTTTATTCGAATATATGTTCGAGTTAATCAGTGTACTCTCCAGGGCCGACAGCCGGGCGAAGTTGCGCAATTGCATCCGATGCAGGATGTGCGGGCTGCTTCGATTGAGGAATAGCTGTCGGTGCGTATCCCATCATCCAGTTGATGCTGAACGCTTCTGTTTGTTCCTGCGTTTGATCAGGAAAATCGTGACAGAAGGTGGGTTCGGTTGAGTTTTCGGTGCGGCGGGGAGGGATCCAAGCGTGGATTAGCGAGCTGCGTCTTCGAGCAGCTGGCGGAACTGTTCCTCGCTGTTTAGGGTCAGCTTTTTTCCGTCGAGGAAGAATGTCGGGGTCCCAGTAACGCCGAGGGATTTTCCGTCAGCAATGTCGCGGCGGATGCGTTCCTTGGTCTCTTCCGCTGCCACTGTTGTGTCGTAGGCGACCATGTCCAGGCCGAGTTCCTCCGCATAGGTTCGGAACAGAGCCGCTTGGGAGTCCTGCTTTTCGCCCCATTGCGGTTGAGTCTTGAAGAGCCTGGCGGCCATCTGCTCGTACTTGCCCTGCTGGGCGGCGGCTTCCACGGCAAGGGCGGCGGTGCCGGAGTTGGCGTGCCCGGGCAGGGGGAAGTAGCGGTGGACGAACGTGATCCGGTCCCCGTATTCCTGCTTGAGCTCCTGCACGAGGGGTTCGGCGGCGCGGCAGGATTCGCATTCGAAGTCCAGGAACTCCACCAGCTGCGCCTTCTCCGTCGAGGGGCTGGTAACGCGGTGGCTGTCGTCCCGAACGAGCTGCGCGTCGGAAGCTGCCGCCGGCGCTGTGGGTGCGGGCTTGTTCGCTGTAGACATCGCGTACCAGATCACGCCGGTGGCGAGTAGGACTGCGAGGATGGTCCAGATCGCGATCCGGACGTTCCGGGCGGTCGTGACGGCGCTCAACGATCCACCGGGTTCGTCCCGAGGGTCAGGGTGACCGGGGCCGGGTTGGCATCGGCCTGGCAGCCGGCGCAGCAGGCAGCTTCCTGGTCCGCTTCAACAGGTGCCCCCGATACTGCCAGGGAGGTGGCTGTGGTTGCGCCGCTGGGTGCGGTTGCGCAGCAGTCATCGTGTTCTGAGCCGTGTTCATGGCCATGGGCGTCGTGGTTGTGGGGGATGGCGCAGCAGGCTTCACCGCGCCAGGCGTTGATGCCTTCGCGGACGGCGATGCCGGCGATGACCAGGGCGGCGCCGGCATCGGCCCACCACCAGCCCAAGGTGCTGTTCAGAACCAGCCCGACCAGAAGGACCGCAGAAAGATACGTGCACAGCAGGGTCTGTTTTGAATCCGCCACGGCGGTGCGGGACCCGAGTTCACGCCCTGCCCGGCGCTGCGCCCAAGACAGGACAGGCATGATCGCCAGACTCAGCGCCGCGATCACGATGCCAGGGGTTGAGTGCTGGGCCTCTTCTCCGCCGGTCAGTGACCGGACGGCGTCCAGGGTCACGAAGGCGGCGAGGGCGAAGAAGGAGATCGCGATGATCCGCAGGGTCAGGTGCTCACGCCGTTCAGGGTCTTTCGCGGAGAACTGCCACGACAGCGCCACGGCGGAGGTCACCTCGATGACCGAGTCCAGCCCGAAACCGGTCAGCGCGGCAGAGTCGGCCTCGTTCCCTGCCCAGAGGGCCACCACGGCTTCGATGAGATTGTAGGTGATGGTCGCGGCCGCGAAGATCCGGATCCGGAGGTTCAGCACGGCCCGGCGCTCGGCACTTGGCGCCTGCAGCAGCGCCGTCATGCGAAGCACTCCCCGTCCGGGGCGCAGCAAGCCGGGTCAACGGCCAGAACAACACCGATCAGGTCCTTGATGGCATGGCCCAACCGGGCGTCGGCGAGCTCATACCGGGTACGCCGCCCGTCCGGGACCGCCACCACCAGCCCGCAGCCGCGCAGGCACGTCAGATGATTCGACATGCTCTGCCGCGACACCCCAAGGGAATCGGCAAGGTCGGAAGGGTATGCGGGGGCATCAGAGAGGGCGAGAAGGACCCGGGCGCGGGTAGGGTCCGAGACCGCGTAGCCGAACCGGGCCAGCACGGGTGCCTGCGTGAGCGTTTCCATAAAACCTAAAGTACATCCGGGGATGTATTCACGCAAACCTGTATACAAGTCCCCTGCCAGCAAAGCGCTATTCGTCCAAAGGCTATTGCGCAGGTTACCCATATAAAGGAACGGGTTATACCCAATGGGGACAGCTTTGAGCTGTGCGGAGGGCTCCACCTGCCCGCCAGTGGGCATAACCCGTTCCCTCAAGCCTTGGGCTCCGCTGCGCTCCACCCAGGAACCGGTCCTGCGCTTCGCTTCGGCAGTAAAAGCGTCTTTTTTGCCTTACATGTGGCTGGGTTGTTCTCCGTACAAGGCCACTGATCGTAGCCGTCCGGGGGCCCGACCCGTCAACCCACGCTCCCGTCCAGGTCCACGCGGTCGCTGCGCTCCCTTATTTCGCGGACCTGCCCGTGCGCTCTTCGGGGTTGACGGCCCACCCTCGACCGGCTGGAGCAGTGGGGGCCTCGCACGGCGGGGCAGGAAGGAGGTGGCTACATGAGCATCGACGAACTGATCAAGCTCGCGACTTCGGTCGTGAGCCTGGCGACAGCGGTCATCGCTCTGCTTTCCACGCGGAACGCGCTCTTAACGAGCAAACGCTCCCGAGCGGTCACTCGGAAGCGTAAGCGTAAAGCAAGGAAGGTGTAGCTACTCAAACCGGTGGTCGTGACCGTGAATGGTTGCGGCCACCGGCTCCTTCTTAGCCTAGGTTCAACTCGACGATAAGGAAACCCTCATGGAACCACTGACGATCGTGAACTTCGTGCTCTCGCTGGCAGCGCTGGGAGCTTCCATCACCGCCTACCGCGCCATCTCCAAGGTCCGGAAGGACCAGGAAACCTAGGCCTGGCGCAGGCTGGGCCGCCCGACCAGGGCTGGCCCGGCCCTACCCGGCCGATTCGGTGCCGGGCGTTGTGTCCTCATCCCTTACGTGGCGCAGCAACGCCGCCATATTGCGCACGGCCGCGGGGTCTTTTTGCCAGGGCTTGCCGGTACGGGTACAGGCGTGAAGGCTGTTCGCGCCGGAACCTTTAGCCGCTTCGGCAAGTTCTGCCCAGGCCTCCTGAAGCTCCGCCAACTCTTCTGGCGTCAACGGTTCCTCCGCCTGCGGCTCAACCACGGTTATTGAACCAGCCGTGTTGCCCGCCGCTGTCTGCCGTCTCCTGAAAAAGCTTCGTAGTCCCATAGCACTGCCCCCTGAATAGATGTCCCGCCAGGAGGAAACTCCCCCGAGTTCCGCTGCAACTGGCGAGACCGTCCCACGCTACCAACACTGAGGGACATGCCCGGAAACAGCAACGGGCCCGCATTCTTGGTACGCGGACCCGCTGCTTGTAAACATCCTGCTGCTTACGCTTTCGAGCATGCCACATCGACTGCGACAGGCAGGCAGCGGGCACCGCGTTCCCTTCGTCCGCCAGCTTCGCCGAGACCGCATGCTCGCTGGGCTCGCACTGGTTTTCGCTGCGCTTCAACCAGTTGATGGGCGTCCGCTTCGCGGCCGGCTGTTGGGTCCAGGGCGCGCCGTCGCAGAGCTCCGGACCCCCTGGCCCTGTCTTGTCTACGACGTTTTCTGGTTGCTGTCCTTCGGATTCTAGGCGTCCGCTCCACCCCGTCTAGCCCCGGTTCCGCAAGCTCCACCGGGGCCTGCGCGCCGAAAATTCTTTAGCCAGGGATCCTCGCTCCGCTCCGATCCCGCAAGATTTTTCTGCCCTTGCCCTTCGGGTAGACAGGCCTCCGTCGGCCGCCGAGCAAGCAAGCTTGCCAGCAACCAAAAAACAACGGGGGGAGAGGGGAGCTGGCCGGTCACCTTTGGTCGCCCCACCCACCCAACTTCTCGGCAAGAAGGAGCACCACCATGAACGCAGTATCCAAGAAGACGGTGACCCTTGAGGACACCGGGGAAACCATCGACGGCGTGACCGTGCTGGGTGATTACCACCTGAACGGCGGCTACGAGTGGATGGAACTGATCGAAGAGCACGGTTGGGCCGTACTCTCCAGCTGGGGGCACGAGGGCTGGGACCTGGGCCAGTGGCCCTACGTCATGGTGGCGGCCACCCGCACCGCTGACAGCATCGGGAATCTGTTCGGCGTCGCCACCTACTGCGAGGGTGACGTGACCTGCACCTTCTACCGGACCAAGGCCCGGCAGTGGGACGCGATCAGCGAGCACGCCTTCTCGTACTGGAAGAACGGGCAGGCGCACGGCCCGGATGACCTGCCCGAAGCCGCCGCCGAACTTCCGAGCCGGTACCGGATGCCCTACGCGGTCCACGCCGCCTAACCACCCCAATCCCTTGCCGGGCGGGAAACCCGCCCGGCAAGGGTCCCGGCCCCACATCTGACAGAGGAGAAGAACCATGACCGAAACCAACCGCATCACCGAAAATACGGCGCAGACCGTTGTTTTCCTCGAAACCCTTGCCGCACTCGTGGAAAAATCCCCCGAGTCCTACAGCGCGGATGCATCTAAAGACCTCGCCGCCCACATCCGGGGCATGGCAGACGCCGTCACCACCGACGCCCGCGTTGACCCCGGGCTGCTGCACACCACCCGCCAGTACGCCGCGCTGGATTGGCACAACGAACTCGTGGCGGTCCTGTTCGCGCCGGAGCGCCGGCCAAAGATGAACTAGCCATCCGGCAACCCTAGGCACCCACTTACTCCGGCGAGTAGGTGGGTGCCTCCTTTTGTGCTCCCAGGGACTTGCAAAAGTGCTGGCGGTCCGCCGCAAGTGGCTGGCTGGTGGTGGTGGTTGCTGGCGGCGGACCGCCGTTTGACGCCCACGTCCCGCGCGGATCATGTGGTGCCGGCGGCAAGCCTGGCAGACGGGCGGCCTTGGCGGATCCGGGGGACCAGGGACAAGTGCATGCTCGCTGGGCTCGCACTGGTTTTCGCTGCGCTTCAACCAGTTGATGGGCGTCCGCTTCGCGGCCGGCTGTTGGGTCCAGGGCGCGCCGTCGCAGAGCTCCGGACCCCCTGGCCCTGTCTTGTCTACGACGTTTTCTGGTTGCTGTCCTTCGGATTCTAGGCGTCCGCTCCACCCCGTCTAGCCCCGGTTCCGCAAGCTCCACCGGGGCCTGCGCGCCGAAAATTCTTTAGCCAGGGATCCTCGCTCCGCTCCGATCCCGCAAGATTTTTCTGCCCTTGCCCTGCGGGTAGACAGGCCTCCGTCGGCCGCCGAGCAAGCAAGCTTGCCAGCAACCAAAAAACAACGGGGGGAGAGGGGAGCTGGCCGGTCACCTTTGGTCGCCCCACCCAACTTCTCGGCAAGAAGGAGCACCACCATGAACGACTTCATCAAATTCACCGGCCCGGCCGACGTCCTGGCTTTCATTCCCCACACGCTCGGACTGGCCCCGACGGAATCCTTCGTCGTGGTCACCATGCAGGGAAACAAGATTGGTGCCACGCTTCGCGTAGACGCCCCGTTCGGGCAGGAGCCGGTGGCCTTCGCCCAGACGCTGGTCAGCTACCTGACGGCTGACGAAGCAGCGACCGGGACCATTCTGGTGATCTACACCGACGAAAACCCCGGACGGGGCCAGCGCCCCTACTCCGGGCACGTGCAGGCGCTGCGCGCCGAACTGGACACTGCAGGGATGCCGCTGAAGGACGCATGGCTGGTGACCTCAGAACTGTGGAGGAACTACCTGTGCGAGGATGCGATCTGCTGCCCCGACCAGCCGCTGGATGCCATCACCACCAGCAACGGAAACGCCGCCTTGATCTACCGGGGAAGCAACGTCGCCGGGTTCACCGCTCCGGCGCCGTTCGCGGGGGAGGCCGGAGCCCGTGAAGCGATCGCAGCCCACAAGCCCGACGGTTGGCCAGAGGACTTGGAAGCCTGCCGTGCGAAGTGGGCCAGGGTGCTCGATGATCCCAAGAGCCTGACCACCCAGACCGCGCACGAGCTGGCGGGAGCGCTGCAGCACCCCACCATCCGGGACTACATGATGGGTGACATCATCACCCACGCCCCCGACCAGTTCACTTCCGTGATGCTGGGCGTCTTCCTCACCCGACCGGACTGGGCACGCGTGGACACCGCCCAGGAAGTCGCCTTCGAGCTGATGAAAGCCACCCCCGAAGGGCAGCGCGCCCCCATGCTATGCCTGATCGGCTGGCTGGAATGGCTCAAAGGAAAGTCCAGCTTCGCCGCCCGGTACTTCAAACTGGCACTGGACGACGTCGCCGAATACCGGCTCGCAGAACTGCTGGCTGAACTGGTCAACCGCGGCCTGCTGGCAGACTGCAGCCGGGACCCGAAAAAGGCCTACGACCGCCAGCTGAGCCGCTAACGGACAGGCCGGGCCCCACCCAAGGGGTCCGGCCTTCCCCGTCGGATCTTCCCCAGGTGCGCGGCGGCCTCCCCCGCTAGCGCTCCGCCGGCCGCGATGACGCTGCCGCGGGCGCAGCCACTTTTCAGCCAACCCGCAGAAACTGCCACTACTGTGAAAGGACAAGAAGCAGTCCTATAGCAGGCAAGGAATCAGCCGTGGCCGACGAGATCCGTATGACCGAGGACGACACCGTCGCCCCCGACGCGAGCCCCATCGAAGACTTCCTGGAGCTGCGCCTGCTCACCGCCGGCCCGCCTACCGGCCCCGTAGACTTTCCCCTAGAAGACCACCGGCTCGACGAGCCGTAACCATGCAGCGCTGACGCTGCACCACAGATTTCCTTTTGCCGAGGAAAAACCGCGAAGGGCCGGCACGTCAACGTGCCGGCCCTTCGTCATGTCCGACGCCTTTCAGAACTGAGTCGCCACAAGGCCACGGCCGCGAGACTGTTCAGGAAGGCGATAAAGAGGTCGCCGGCAGCAGGCCGACCAATGACCAGGTCCACAGCCACCAGCACCACCGATCCCACCGCGGCAACGGTGAACACCACAGCCAGTACCCGGAGGGCCCGTGGTGACTTCCAAGCGCTGCCGCGCCGAGCCGCACTGCCGCCGCCGAGGTGCGGAGCTGAATCGCTCATGCCCCCACCCTACTCAGGGACAAGGGCATGCTCGCTGGGCTCGTGGGAGTACGAAATTCCCATGACGGCCAGGCATGGGTATCGGCCAGTAGCTGGGCTCGTTCACCGAGCAGCTGGCGGCGGCGTGACGGTCGGTAGGGTTGAAGCCATGGGGAGAAGAAGTACGAACAGCTCGGCCAATGGGTGACGCGCAAAAAGATGGTGGAGACATCATGAAGGATGGCGTTAGCCCAGATGCAGAGGAGACAGCCATTCCGGAGGGGTTGACGGCGGAGGACCTCAGACTGGGCAAGGTAGCTTGCCGGCGGGTCGAAGTCATCAAATGGATTGCCTTGGCAGTCTGCATCGGCATTGCCATCTACACGTTCATGAGTGTTCCCTGGGACACCAGGATGCCGTACGACGGAAAGTACGACAGGAGCGGTAAGGGGCTCCCCATGCAGGTTGCGATGCTTCCCGCTCCGGCCGTGCTTGTCGGATTCCTGCGTTCGGGGAGGAAACCGGATGCACACCAGATGGGCAAGGGTTCACGCATTGCGACGTACATCCTCATACCTGCTGTGGCTGTTGGCTGTGCCTGGGGCCAGTGGATCATGGCGGAAGGAATCCTGATTGCAGGCGGAGCGCTCCCCGGATAGGAAGTTCCAGCAAGCTGCTGGACAAAGAGGAGGCTCACGGGCCTCGCGCTGGTTTCCGCTGCGCTTCAACCAGATGATGGGCGTCCGCTCGCGCGGCCGGCTGTTGGGTCCAGGGCGTGCCGTCGCAGAGCTCCGCACCCCCTGAACCTGGTCTGTCTACGACGTTTTTTGGCTGCTGTCCTTCGGATTGTACGTGCCCGCTCCGGCCCCTCTAGCCCCTCCTTCGTCGGGGCCTGCGGCACGGAAATTCTTCTTCAGCGCTCGTTCCTCGCTGATTTCCTTCGAAGATTTTCCGTGCCTTGCCCTGCGGGTAGACGGGACTCCACGGGCACAGCTCCGCAAGCTTCGCCAGCAGCCAAAAAACAACGGGGGGAGAAGGGGAGCTGGCCGGTCACCTTTGGCCGCCCCACCCACCCAACTTCTCGGCAAGAAGGAGCAACACCATGAACGCAGCACCCACGCTTGAAATGCTCGACCCGGCAACCCTGACCGTGGACATCAACGTCCGCAAGGACGCCGCCCTGACCGCTGACTTCATCGCCAGCATCAAAGAACACGGCGTGATGGAACCGGTGATCGCACACCGTAAGGACGACGGCACCGTGCACGTCCTGATGGGCCAGCGCCGCACCCGCGCGGCCGTCGAAGCCGAACGCCCCCTCATCCCGGTCCTGCTCATCGACTCACCCGAGGAAGCCGAGCGCATCGTGACGCAGGTGGTGGAGAACATCCAGCGCGCCGAACTGACTGAAGCGGACGAGGCCGACGCCTACCACCAGCTGTCCCTGATCGGCGTCTCGGCGGCCGCGATCGCCAAGAAGACCGGACGGACCAAGGACAAGGTCGAAAACGCGCTCAAAGCCAAGGCCTCCACCACCGGGACCAAGGCCCTCGAGAGCGGCTACACCCTCGACATGGCGCTGGTGATGGCCGAGTTTGAAGGGGACCAGGACGCCGTCGAGGAACTGGAATCAGTCATCCGTGACGAACCGCAGTACTTTGACCACGTCGCCCAGAAGCTTCGGGACGACCGTCAATCAAAGGCACAGCTTGCCACGCTGATCGAGGAACTCATCGCCCAGGGCAAAGCCATCGTCGAGGACGCCGGACACTACGCCGACGAGGAAAACCTGTACGTCTCAGCGGCCAAACGCGCCGACGGGGAACCGGCCACCGACGAGGACGCCAACGCCTACGTGATCAGCACCAACTACCGGGGTGAACACAGGGCCGAGCCCGTCATCAGCGACTGGAAGGAACTGGGCTTCACCCCGAAATACGAACGCTACAACGGGAGCGGGACGCAGGCGCGGAAGGGTCCGATGACCGAGGTACAGAAAGCCGAGCGGAAAACCCTAATCGCCAACAACAAGGCCATGGAATCAGCGACCAAGGTCCGCCGCGAGTTCGTCAAAACCCTGCTGGCACGGAAGCAGGCACCCAAGGGCTGGCAGTACTTCACCGTCCACGCCATCACCCACCACTGCGAAACCGCCAGCGGCTACGACGGGAAAGTCGCCGCCGAAATGGTCGGTGCCAAGGTCGAAGAATCCAACCGGTGGGGATGGAACCCGCTCCGTGACCATGTCGCCAAAACCGAAACGCGGCCGGAGTTCTCCCTGATCGCGCTGGTGTGCGCAGGGTATGAAAAGACCATCGCCAAGGACTCGTGGCGGTCCCCGAGCCAGACGCACCGGGATTACCTGAACCAGCTGGTCACGTGGGGATACACCCCCAGCGAGGTCGAGAACATCATCCTCGAGGGCCAGAAGCCAGCCGAGGACAACGCGGCCGCATAAACACTCTTGCCGGGCGGAAACCCCGCCCGGCAAGACCCCGGCCACGCACCACGTAAGGGCCAGGAACCTCGCAGAAGTCGGGCGGTCCGCCGCCCAGGGCGAACCACAATGCCTACTCACCAGCGGCGGACCGCCGAAAAACGCACCTTTCCCTCGCACCACCAAGTGCCGCGCTACCAGAGACAACGACGTCCACCGGCAGATGCAGGCACCACCGACAGCATTCAGCTAGGCTGAATCCGTAGATTTCCTTTGCCGAGGAGAACGCAGAAGGGCCGGCTCATTTTGTGAGCCGGCCCTTCTTGTGTCCCCAGGCGCCGGAGCGCCAAAGGCCTTAGCACTCAGCCCGGGACGTTCCGGGGATCGTTGCCGTAGCTGTTCTTGGAGCCGATCTGACCATCCTGGTTCTTAATGACGTGCTCGACCTTGTCCGCCTTCGCCGTATCCCGGCCGACAGCTGCCGCTTCATCCTTCGTGCCGTAGCCGGCACCGAAGGCACGGTCGGTGCCCTCGCGCTTGTTCTTCCACGAACCGTCTTCGTAGTACGTCTCGATATCGCCCTGAGCCACTGCACACTCCCTCTGCCGTTCCGGATACTGACACCCGCTGCAAAACGCGGGTAGCGAAAAGCCCCGCAACACGATGAAGTGGCGGGGCCTCCCTGGCAACCACTCCGCCCGATGGGGGCCAGGCGGAGAAGCTGACACCAAACTAATAGAAAGCATGCTTACTGTTCAAATTGCCGTCCATAATCACGGCCGAGTTTCCCATGGTCCAAGCCCCAGCGCCGCCGACGCACCTGTTTTCGGTGCCGGCGTTCTTTCGGCAGGGACGACACAAATTCGCCCAGGGGGGTGGACTCTCCAGGGCATCTCACCAACGGTCCCGGGACCGGCTTTTCAGGCACATGGGGGCTGTTGCCGTGGCGAACCGGCGGGGATGACCACAGTCGCCGGCGGCGAAACCCATCGACCGTTCCCGAAACAGCACCAAGCCGAGCGTGCGTAGTCAGGCCCCTGAGTAGTGGAGGAAAAAGCCCTAGAATAAGCGGCAGAACACCTATTCATTCAGTTGAATGATTGCTAGAATAGAAGTAGCAAGTCAGCCAGACGAACGAAACTCATTTGATACGAAACCAGGTGCTGAAAATGACTGCTTCACCCTCTTACACGGTCTACACCAAGCCTGACTGCCCCAACTGCGAGAAGACGAAGGACTACTTCGACTCCAAGGGCATCACCTACACGGCCGTGGACATCACCGAAGTGCCGGCAGCGCTGGAGTACATCACCGCCGAACTCGGCTACTCCCAGGCGCCTGTCGTCGTGAACAACACCGATGACCAGGACCACTGGTCCGGCCTGCGCCGCGACAAGCTCGTCCAGGCGGCCATGACTCACAAGGCAGCGTGAGGACCGTGACCACCCCGCGCCCGGTCGTCGGGTTCAAACTCAGTTCACGGATCCCTTTGGAGGTGGACCTCTTCCGGCAGGTCAACCCCAGCGGCAGGATTCCGCACAACGCTGTCGACCCCTACGTTGTGGAACCCGCCATTGTGGAACCCCTCGTTGAGGACCTGTACGACGGCTACCCCGTCCCAGACAAGGGAGGGGATGACCGGTACTTTGAGGCGATCAACCGCGTCCCGCTCGGGGACGGCGGGCTCTGGGACGCACACACTGCGAACCAGTACCAACCCAACGACCTCACCCACGACGAACCGTGTGGGACCGAACCTCAGAACGAACCCACAACGCACACCGAAAACATCACCAGCACGCGAGGAAAAGGAACCATCATGGCCGGCGAAACCACCATCACAGTCATCGGAAACCTCACCAACGACCCCGAACTCCGGTTCACCCCGAGCGGGTCAGCCGTTGCGAACTTCACCATCGCTTCAACGCCCAGGACCTTCGACCGTCAGTCCAACGAGTGGAAGGACGGGGAGACGCTTTTCCTCCGGGCCAGTGTGTGGCGGGAAGCGGCTGAGAACGTGGCCGAGTCCCTGACCAAGGGCATGCGCGTGATTGTCACCGGACGGCTGAAGTCCCGTTCCTACGAAACCAAGGAAGGCGAGAAGCGCACCGTGATCGAACTCGAAGTCGATGAAATCGGCCCGTCCCTGCGGTACGCGAACGCCAAGGTCAACCGCACCCAGCGCAGCGGCGGCCAGGCCGGGCAGGGGAATGGTGGTTTCGGCAACCAGGGCAACACCAGCCCGGCAGGACAACCCACCGCGCAGGACGATCAGTGGGCGACCCCGGCCACCAGCACCGCCGGCGGCTGGGGCAACGGCCCTAGCTCCGAACCGCCGTTCTAAGCAGTTGAAAAAGTAGTAGTAGGAGTAGTAGCATTACTACTCCTACTACTTTTACTGGAGACGCCGCCATGACTACGAGTGTGAAAGACCGCGTGTTTGCCGCCGCCCAGCAGATCAGCGCCGAGCGCCGCCCGACCGTCTCCACGGTCCGTGCCGCCGCGGGTGTCAGTAACGCCGACGCTACCCGGTACCTGAAGGAATGGAACGAGGAGAAGCTCACCGCCGGGGGACAGGTGGCCGCGACACCGCCCGCCCTGCTCGAACAGGCGACCCGACTCGCCGCCGCCGTCTGGGCCGAGGCCTCCACCCAGGCCGCCGAACGGCACACCGCGGTCGAGACGGCCTGGGCGCAGGAACGCAAGGACAAAGACCAGGAAATCGCCGAACTGGTCGCGGACCTGGACAAGGCCGCCGCAGAGAAGGAATCCGCGGCCGCCGAATTTCAAACCCGCATCGCCGCCTTGGAATCCGGGGTGAAGGCTTTGGAGCAGCGGCTGGCCGACCTGGGCTCGGAGCTCGAAGAAGCACGTGCGGCAGAACGCGATGCCGCCGGCGCGGCAGCGGAGGCGGAGAAGAAGCTCGCCAGCGCCGAGTCGCGCAGCACCACCCTGGAGAAGGTACACAACGCGTTGTTGCAACGCGTCGCCCCGGAGACCAGGGCTCCCGATGCCTAAGAAGAACAAATCCTTCTCGCCCTACTTCACTGAATCCGACGCCGACCAGGTGCGCGCGGCCGTCCAGGAAGCCGGCCACCTCGAGGGGTACGCGTCCATCACCGACCTGATCGAGGCTGCGACGCTGCGGGAAGTGAAGCGGCTGCAGCGCAAGTACAACGGCGGCAGGAAATGGCCGGGGGTCCCCGCGGGGGAACTCCGCCCCGGGCAGCGCACCCGCGAAGAAATCCGACACCGGAACGAGGACAAGTAAGCATGCCGAAGTGGAGCAAGGACATTGAGCAGATGTCAGCACTTGAACCGGAGAAGCCGAGGTTCCCGCGGCTGCTGACTCTCGCCCAGGTCAGGGAGATCCTGAACGTGGGCTTGCCAGCCGTGTACGCCTTGGTTTCATCGGGGGATCTGCGCGCCCTGCAACTTAGTGGAGGCCGCCGCATGTGGCGTGTCAGTGAGGATGACCTGGAAGCCTACCTGGAGTGCTGCTACCAGGAGACCCAGGAACGCATCGCCGCCGGAACCATCAAGGCTGAAGCCCTCGACGGCGAGGACTGACGCAATGGTCATCGCTTTGCTGTCAGTGCCAGGTGAAAGGATCTGACAATGGACTTCAAACACGCCGTTCAGGCCTGGACCGTAGGGCAGTTGCGTGAGGCCCTCGCTGGGCTGCCCGATGACCTGCCAATCATCGTCGACGTCGCCGAGGAACCGGGTGGCGATACCGTTCAGGAGCAGGTTGTCGTCCATGCTGGCTTTGGTCACGGAGTCGATGGCCGGGGGGAGCCGTTCGTTGGAAGGGATTTTCGGATCGGCTGTGAGTTCCCATCGGGAACCTATCTGCAACGCGACCGATAACGGCCACTAATCTGGCAACAGAGTCTTCCCGGGCCTAACAACAACGGATTGGAGCAGCGGACAAGCCATGAGCGACAACGAGACGAACTACGTAGCTGGCCTTGCAACGCGCTGGGCTAGAACCGACCCCATGGAGCAGTGGGTGAATGCGGCCCCCGAGGGTGGGCGAACACCTCTTGACGAGACCATCCGCGAGTACCTGGGTAGCCACAACCCGTTTCCTGACGAGAGCGCCGTTGAAGTTTTGCGGGGTGATGGGTCCAGCTGGGAGCAGGCTGTCATCGTTGAACGCGTTGGCGTGGACGAGTGGACCGTGGAGTACAAGGACGGCGAGCAAGCATGGCGCGACCATCACGAGCTGCGGCCGGCGGCCGGGTAGGATCGGGCCATTCCGGACGGTGATGTCCCTGCCGACGGTTAGAGGATCCAGGCCCAAAGCAGCATGAAGGCCGGCACTTACGGGGTGCCGGCCTTCGTCGTCTTAGTGGTTGTTTGTCATGCCCGGGATGTGCGGTTGGTGCCATTGCTTGGATCACGCGGGCCAGCGGTACCAGGTGGTGATGAGCGCCGCCCTGCAGCTTGTGGTTGTCACCGCCGGCGACCGGGCTGGAAGCCCCCCAGCGCCTTAGAAGCCCACTCACTGATCACGGTTCCGTCCCTGCCCAACTTCGCCCCGCCTGGACGGTGTGTGTCGTCCCTGCTGAAAGAAACCCGACCTCCGGGTTGGGTGGGCCGGCGGCGCCGGTCCTGGTCCATGGGAAAGGGCTCCGTTGGTGACTTCAGCGTTCCCAGGCTGTGCACATGCGGCCGGTCCCGGCGGCGTGGTTCGCACCTTGGTGTCCTGGCGTTTGTGTACAGCCGGTCAGGTGGGTCCCGTCGTCCACATGTGCGCGGGAAAAGCCCGAAGGTAGATAGCTTTTGCCGTGCTCATGTGGGCGAGGGGCTTAGTTCTCCTAAACGGTTTCCGACTCGGCTGTACCGGCACCTGCCGCGGCGTCAGCGGGGATACCGGTGGCCTTGGCCTGGGCTTTGCGGCGCCGGCCTGCTGCGGCTGGTTCGAGGCCGAGTTTTTTGAGTTCATCGGTGCTCCAGCCGTCGCGGGTGGCTTTGACGTAGGCGCGTTTGTCGTCGCGTTCAGCGGCGGCGAGCTGGTCTTTGAGGTCGGTGACGCGTTGGCGTGCCTGGACGAGTTCTTCGACGGATTTGATGCGTGAGTTGAGCAGGGCTCGGGCCTGGTTTTTGGTTTCTTCGATGTTGATTGAAGCCATGGTGTTCGGTTGCCTTTCGGGTTTCACGTTTAGCGTTCGAAGTTTGCCGAGATTCGGTGAGTTGTTGTCGTCCCGGTCGGCGTGGAGGGTGAAGCCATAGTGGCCGGGCTGAGGGCGGCCGAGGGGTGGGCGGGGAAGCTGAGCGCGGTCAGCCGGTGAATGTCGTTGGCGATGCTGAGGTCGGAGTCGTGGGGGCCGTCGTAGCTATCAAGTCCTCCTGCGGCGTCAGTTTCGATTTCATGCTTGTGAAGGACCTTTGCGGACTCCCGGATGACGGTGAGTGATTCCGGGGTGGTCCGTGCGGAGTTGATGAGTGTTGTCAGCTGGGCGTCGGGAACGATGTCCTTCGCGACCGCGTCTGCGATCTCGTCAGCAGTCCACTCGCTGGCGAAAGCAATGCCGCGTTCGTCGGCGCGGATGTATTTATGTTCATGGACGGAGGTTGCCGCCAGGCTCCGGTTGATGTGTTCAGCGATGGCAGCGTCGGCGGCAAACGGGGAAACGTCCGAATTGCTGTTCTGGATTGCCCGACGGAGGTCTGTCCAGGCCTGTGCTACTTCAGGCCCGTGGTCAAATCTTCGGGTCGCTCTGGGCGCCCATTCGTCGGCGTCAGCCTGGATGTACTCGCGGCGCAGGTGCGAGTCTTTCATTTCCTGTATGTAGTCCTGGCGCATTACTTCCCCCCGTCGTAGATGGTGCATCGGGAGTCAGTCTATGAGTGGAGGCGGCACCACAGGCGGGTGACACGCCGTCCGGCGGGAGCGGCGGAGCAAGCTATACATTTACGGGGGCGTAAATGGCGTGTCGCTCACGTCCCTGTGGTTGTTCGCTTGGCACACTGGCTTGTGTGGTCCCCGGTTTCGGGGTCGCTGCGCTGGGCTGTTGAAGGATTGGGGGAGTGCGTGTCTGAAGAGAATGAGAAGCCGCGCTCCAGTCTCTCGAAGCGGCGGCGGGCGAATGCTCCGGCGGGGACGAAGAAGCGCCGCGGTGTGTGGGTGACGGCGGAGGAGGAAGCGGCCTTGGTCGTGAAGGCTGCCCGGCAGAAGGTCACTGTCCCGAACCTGTTGCTGACCGCTGCGTTGTCGGAGTCGGCGGAGACGCCGACGGAGCGCAGGGCGGCAATGGCCGAACTGATGGCGATCCATACGTTGCTGGCGCGGGTGTCGAACAACGTGAACCAGATCGCTCGGCACGCGAATGCCGGCGACGAGTTCCCCCAGGACGCCAAGGCTGCGCTGGCGTATGTGCGCGAGGTTGCGATGCGGATTGACCGGACGATTGAGGGGCTGATGTAGGGCGATGATTCCGAACATCACCCGCGGCTCCCGGATGTCAGGGCTCATGCTTTACCTGGCCTCGACCGATGCTGATAAGACGAAGAACGCCCACACCGAACCGCACCTGGTGGCCGGGGACGCGGCGATCATGGCCTGGTACGACGACGGCGTCCTGGACAAGGACGACGCGGTCGCGATCGCGAAGCATTTGGACCAGCCGCGCAAGGCTTTCGGCGTCGAGGTGTTGCAGAAGGATTTCCGCTGGGACCCGGTCAAGAAAGAACGCGTACCGAACGGCCACAAGCAGGCCGATGTGTGGCACTGCTCCTTGAGCCTCCGCGCGGAAGAAGGTGCCCTGACGGATCAGCAGTGGGGCGACATCGCGAACGACTTCGTCGACGCCATGGGCTTCACTGAGGCCAGCGGAAAGGCCCAGTGCCGGTGGGTAGCGATCAACCACGGCACCAGTGAGAACGGCAACCACCACATCCACATCGCTGTGTCCCTTGTCCGGGAAGACGGCACCAAAGCCTCCACCCATGGTGACTACAAACGCGCGCAACAGACCTGCCGCGAACTGGAAACCAAGTACGGGCTCGAAGAGCTCTTCAGTGTGCACGCCACCCGCGGCTACGACCGGGCTGAGAAGGCCACCGCCGTCAGGGATGACCGCGAAATGCACCGTGCCTCCCTTGCCCGGAAGGTGCGCGCCAGCGCCAGCGCCTCAGCGACCGAAGCGGAGTTCGTCCGCCGCGCCCGGGACACCGGGCTGTTGCTCCGTCCGCGCTACGCGAAGAACACCACCGACGTCATCGTTGGCTACTCCGTTGCCGAGCGTCCCAGGCCGGGAGAGCGTCCTATCTGGTTCGGCGGCGGCACGCTCGCGTCGGACCTGAAACTCGGTTCCTTGCGTGAGGAATGGATGGACTCCCCCCACCTGGTGACCGAGGCCGCGGCGGAATGGAACGCCGCCGCGCGCAACAAACGCAAGGTCTCCAAGGCTGGTCCCGAGAACGCAACCCCTTCAGCTGATGTGTGGGTGGAATACACCCGCAACGCCACCGCACTGGCCGACCAGCTGCGCACCATTCCGCGTGACGATCACGCAACCTGGGCGAAGGCAGCGCGTGAGGTTTCCGGTGCCTTTGCAGCCTGGTCATACCGGCTGGAGGCTACGCCAGGGCCGCTGGCGGCCACAGCTGCCGAACTGTCCCGCACAGCCCAACTTCGGGCACCCCGGCAGCACGGCAAACCCGTCGCACTGCCCTCCATTGCCGGCACGGCCATGTTGTTCATGGCAGCGTCGAGCAAGGACAAAACGGCCGCCCAGACAGCGCTCATGGTGCAGCTGATCAACACCGCCTTCGCGGTATACGAAATGCACGCCCAGTCCGGTCGTACCCGCGAAGCGCAGCGCATCCGGTCAGTGGTCGAAAACCAGCTGGCCCCGTTCACTGCGACGATGCCCAAGGCCGTTCCCGTGGGAGCTGGACAGCAGCCGGCCGAAGCGGCTGCGGTGCCGCCGAGGGCAGTTGATATTGCCCGCCGCGGCATGGCCCCGATCCGTCCCGGTTCGGTGGTTTCCACGACACCTACACCGGCAACACCAGCGAAGACCTATCAGCCCAGCCGCGATACCGCGCCGGGACTGGACCGATAAGAATCACACCACCAGTGCAAGGGGAACACCATGAGTGAATCAGACGGCATCGACGACCTTCTCGACAACGGAATGCGGCAATCCCTGATGATCGCCTCACGCATCGCAGAGACGCAGGCCCGCCGTCGACAGGAAGCCCAGCGACAGCAGGAACACCTGGACTACCAGGCGGCACACGAAGCCCGGGCACGCCTTGCAGCTGAACGAAGTTCAGCCCTCGCCGTCCTCGCACCCGTACAGAAGGATGAGTGGTGGGACAAGGCGCTGCCGGCCGACATCGCCACCGCCCACGCCGTCGCTGAAGGCTGGAAAGACCACGACCCCGCCGCTCTGGAAGCCTCCCTGAAAATCCGGCTTGAAGTCCTTGCCCGGTACGGCATCGACACCAAGGACGTCGGGACGGACGTCCCCAACCTTGAGGCGGGGATCAGAGCGGCCGCGGGCGAGAAAGCCGCGCTGGACGAGGTGGCACGCCGTGAGGAGAAGACACGTCAGGCGACCGCCGAGCATGAAAAGGCCGTGCAGCTGCTGACAGCGGCCCGGGCAGAAGAACTCCGCAAGCAGGCCGCGACACTGGCGCCGGAAATGGAACGTCACCAAGTGCCCGTTGAGTACCTGGCAAACCCCGAACTGACCCAGGCCCTCCAGCGCGCCCACAACGCAAAAACACCCAAAGCCGTGGCGGCTGCAGACGCTGACGTCAAAGAGCGGCTGTTCCTGATAGGCAAGGACGGAATCAACGGCCCCGACATTGAGCAACTGCGCAAAGAAACCGCCGCCAATGTCAACGGCGCCGACGACTCCCACTTCAAGGATCCCGCGTTCGTGAAAGCAGCCAAGGAGATGCACGAAGCCAAACTCCTGGCAAAGGGCGGCTTCACAGGCTCACAGTGGGCATCGATGGAACAGCGGTACGAGAAGGCCGAAAAGGAACTCTTCGCCCGTATCGAAGGACTCGGCCGAGAGATTGAAAACCGCGTCACCGGCAAGGACATCAACCGCCTCACCGACCAAGGGCTGAAAGCGGAAAGCGAATCAGCCGCCGGCTACGGTACAGCCGAACACCACGCAAAATTCGCGGAGTCCCTGGAGGAAACCGGCGCGAACGAAGCCCAGATCCGCGGGCGGCTCACTGCGGGACGGAGCGAAGGAACCCACCCCAGCGCAGCAGTCACCATGGGCAAAGGCGCGGCCAAGGCCAGGAAGAGCCGTGCAGGTGCAGCCCTGGGAGCCGAAAGGTCCAAGGGCGGACCCAGCCGATAAACACGGGAAGGCAAACAAGCGGGGGCGGGGCCGCAGCGCCTCCGTTGCGCATGGTCTACCTGTTGCCAGGGCTTTGCGGTGTTCGTCGTGGTCGGCGGCCACGTGGCCGGCCCTCGCGCCATCCTGGCAGGACCTCATTCAGCAGAGACTCCTTCTCCGGGGCCAGCTTTCCTTGGTTGTAGTTGATCCGCTGGGCGTGCAGCCACACGCCAAGGACGCGTTCGTCCGCATCCGGGGTCTTCTGATGACGCGGCCACTCGCCGCCGGCATCCCGGATGTCCTTCACCTGCTGCAAGCGCTGCTGCCACCTGGCCTCGTCCTCGGCCTTCCGCTTCGACGCCAGGTCCCAACCGGGAATCACATCCAGCCCGTCCCGGACAGCGGGGGAGAGGGTGCCCGCCTGCGCTTCCCTGCGCCGGAGGTAAAGCCACCTGCCCAGCGTCGCCTCACGGGGTGACTTCGCATGGGCCGATGGCAGCCGGCCGCAGGTGCCGTAGAAGTCGACAACGTCTTGCATCATCCGCCGAGCCGCCGCGGATGGTCCCACACGCTTCGGCAGCGCAGCCGCATGCTCGGCTTCGAGCTCCGGTTCGAGCCTCTTCGCGACCTGCAGGTGATAGCGCACGGTGGTAACGGGAGCTGCGTCCAGCACCGCGATCCTCGAAGGAGGGATACCCCGCCGGTACATCTCCACCCACTCCGGGTCCGGCGCAGAGCGCCGTCCAGGAGAGGGCGCATCCTGAAACAGACCAGGTGACAGTTTTCTCCGTGATGCTGATGCGGCTGACTGTCTCACTGTCACCCCCAAAGGTCCTGCTACAAAATAACCCACGTACGAATATGCCAGCCTGCCGTAAGTCGCGAAGGCGGGAAACGGAGTGTAGCCGATGGCATCAGGTATCGAGATGAAGTTTGTGATAGCGCTGCAGCCTGGCGCACAAATGAAGCGGGAATAGTCCAAAGAACTTTGGACTATTTCCACTGGCGATTGAGGGGCGTCGAATGCTGGCACCGTCACGACTAAAAGATTGTCCAGACAGTGTCTGGACAATCTTGGGTGACTGAGGATCGGACGACGAGCATCTTGAGTGGCAAGACTTGGAGAGTCACCAGGTGGAAGGCTGGGGGAGCAGGCCTGCTGGCGCCCATCGATAGGATCGAACTCATGACTAACGCCCGCGACCTCGCCCTGCCTACCGGCTACACGGACCTCCTTGGTGAGCTAAAGAACCGAGTGCGGGCAGCCCGCTCGCAAGCAATACGAACCGTTAACACCCAGCTCATCGCCCTCTACTGGTCTATAGGCAAAACCATCCTGGAACGCCAAGCAGTCGATGGGTGGGGGAGTGGAGTCATCGGGAGGCTGGCCGAGGACTTGGGAGCCGAGTTCCCCGACATGAAGGGCCTGTCGCGGTCCAATCTGCAGTACATGCGCAGCTTCGCCGAGGCCTGGCCAGCGTTCAACTCAAATGTCCCACAGCCTGTGGGACATTTGCCCTGGGGCCACATCCGCACCATCCTCGACAAACGCCTCGGGCCGGAGGCAAGGGACTCGTACGCCGCTGCGGCCGTCCAGCACGGCTGGTCCCGCAACGTCCTCATGAACATGATCATGAACAAGACTCTGGAACGTACAGGTGCCGCGCCCTCAAACTTTGTGCAACAGCTTGTTGCACCAGATTCGGAACTCGCCCAACAGGTCGCTAAGGACCCCTACAACTTCGAATTCCTTGGCCTCTCAGGACAGGTTGCTGAACGAGACCTCGAAAATGCACTCACCACCAGAATTACCGAAACCCTCCGCGAACTTGGCCCAGGCTTCTCCTTCGTCGGCCGCCAAGTGCACTTCGATGTGGACGGTGACGACTTCTACGTAGATCTCTTGTTCTTCCACATAGAACAGCTCCGGTACGTCGTCGTTGAACTGAAAACCGGCAAGTTCCAGCCCGAATACGCCGGGAAACTCAACTTCTACGTCGCACTCGTGGACGACGTGCTCCGACGCGACCACCATAACGAAACCATCGGCATTCTCATCTGCGGTAGCAAGAACGACCGGATCGTAAGGTACAGCCTCGGACGCTCAACATCCCCCATGGCCGTCGCCGCCTACACCTACGACAAATTGCCCGCAGCGGAACAGAAAGCACTTCCCGACGAGGGACACCTCGTCGCCGCCTTGGAATGGGCCGAACCGGACTCCGAAGTAACCGAAAGTGGCGACTGAAGGACCTAGCTGATTGACAACCAGCCAGACGTCGGCCCGATGACTTCAGGCAGTGACCTCACAACCGCGAGAAGTTGCCGGCCTGATTCGTCCAGAGAACTTTGGACAATTCACTGGTGCGACATGCCTGGGTCAGGGGCTTTAGTGCGGTTAGTGGGTTACATGGTGGTTGAACTGAAGGTCGGCACTGCCAGCCGATTACACGAGCGGAAAAAGTCGTGGCAATTGCCGCGACCATGGTCCAAAGAACCGACGCGTCCATCCGATACCGCCATTTCTGGACCGACTTTTTCTGCCCAACCACAGAGTTTATTAGGTGTGGTAACCGATGTTTCAAGTGGTAAAAGCTCTGGATCGCCCGGGGCAGGGAGCTGTATGCAACCGCAAGCACCCCGCGCCCCGTATGGGAGGCTAACCAGCCCAGAAAGGACTGCTTGAGGTCGCGGAGTTCAGGCCTACGGTGTACGCGCCTCTCCTTTTACGGCCGTGAGGAAGTGAAGGGCCAGATCAAGCCAGGCTTCGACGGGCAGCTCGTCACAGTGGATCTCTAGGAACTCCCGCGGCGTCAGCCCGTATGGGCTGTCTATGATTCCTTCGGTCTCGAACTCCCTGAAGGGGGACGTCGAGCTGGTGACCCTATGGAAGATGTCCCGCGGCTGGCAGGTGCTGCCGTACGCGATGGGTGGCAGGACGGCCGTGTTGTGGCTGTGGTCCCACCGGCGCCAGGCCTGCATGAAAGGGAGTTCGAAGGCCATGTTCGAGGAGTCGAGACGTTGGACGCCCAGTTCGGCGAGGCCAGCGAGGAACCCGTTGGCAAGGAGCAGCAGCTTCTGAGGCTTGGTCATCCTGGTCATGATTCCGATCCTAGTTGGAGCAGGGCGACCCCATTTGCAGCGGGGCGCCCCGAGTACTCTAGGCTCTTATCAGTGCCTTCACGAGCTCGATGATGAGCGCTGCGGCCGGCGCTGCCCAGGGGTGAAGGATCCTTGGCAGGGTGGACCTGCAGTGATGACATCGGCAGGGGCGGTGAGGGTTCTTTTGCTTTCCCATGTGGCACGACTTTCCGCACGGCTTAGTGCGTTCGGTACCAGGGTTAGGTAGCATTAGGCACGGACGCACCAGCTCGCGCTGGTTGTTTCCCAATGGCAGGGCCCCACCTAGTCGCCAAACTTTCCGGGGCCCTGCCGCTTACGTTAACAGTCTAGAATCCCGGGCTGACGACTCTGACTGACATCGCGTCCAATCGCCACCACCGGCGTGCCCTCGCCACCAGTTTTCGTCAACACTAGGGAAACTCCGCGCTGGGCACGATTTGATCCATATGGGAACGCAATGCTCCAAACGGGACATTCGGTGCCGCCAAATGGACGCTCAGACGCCAAGGAGTATTCCCTAGCTTTCCCCCGAGGGTGGCCCGAAAATGGCGCGAAAAAGTTCTTAGGGTTCGGCGTGTCGAATGATCGAGTAGACGCCCGCTGAATCCCTTAGCTTGAATTCCCGATGCCGCGCCAGTTCTACTGAACGTAGGCATCTAGAAATTTGCTTGTATTTCGGCGACCGCTGGAGAAGGGACAAGCAAAAGTCCGCCCCGCTCGAGTTACGGGCAGGTGAACACAGGGGAAGAGATCCACATCGCGGGTTCTTCGGCGACTTGACCCCGGGGAGCATCGGCCTCCGCCTCTCAGCCCTGAAACAGTCGGCCATGAGCTCTGGTTCCGTCAGACTGATATCTAGGACTATTTCCCAAGGAAGTACAGAAAGCCTATTTTGGACTCTATTCTGACGGGGTCTCATGAGATGCCTGACGTCAGGTTGGGGTGTGCCTTAGCTGGACGTGCAATCCCGTCAAAAACTGGCAGCGGTGCTCTCCTTGTCTCTCCGTTACGATGACTACCCTGGAAGCAAGGAGCAGCGATGCCGATGAATAGTTGCGAGAGACGCGCAGCGCAAGGATGGCCTCTCCGTGCAGGGGAGCGCACCCACCTTCTTGAGACGCCTCGTATCGTCTCACCTCCGAGTGCTGCGCAATGATTCCCGACGTCGGTGCCGCATAAGGCCGGTAGGCTCCCTAGCCAGGCCGTCGGAATCATTCACGCTTGTGGGTGATTTATTCGAACAGCTGCTTCGTGGTCATCCGGTAGCTGAGTTCCCCGGACAGTTGCTGTGGTGTGAC
This sequence comes from Arthrobacter sp. Z4-13, assembly GCF_054792705.1. NCBI lineage: Bacteria > Bacillati > Actinomycetota > Actinomycetes > Micrococcales > Micrococcaceae > Arthrobacter > Arthrobacter sp. Z4-13. The sequence continues at coordinate 87,806 of NZ_CP096458.1, read as the reverse complement.
CCAAACCTGGTGGCCCTCAGACACTTCAAACATCTGCCGCGGGCCGTTACGGTCGCCGGCAATCCAGAGCGCGGAAGAGTCAGGCATTACGTCTTCAACGAAGCCTGTCCTGACCACACGTTAAGGCGGACTTACACAAGAGTGTCGAGCAGAAGGCCGCATTCGACATGTTTGCGGGGCGTCGCACGGTTTAAAGTCATCTCATTGCGATTTCGGAGTCTGATAGGGCAGTGACGGCTCCTTGCCGGGCGGCAGTTTCAGCATGTCGGCTCTTGCCGCGACCCCAGCTCCTGCTTACCGTCCGCGGGTGAGGGCGGCATAGGAGGTGCGGAGGTGACCTTCCATCAGGGCTCGGGCGCGGTGTTCGTCCCGTTGGGTGATGGCATCGACGATAAGGCGGTGGTCCTGGAGGCTGCGGTGGAGCTCGTCAGGGGAGTAGTACTGGAAGGACCCGGACATCAGTGGTGCGAGGGCGAGGTCTTTGGCGATGTTGAACAGTCGGGGTGAGGCTGCCGATTCGAGGATGAGCAGGTGGAGTTCGTGGTTGAGTTCTGCGATCTTTGCCCGGTATCCGTCGCTTTGGGTGGCGGCTATTTCGTCCATGCGGTCACACAGCCGGTTCAGCTCCTCGATTTGGGAGTCTGACCGGCTGTGTGCCGCGAGGCCTGCCGCGTGGGGTTCGAGCAGGGCCCGGATGGACGTGATTTCTGCCGCGTCGGCGTTGGTCCATTCGGCGACGAAGACGCCTCGGTTAGGGGAGACCACGACGAGTCCTTCATCGGCGAGTTCGCGCAGGACGGACCTGATCGGTGTGCGGCTGATGGCGTATTCCGCGCACAGGCCGCGTTCGGTCAGGTGACTTCCGGGAGGGAGTTTGCCGGTGGTGATTTTGCTGCGCAAATCCTCCAGGACGTCCCTACGCTGCGTGACCAATCGACCCTCCCAAGACCTGTCATGATCTCAACCGACCACGATGCTGGATTGCTACCTAACTAGCCTAGTGTCAGGGGCGGGTGAGCCCGAGCAGATCCAGGGTGGTGGCTCCTTCACGGATCCGTGTCCGCATTTCTTCCTCTTTCAGTTCCCGGCGCTCTGCGGATTCCAGAGCTGTATCGATATCGGCGGCGGCGACGCGGACCAGACCATCTGCGTCACCGACGAGGATGTCACCTGGGTGGATGAGCACGCCGCCGATGGTGACGGGGAAGTTTACCCGGCCCTTTTGCACCTTGGTGGTTTTGCGGATGCAGATGCCGCGGGTGAAGACGGGGAAGCCGGAGGCGATGATCTCCTGGCTGTCGCGCACTGCACCGTCGATGACCAGGCCGGCGAGGCCGCGTTCCTGCGCTGCGAGGGTCAGGACGTCGCCCCAGGGCCCGGCTTGGGTGTAGCCCTTGGCGTCGACGACGAGGATGTCGCCTTCGCCGGCTTCGAGCAGGGCGACGTGAATGAACCAGTTGTCCGCCGCTTCCAGATCAACGGTGACAACGCGGCCTGCAATCTGTGATGCCGGATCGAGGGGCTTGATGGAGGGGTCGATGGCGTCGCGCTGGCCGTTTGCCTCATAGACGGTGGCCGCCCCCAGCTCTGCCAGCCGGGGGAGGCGGGGGTCGATAGCTTGGGTGCTGATGCTGGTGGTCATTTCGTGGGTTCTCCTGCGGTGACGAGTTGTGCCTGTACGTCGGCTTCTTCTTCGGCAATCCGGGCGGTTGCCTCTGCCTGCTTGACGAACTTCAGGCCGACGACCATTGCGGCTGCGATGAGGCAGGTGACGCTGACCAGGGCCAGGCCCCAGTTGTTGTTGCCGGTCGAGTCTTTGAGGGCGCCGAACGCGAAGGGTCCGACGAAGCCGCCGAGGTTGGCGATGGAGTTGATGGCTGCCAGGCCGACGGCTGCTGACTGTCCGGTGAGGAAGAGCGAGGGCAGGGACCAGAACGGGCCGTAGGTGGCGTAGATGGCGACGGTGATGACGGTCAGCAGGACAACGGAGAGCAGCAGGTTGTTCACGGCGAAGGGCATCAGGGCCAGGCCGACGCCTGCGGCGATCAGCGGGATGCCGACGTGCCAGCGGCGTTCGCGGGTCTTGTCAGAGTGGCGGGCCCAGTAGACCATGAAGATCGCGGCGATGCCGTAGGGAACGGCGTTGATGTAGCCGACGGCGGTGTTGCTGAGCTGCGTGGCGGCGGCGGCGATGATCTGCGGGGTGAAGAACGCCAGAACGTAGGCAGCCACGGATTTGCTGTAGTAGATCAGAGAGAGAGCCAGGACGCGGCCGCCGGCGAGACTGCGCCAGAAGGAGACCTTGCCGTGGCGCTCCAGTTTCGCGGCCTGCTCGGCCTGCAGGGTCGTTTCCAGCCACGTCTTTTCCTCTGCGGTCAGCCACTTGGCCTTGGCCGGGGAATCCACGAGGACGAATAACACCACGACGGCCAGAATCAGGGCCGGTGCGCCTTCAAGGATGAAGACCCAGCGCCAGCTCTCCATGCCGAGCCAGAAAATGTTGTCCAAAATGAGTCCGGACAAAGGTGCCGCGATGACTGTGGCCAAGGGCAGGGCGACCATGAAGAGCGCGACAACGCGGGCGCGTTCGCGCTCCGGGAACCAGAACGACAGGTACAGGATGACGCAGGGGAAGAATCCTGCCTCGGCAACGCCGAGGAGTGTGCGGGCGATCGCTAGTTGCGTGAAGTCTTGGACGAAGCCGCAGGCGACAGCCATGATGCCCCATGACACCAGGATGCGGGCAATCCATCTCCGGGCGCCGACCTTGCGCATGAGGATGTTGCTGGGTACTTCAAACAGGAAGTACCCGATGGAGAACAGCCCTGCTGCGAGTCCGAACTGGGCCGTGGTCATACCCAGGTCCGCGTTCATTTCCTTGGCGACGAACCCGAGGTTGGCGCGGTCGATGAAGGCGATGATGTAAAGGATCACCAGCAGGGGCAGGATCCGGAACTTGATCTTGCGGACAGTGGCGTCGCCGATACGGGGGCGGAGGGCTGCGGCGCTCATGCTGATACCTCCTGGGGTGCAGAACCAGCCTGTACTGCTGTGGTGTCCAGCCAGTCGAGGGAAGCCTCAAATGTTGGCGCCTCAGGCCCACCGGTGATGGCAACGTTCTGCGCAGTGCCGGCGTACTTCTCGGCGACGTGTCCGATCAGCTCCGACGGGTACCCGGCACGGTCCAGCTGTGCTGCCGCTTCCAGTACTTCGGCGTGCCGGCGCACGGCGTGGGTCGGGTGGGTGGCGACCATGGTCTTAAGCAGGTCGGTAAAGGGAGTCTGGTCCACATCGCTGAGCACGGTGTACAGCTGGTCCAGGACTCCGTAGGACCGGGCTGCGGGCAGCGCCTCGATGGCGAGGGCTTCCAATCCTTTCATAAGCACTGAACGCAGCAACTTCACCGTCACAGCATCGCCGGGGGCGCTGTCCGGAAGGACACGCACGGGCGCCCCGGCAGAGGCAAGCACCTCTAGGGCGGCCGGAATGTGCTTTCCGGCGTACAGCAGCGGTGTGCGGACCCCGCTTAACGCAACCGCGCCGGTGATGGCGATGTCGACATAACCCAGACCGGCAGCTGCCGCCTTGGCGGCAGCTTCCCGCTTGGCCTGCGCCGCGGCGGTCGTCATGTCCACGATTGTCGCACCGGCGCCCAAGTGCTGCACCAGCGGGTCAATCACGAACGGCAGAACCGACCCCGGGACGCAGACCAGGACAAGATCCTGGTCTGCAATCCACCCCGAAACATCGGGGCGGATGGGAACCCCGGAGTTTTCGGACCAACTCACGGCCGCAGCAGGGGGCTGCGGGTCCGAGAGGGAAACAATCTGGGCAATGTTCGCCGTGAGCGCCTCAGCCCAGCACAGGCCAACCTGGCCAGAACCAATGATTGTGGTTTTCAAGACAGACTCCTTCGTCGCATGTCTCGGTGATGTGATGCCGCCGACAGTACCATCGGAGTGCCATCTCTGCAAACGGCCAGCTAAAGACGCGGCTCATTGGCGGTTTTGTATTAGTTTTTGTCTTGACAGTCCCTGTGGGCCATGTCACTATTTCTCAGCGGAATGGTTTTCATTACGTGAAATGAATCACCGCGGAACGTAAGAAGGAAAAGATGACAACGGAGTCAGTGACAGCGAAACCGGAGCGTGCCGCAGTTGCACCGTCCGTGCTGGCGGGTATTGGCGCCTTCGCCGCTGTCGGCGTCTACGTCTTAGTCGGCTCAGTCAGCCTCGGCCTCTGGACTTCGCTGGGGCCCGGGCCCGGCCTTTTCCCGTTTGCCATGGGGGCGGTGCTGGCCGCAATGTCAGGTCTCTGGCTGGTCCAGGAGCTGCGCCGGCCGAGCGAGAGGGCCGAGGGGATCGACCGTGACGTGGTGATCGCCGTCCTGGTCAGCCTTGTTGTCCTGGCATCCGTCATGGACTTGCTGGGCTTTCGGCTGAGCATCTTCCTCTTCCTCATGTACCACCTAAAGCTGCGCGGCCACCGGTCCTGGGTTTCTTCGCTGATCACGGCCCTCGCCGGAAGCGTCGGCGCGTTTTACGTCTTCACCTACGGACTGAACGTGACGTTGCCCGGCTCCGCGTTTCCCCTGCTGAACACGATCGGACTTTAGACGTGGAGACACTCAACGAACTTATGGGCGGCTTTGCCGCCGCCATGACCTGGCAGAACCTTCTGTTTGCTTTCCTGGGTTGCCTCCTCGGCACCATCATCGGGGTCCTGCCCGGAATCGGTCCCGTCGCCGGTGTCGCGCTCCTGATACCACTGACGCTCAATCTCGATGCGACCGGCGCGATCATCATGCTCTGTGCCATTTTCTACGGCACTGCGTACGGGGGAACCATTACCAGCGTCTTGTTGAACACACCCGGAGAAGCAGCCTCAGCCATAACCACCATCGACGGCTATGCGATGACAAAAATGGGCAAGGCCGGGGCAGCGCTCACGATCGCCGCCGTCGGATCCTTCATCGGGGGAACGATAGCGACCATCGGCCTCGTCGCAGCCGCCAAGCCGCTAGGGGAACTGGGTTTGCTGGTCGGACCGCCAGAATTCTTCGCCCTGATGGTCGTCGGCATTTCCCTCCTGGTCGCACTCGCCGGCAAGTCGATGGTCAAGGCGGTCATCTCCGGCGCTCTGGGCCTGCTGATCGCCATGATCGGTATCGATCCGGTGGCCGGAGCCCCAAGGTTTACCTTCGGCATGGACCGGCTCCTGGACGGCGTCAGCTTCGTCGCTGTGATCGTGGGCGTCTTCGGCCTCTCCGAACCTGGCGTACCGCAAAGGCACCGCGACCCCCACGGTGCACGCCCCCAACCTGCGTTCATTGCTCCCAACCCGCAAGGAATGGCGCCGGAGCGCCCCGGCCATGGCCCGCGGCACGGGTGTCGGCTTCGGCCTCGGCCTGATCCCCGGCATGACCGGCTCCGTATCCTCCCTGCTGGCCTACGGCGCCGAAAAGAAGTTCTCCCGCCACCGCAACGAACTCGGCAAGGGCGCCATCGAAGGTGTCGCCGGTCCCGAAACGGCCAACAACGCCCACGCGAACGCCGCCTTGATTCCGCTGTTCACCCTCGGTATCCCGGCTTCTCCGACAATCGCTGTGCTGATGGGAGCGTTCCTTCAACAGGGACTCACCCCCGGCCCGACCCTGTTCGCGGAAGACTCGGAGATTGCCTGGGCAATCATCGCGAGCCTGTTCATCGGAAACCTGATTCTGCTCGTCCTGAATGTTCCCCTGGTCGGACTCTGGACCTCCATCCTCCGTGTACCTGCATCAATCCTGACTCCTCTGATCCTGCTGTTCATGATCATTGGCGCGTACACGATCAACTTCAGCGTTTTCGACGTCTTCGTGATGATCGCGTTCGGCCTTCTGGGCCTCGCCCTGCGGCAACTGGACATCCCGCTGGCACCCATGGTGCTGACCCTGGTCCTTGGCCCGCTGATGGAACGCTCCCTTCGCGAGTCCCTCGAAGTCTCCCAGGGCGACTTCAGTATCTTCACCAGCCGCCCCATCTCAGCGGTCCTGATTGGTCTGGGAATGCTGATCATCTTCAGCCCCCTGCTCAAGCTGCGAAAGCCCCAAGCACTCAACGAAGACCCCGAAACCTAAAAACCCAACCCCTCAAACGCACCCCTATCAAGGTGCCCCTTCAAAGGAGAAGAACCATGATCACCCGTTCCCGAATCGCCGCCACCTTCGCGGCAGCAACCCTCATCGCGCTCACCGGCTGTGGCGCGAACGCCGGATCCACGACCACGGCCGCCGCGGACGACTTCCCCAAAAAGGGCAAGTCCATCGACCTGATCGTGGCCTTCGGGTCCGGCGGAGCGCTGGACACCGCCGCCCGCCTCGTCGCGCCTATCCTCGAGAAAGAACTCGGCACCAACGTCGAGGTCATCAACAAGCCCGGCGCCGGCGGGCAAATCGGCTACACGGCACTGACCAGCGCCAAGCCCGACGGATACACCATCGGCACCACCGGCTCCCCGTCAGTGGTCGTCTCACCGCTGGACCCGGCCCGCGGGGCCACATATACCCGCGACAGCTTCCAGCCCCTGGGCCGGCACGTCGTCGACCCTGCCGTGATCGCCGTGCAACCAGATAGCCCCTACCAGACCTTGAAGGAACTCATCGAAGCCGCCAAGGCCAACCCCAAGTCGATGACCGCAAGCACCACCGGGCTGCAGACCGGTGAACACTTCGCGCTGGCGCAAATCCAGGAGGCCACCGGCGCCGAATTCGCCCCGGTCCACTTCGCTGAAGGCGACGCTGCGGCCTCAGCCGCGTTCCTGGGCAAGCACGTGGACATCCTCGTCGGCGACGTCAGTGGCGCGACCGACCTGATCAAACAGGGCAAGGCCCGCGTCCTGGGCGTCATGAGCTCCGAACGCGCTCCGTCACTGCCGGAGGTCCCCACGTTCAAGGAATCTGGCTTTGAAGTCGAAGCCAGTACCGCCCGCGGCTTCTCAGCTCCTGCCGGGCTGCCTGATGCTGTGGCCGAGAAACTCGAAGCCGCCCTCAAGAAGGCCATGGAAGACCCGACCGTCGTCCAGAAGATGGAAGAGCTCGGCCTGCAAACCAGCTACCTCTCCGGAGCCGACTACAAGGAGTACTGGGCCGGACAGGAAGCGACCTTCAAGAAGGTCCTGCCGCTCGTCCAGAAAAAGGACTAGCCGCTCCCACGCAGGCAGCAAACAGCACGGCGCGACGTAAAGAGCGAGAGCCCCCTGGTGTCGGTTTGGGTGACCACACTCATCTCGACGCCAGGAGGCTCTTTGTCGTAACTGCTTACTAGCGAGCCCAGCGGACGCGGGAAACCGTCGGCGGATCTGCATCTGCGGGAGCCGACGGGAGGCGGGCTTCACATTGACGAGCCCACTGATGGGCATAGCGAGCTGCGCAAGGGCATCTGCCCGCTTCCGCATCGCACCAGCTGTAGCTCCCGGACCTGCTGTTCCCTGGCCGCGCGGGCGCGCAGCTCTTGCTCGCGTTGCCCTGGCTAGCCGCCCAATGGCAGGCCAACAGTCTCCATAGGCGGGGTAAATCTCGGCTCGACGGACGGAATCTGAGGCAGAACGCTGGACGCCCAGAACGAACACCGATATCGGGTATTCCGTCTAGCTTCGGCAACGTCCGGATATGGCAAAGTGAAGGCTCCCGGCGGGCAGCGTTCACTCCCGCTTTATGGAAGCCCACTTCCGGTCTCTCGGCGAGCCCGAAGGGATGGGCCGGACCGTCCGGGTGTGTGTTTATCGGCGAGGAAACCTTCTGCCCGGGCTTCCAGCTCAAAAACGGGGTTCTCCACGAACCCGTGCTGCGGCTCTTTGACCACGCCATGGCGCTGAAGGTCCCGCACAACGTGTTCGCCGCGTGGTGGTCAGCCCGCTGTCAGCCGGGGCGTGCTCCAGACCCGTGGTCATGCTGGACAGCATGACGCTGCTTCAGAGCTCCCTCGCTGCTTTCGCAGACAGATACCGTCCGGTCGAAACGACGCTGACGCTTTGATGGCCACTCTCTTTGGCCAGGCGTGCATGATTCGAGGTCTTCAGCTGGTTTTGGGTTCTGGTCTTCAGCAGTGCCACGTGAGGCTCGACTCTCTTGGAGCGAAAAAGGAATAGGGACGCCTTCCAGCGCCGTGTTGCTGATGGGGCAGCTGACCGTTGGCTGCCTCATTCGAGGGTGTACTACAACCGCCATGCTGCACAGCCTCGTAGGGGGCGTTTATGTGCCCCACCAAGCGCGCCTTGATCACCTTGGAGATCGCCAGCAAAGGCAACGACGATGGAGCCAACATCCCTAATCGAGCTGGGCATGTTGCTTTGCTAAAGCAGCTCCGGGAACGGGATGACTCCGCGACATCACAGGCGTCGGTGTTATCGGCCAACCTGGATGGTTTCCAGTAGGGGCCAATCTTTCAGTACGAGAAACCTGAACGATTCCGGCGATGGGATACATCCGCGGCAAACTACGTGCCCGTCAAGCAAACAGCCCTAAGCTTCCCTTCGGACAGCAATGCGTTCTTTTGCCCTGCATGTAGCTGAATTGTTCCCCGTACAAGGAGCGCTGATCATGATCGCACGGGGGCCGACCCGTAACTCCCGCGTGCGGCCAAGTTGAAAACAGAAGGGCGATGCGTAGATACTGCAGGAATGCGTCTTACTGAGCGAGACAACCACTCATCGATGATTGCCCGATTATCGGCCATCGTCGGCGCCTTTCGGCCAGAAGAGCCGGAGCTTTCTGCGTCCGAGATCGCCCGGCGCGTGGGCTTGCCCAAGGCTTCCACCGCACGCATCGTTCGGGATTTAGTGGCCTTTGACTTTCTGGAGCGGACCCCTGGCGGGTACCGGGTTGGCATCAAGTGCTTTGAACTGGGCCAGTTGGCGCAAAAGCCCAAGGACCTTCGGCGGATGGCGCTGGCGACCATGGCCGATTTGCGCCAAGCCACGGGGCTAACCGTGCAACTGGGGGTCCTCGACGGTTCGGACGTCGTGTACATCGAAATCCTTCGCGGCAAACATGCCGATCTCCTAATTCCCTCGAGGGTAGGCGGAAGAGTGCCTTCTTATGCGACGGCTGGCGGCAAAGCGCTGCTGGCGTTCTCCGGCGAGGCGGTGATTGAGCGGGCACTGGCTGGCGGTATGCGGAAAATTGGGCCCAACACCCTGGCTACGGAAGAGGCGCTGCGCGCCCAGCTGGCAACTGTCCGTGATCAAGGAATCGCCTACGAGCAGGAGGAGTCCAGCGCCGGGCTGGCCTGCGCCGCGAGCCCACTTCTCCGTGGAGACTTTTCGCCCATTGCCGCCATTTCCATTACTGCCCCTGTTGGAACGATCGACATGCGGTCGGTGGGCCCGGCGGTCCAGGCGGCCACTCTTGGACTGAACCGTCAGCTACGGGCCAGCACTTTCCTCGGCCAGCTCTGACCGCCCGTTCGGGTTTTTTAGGGCGTCTCTGTCAGTGAGACAGTGTTTGACGCTGCTTGGTCAACCAGCTCATAGTGTCGTGGAAACCCCGGAATGACACGATCACAATCGCGGCCTGGCGGGTTCAAACTATGAAGGAGTAACGGTGAAAGCTGCAGTAATGCATGCACCCAATGAGCCGCTGAGCGTGGTGGATCTTGCCCTAGACATCCCCGGCCCAGGTGAGGTGCGGGTGAGGATCGAGGCGGCCGGTGTGTGCCACAGCGATTTGCATTACACCAATGGTGATCTCGCGTGCCGCACACCGATCGTGCTCGGCCACGAAGGAGCAGGCATCGTGGAAGAAATTGGCCCGGGCGTCACTTCCGTTCGGCCGGGGGACAAGGTTGTACTGACCTGGCGTCCGCGTTGTGGGCAGTGCGAGTTTTGCTCGAGTGGCAAACCGGCGCTCTGCGTCCAAGGCAAAGTGCACGGGGAGTCCAACGGCCTGCTGCGCGGAGGCACCCGCCTCTCACTCGACGATGAGCCAGTGCACCATCTAATGGGTGTCTCCTGCTTCGCGGAGGCGAGCGTGGTCTCACAGGAATCACTCATCAAAATCCCAAATGACATTCCGTCAGAGATTGCAGCCATTGTCGGATGCGCGGTCATCACCGGCATGGGCGTTGTCCTGAACCGGATGACCGGCGCCGCCGGCCAAGGTGTGCTGATTATCGGTGCCGGGGGCGTGGGGCTATCCGCCGTGATCGGCGCCGAACTCGTGGGCGCGTCACCCATTATTGTGGCCGACATCGCAGACGACAAACTCGACAAAGCCCGGGAACTCGGCGCCACTCACGTGATCAATTCCAGCTCCGAAGATCTCGTGGCAGCGGTAAAGGCCATTACCGGCGACGGTGTTCATTGGGTCATCGAAGCCATCGGGAAGCAGGCCACCATCCAGCAAGCCATGGTCAGCCTGCGCACCGGAGGAACCACGTTCGCGGTCGGGCTGGGTAATCCCAGTGATGTGGTCAGTGTGCCGCTCAACAACCTGGTGCAGTCCGAAAAGTCCCTGCGGGGCAGTTTGTACGGCTCGTCCAATACCGGCGTGCAGGTTCCGCAGATTCTAGAGCTATACCGCTCCGGGAGAATTCCCTTGGACAAGCTCCTTGGCGGTATCTACCGGCTGGATCAGGTCCAGGAGGCACTCGATGACCTCACTTCTGGGTCCGTCGGCCGCTCGATCATTGTTCCGAACTAGCCTTCACTAGCGGCTCCCTTTTTGGATTCAACACTGGCGTTGAATAGGAAAATTATCTTGAAAACCCAAACACAACCAGCACCGGCCCTCACCGTCTCTAAGAAGGATAGGAGCAGGGCCCTTTGGGGCACGCCCTGGACGCTGGTGCCCGCGGAGTAATCGTCCCTCTGGTGAACAACGCCGAGGAGGCGAAGGCCGCCGTCGCGGCTGCCCGGTATCCCCGTATGGCCGGAACGGGTCAGCGCTCCTATGGCCCGATGCGCTCCAGGCTTCGGATTGGTCCGACGCCAGCGGAAGCTGACGAAGCCGTGCTCGTGCTGGTAATGGTCGAGGCGGCAGAGGCGCTGGCCAACCTCGGTGACATCTGCTCCGTAGAGGACCTGGACGGCATCTACGTGGGACCTTTCGAACTTTCGTTGGCTCTAGTCGGAAGGTATCCACTCCCCCCCGACGTCCAAGATTCGTTGGAGGATGCACTAAAGCGCTCCCTCGCTGCCGCCGGGGCAGCAGGGAAAATCGCCGGGATTCACACCCTGGACGCGGCCACTGCCCGGCAGCGCACAAAGCAGGGCTTCACCTTCATCACCGTCGCCACGGACCTGGTGGAACTGGAGAACGCGGCCGTCAACCAGCTGGCGGAGGCGAAGGCCTAGCTACTTGCACGAAGATCGGCAACAACGCACGAACCAGGCTCTGCGTTGCGACGCCACATGACCTGCTGAAACAAGACATTGAATTGGAGCTATAACCCATGGCCTTCCCGCACACTGCAGCTGAAGAACTCGAGAATATCTTGGCCTCATCGGCTGGGGCATCGGATGAATGGGCGGCAACGGCGCCGTCTGCCCGCGCAAAGGCTCTAACGGCAGTCGCCGATGCCCTCGACGAAGCAGCCCGGGATCTGATCCCAATCGCTCAGCGCGAGACTCACCTCCCAGAAGCACGTCTTCAAGGTGAGCTAAAGCGGACGACTTTCCAGTTGAGGCTATTTGCAGAAGTTCTCACCGAGGGCTCCTACCTCGAGGTGCGGATCGACCCAGCGGACGCGCTGTGGCCCATGGGCGCCCCGCGCCCCGACCTGCGGCGCGTCCTCATACCCCTGGGCCCCGTGGTTGTCTTCGCAGCCAGCAATTTCCCCTTCACATTCAGCACCGCGGGTGGAGACACCGCATCTGCCCTGGCAGCAGGCTGCTCAGTGGTCCTCAAGGTTCATTCCGGCCACCCTGAACTATCGGAAGCCACCGGCCGGATCATCACCGGTGCCCTGGCTGCTGCCGGCGCACCCTCCGGACTCTTTTCCCTGGTTTTCGGAACCGACGCCGGCAGGAGCGCCCTCACTGACGCACGCGTGAAGGCAGGGTCATTCACCGGGTCTATTCCGGCTGGCCGGATGCTGCTCGACCTGGCGAACTCACGGCCGGAGCCCATCCCGTTCTTCGCTGAGATGGGAAGCACCAACCCCGTCTTCGTCACCCGCTCCGCTGCGGCCAGCCGAGCGGAGGAGATAGCTCAGGGGTTCATTGGGTCGGTCACCTCCAGCGCCGGCCAGCTCTGCACCAAGCCCGGCGTGCTGCTGGTGCCCGAGGAGTCTGCCATGGTGGCTCACATCAGCTCGCAATCCCTGCCGGCTCCCGGCAGGCTCCTTAATGAACGGATCCTGACTGGCTACGCGGAATCCCTCAAGCAAATAGCGGTCCACCCCGGCGTGAAAGTCCTTGCTGAAGCGGCCGGAACACCAGGACTGCCCACTTCCGCGATCCTCGCTACAACTGCCGAGGAACTTCTCCGAGACCCTGACACGCTGCTATCCGAGTGCTTTGGCCCGGCATCCCTCGTGGTTACCTACCAGGATGAAGCTCAACTCGCCGCGGTGGCACGCGTCTTGGAAGGCCAGCTAACGGCAACTATTCACGGAGAAGCCGGCGACGATGTGCAGGACCTCGTGCGCCTGCTGGCCCAACGGGCCGGACGCCTGCTGTGGAACCAGTGGCCGACCGGAGTCTCCGTCACTTACGCCCAACAGCATGGCGGCCCGTATCCGGCAACGTCGGCTTCCAACAGCACGTCCGTGGGGACTGCCGCCATTACCCGGTTCCTCCGGCCCGTGGCATACCAAGGGTTCCCTCAGAATCTCCTGCCAGAAGCTGCCCGGGACGAAAACCCGCTGAATGTCCCTCATCTCGTGAATGGCAAATTCGGCGGCGCATAATCGATCCACCGCGTTTTTCCACCTCGACCTCGCCACTGCAGGGAGCCCTAGGTGTAATTCCCACGCAGGTTGTGGACAGCGTGGCGTGATGTAAAAGCGAGAGCCTCCGGTATCGATTTGGGTTACCACACTCATCTCGACACCAGGAGGCTCTCGTGTCCTACGTTACCCACGCCAACGCTGACCTGACATCCAGGGCCAGGGAAAAAACTCGCCAGGCTGGTCATTGATCAGGGCTGGACGCTGCGCCGGGCCGCAGAGCGATTCCAGCTCGCCCACCACCATGAAGAAATAGACGGACCGGTACCGGGCCTGTGGCGACGACGGCTCATATGTTCCCCGGCTGTGTGCAAGCTGATGGGTAGTTCCGCTTTTGCAGCGGCGGCCGTCCAATTAGCAGAGAGTGCCTGCCGCCCCTCGGAGGGGCGGCAGGCACGTTCGGATGCTGCTAGCTCGCGTAGGGGTCGGCGATGCCGATGTATTGGGTGGTGGTGTATTCGGCGATGCCTTCGGTGCCGCCTTCGCGGCCGAGGCCGGATTGTTTGACGCCGCCGAAGGGGGCCGCGGCGTTGGAGATAACGCCGGCGTTGAACCCCACCATGCCAAACTCGATTTGCTCCGCCACCCTCAGCAGCCGGTTGAAGTCGCGGCTGTAAAGGTAGGACGCCAGCCCGTACTCGCTGGCGTTCGCGAGGCGGATCGCGTCTTCCTCGGTGGTGAAGGTGGTGACGGGGGCGACGGGTCCGAAGATTTCCTGGCCCAGGATCGCCGCATCATTGGGCACGTCGGCGAGGACGGTGGGCTGGTAGAAGTAGCCGGGCCCGTCCACGGGCGCGCCGCCGGTGACCGCTGTTGCTCCGGCGTCCACGGCTGCAGCCACCAGGGCGTGGACGTCATCCCTGGCGCCGGCATCGATCAGCGGCCCGACCTGGGTGCTGGGGTCGGTGCCGCGGCCTGTGGCCAGGGCGCCCATGGCAGCGGCAAACTTCTTCGTGAACTCCTGTGCCACGGCTTCGTGGACGAGGAAGCGGTTGGCGGCGGTGCAGGCTTCGCCCATGTTCCGCATCTTCGCTGCCATCGCACCTTCAACGGCCTTGTCCAGGTCGGCGTCCTCGAACACGATGAAGGGGGCGTTCCCGCCCAGCTCCATGGAAGTCCGGAGTACATTCTGGGCGGCGTCGGCCATCAGGCGCTTGCCCACGGGCGTGGAGCCGGTGAAGGAAACCTTCCGCAGCCGGGAATCCTTCAGCAGCGGCCCGGAAATACCGGAAGCCGAGGACGAGGCGACGACGTTGAGGACTCCTGCGGGAAGGCCGGCGTCGAGCATGGTCTGCGCGAAGTACTGGGCGGTCAGCGGGGTGAGCTTGGCGGGTTTGAGGACCATGGTGCAGCCGGCAGCGACGGCGGGGGCGACCTTTCGCGTAGCCATTGCCAGGGGGAAGTTCCACGGTGTGATGAGCAGGCACGGGCCGACCGGTTTGTGCTGGACCAGGATCTTGTTCTTGCCCTCCGGGGTGGTGAGGTAGCGGCCGTAGTCACGGACGGCCTCTTCGGAGAACCAGCGCAGGAACTCGGCCCCGTAGGCGACCTCGCCGCGGGCCTCTGCCAGGGGCTTGCCCATTTCCAGGGTCATCAGCAGGGCGAAGTCCTCGGCGCGTTCAGTGACCAGATCAAAGGCCCGGCGCAGGATTTCCGCCCGCACCCGGGGCGCGGTCCGCGCCCAGGAGGCCTGGGCGGCGTCGGCCGCGTCCAGCGCGGCGACCGCATCCTCGCTCGTGGCGGAGGCGAGGGTGGCGAGGACCTCCCCGGTGGCCGGGTCCTGCACGTCAAACGTGCCGCCGTCGGACGCCTCCCGCCACTGCCCGCCAATCAACAGGCCGGTGGGAACCGAGTCCAGTAATTCCATTTCCTTCAATGCGGGGACAGTCATCTTCTACTACTTCCGTTCAAGACTTCGGGCTTTGGTCGGCGGTGCTCAGGTGTGCTTAGTAGGCCTTGACGCGTTGCTCGACCACGAGGTGAATGAGCGCGAAGACGTGGTCTTCATCGATGGCCTTGAGCGCCGCTTGGACGGCGGCGGGAACATCGGCGTCCTGTTCAACTTTGATGCCGAAGCCACCGAAGGCCTGGGCCATCAGCGCGAACTCGGGGTTTTTCAGCTGGGTTCCGCAGACCCGGTGGGGGTAGTGGCGTTCCTGATGGGTACGGATGGTGCCGTATTCCTGGTTGTCCATCACGATCACCAGGGGAGTGGCACCGTACTGGGCCGCGGTGGCCAGCTCCTGGCCGTTCATAAGGAACTCCCCGTCACCGGCGATGGTAACGATGCGCCGGCCCGGGTACTCCAGCGACGCCGCAATGGCCGACGGGACCGAGTACCCCATGGAGCCGTTGCGTGCACTGATCATCGAAGCGTAGCGCTGGGTGGGGAAGTAGCGGTGCGCCCAGTTGGTGTGCTCCCCGGCGCCCAGGGTGATCATGGCATCCGCCGGCAGGGTGGGCACGAGGGTCGCCATCAGGGTGTCCATCCTTGCGGGACCGGGCGTGGGCGCCGCCGGGGGGAGGGCGGCGAAGGTTTCCTGCTCGCCGCGCATCCGAGCCGTCCAGGCTTTCCACTCGTCCTTGACCGGGAGCTCGATCTTGGCAAGGTCGCGGATGAACACGTCGGGTTTGGCGACAATCTGGTAGGACACCGGCCCAGAGCGGCCGCGGAGGGACGGGTCGATGGTGACGAGGAAGTTCTTCTTGGACCAGTCCTGGCGGCACAGGAACCCGTCGGTGATGACATCGCCCGGCACGGTACCGACAAAGATCAGCAGGTCCGTCTCTTCGAGCAGGTCATAGGTCGGGCGCGGGCGACCGTAACCGATCGGGCCGACGTAGGAGGGGGAGTCGAACGGGACTGTGCCCTGGGTCCGCCATTCGGCCGCGGCCGGGATGTGGTGCTTTTCCAGCCACGCGGTGAACCGGTCAGCGCCTTCCTGTGTCCAGTCGTTGCCGCCGGTAACGAAGAGCGGCTTGCTGGAGGCGGCCAGGGCCGTTGCCAGGGCATCGGAATCCACCGTGGTCATGCCTCCGGTGGCCACGGGGATGGGCGGGTGAAGTTCGGCCGGGATCTGCTGCCGGATGACATCTTCGGGCAACCCGATGACAACGGGGCCAGGCCTGCCGTTCATGGCAGCGAACAGGGCTTCGGCGACGATTTCTGAGGCCCGCTCGGCGTGGTCCAGGACCATGACGCGCTTGGCGCCGGTGTCGAACCAGGCTTTGATGTCGAATTCCTGGAAGGCTTCGCGGTCCCGGTGCGCGAAAGGAATGAGTCCCACGAACAGCACCATGGGGGTCGAATCCTGCCAGGCCGTGTGCAGGCCGACATGGGCGTTCGCCGCACCCGGGCCGCGGGTGACCATGGCTATGCCCGGCAGCTGGTTCATCTTGCCGTCGGCTTCGGCCATGTAGGTCGCGCCGCCCTCGTGGCGGCAGACAATTGTCTCGATGGGGGAGTCGTGAAGCCCGTCAAGGACATCCAGGAAGCTTTCACCCGGGACGACGTGAGCCCGTTTGATGCCATGGGCCACCAGGGTGTCCACGATGACGTGCCCGGCGGATTTGTTCGGCAAATCGTCCCGCTTGACCTTTACGTCATTTCCCAGAGCAAGCGTCATTTTGCCGCCACCTCAGCGGTTTGAGCGGCAGGGCGTTCCCCCGTGCTGGCGGCTCTTGCTTGGTTCACTGGCTTTGCCATTCTTGACTCCATCGTCACTGCAAACTGCGTATTCCACAGAATGAAAGGAACTTACGTGTGGTGGAAATCGTGGCATAGCGGCGGAGTTTAAGTCAACCATTTCCAACAGTTACGCCAGCCAGCGCGGCATCAGCCGTCAGCCGTCACGGGTGCCTTAGTAGACAGATCCCTCAAGCAGTTCGGATAACCTGCCGGCCGCGCGCCGCAGTTCCGGGACCCCTGCTTTGAGGGTTGCCTCGGTGGCAGCTTCAACGGGGCTGGTGAGTGAGATGGATTCGCTGGGCAGTGCCGCCCTGTTCGACAGGGCTACTGCAACGGAATGCACCCGCGTCGCGCGCTCATCAGATGAGAAAGCGTAATCAGCACCGGGTTCGGGCAGCCGGGCCCGCAAGGCCTCGACCGCGAAGGATGCGTCTTCGTGTCCGGCGGCGATCGCCGCAGCCACGACCTGCTGGAGCTCCTCAACGGGGGCGGAAGCAAGGAGGATTTTCCCCGCCGCGCCCAGCGTGAGGGGCAGCCGCTTACCAAGCGGGAGGTCATAGCGAAGGGGTGCCTCGCCGTCGACGCGGGCGACCAGGATCCGCTCAAAGCCAAGCCGGGTGTACAGGGAGGCCGTGAGCCCGGTCTGGGTGGCCAGCTGCTGCAGGATGGGGCGTGAGGAGACCACGAGCGGGTCGTTCTCCAGGTAACTCCTTGCTGCCGGCAGAACGGCAGGGCCGATCCGGTAGGACTTGTCGGTCTGGCTGACCATGCCGAAGTCCTGAAGGACCCGAAGGATCCTCAGAGTTGTGGGCAGGCTCATGCCGCAGGCCCGGGCCAGGTCACTGAGCCGCTGCGGCCTTTCTGCGCGCTGCAGTTCCGCGTACACCTCCATCGCCCTGGACAGGGACCGCATGTTCGAGGCCTTAGGCGCGTCTTCCGCCGGTGCTACCGCATCCGCCTTCACTGCTGTCGTCATTCTTCCATTGTATGTAATTCCTTTGCGCTTGACAGCTCATGTGCCGCCTGTCACTATTTCTATACACGTAATGCTCTTCCACACAATGAAAGAGCCAATCAAGCTAAGAAGGAACTGATGACAACGGAGTCAGTGATGACAAACCAACGCGCCGCCCGTGTTGCGCCCACTGTCCTGGTGGGTATCGGCGCTTTCACGGCCGTCGGAATTTACGTCCTGATCAGCTCTGTCGGACTGGGCCTCTGGACGTCCCTTGGGCCGGGTCCGGGATTGTTTCCTTTTGCCATGGGCGCTGTGCTTGCCGCCATGGCGCTCATCTGGCTGGTTCAGGAACTGCGCCGGCCCACTGAGACTGCAGAAGGCGTGGACAGGGGACTGGTGATCGCCGTCGTCGTGAGCCTGGCACTCCTCGCGGCCGTGATGGACCTGCTCGGGTTCCAGCTGAGCATGTTCCTGTTTCTGATGTACCACCTGAAACTGCGCAGCCGCAGGTCGTGGGTCTCCTCGTTGATCATCGCCCTAGCCGGAAGCGTCGGCGCGTTCTATGCCTTCAACTACGGGCTGAACGTTTCGCTGCCGGTATCTGCCTTCCCCCTGCTGAACACGATCGGATTCTAGACGTGGAAATCTTCAACGAACTTATGGGCGGCTTTGCGGCCGCCATGACCTGGCAGAACCTGCTCTTCGCCTTCCTCGGCTGCCTCCTGGGCACGATCATCGGGGTCCTTCCCGGCATCGGCCCGGTCGCCGGCGTTGCCCTGCTGATCCCCCTCACGCTGAACCTGGATGCGACCGGGGCGATCATCATGCTGTGTGCCATCTTCTACGGCACCGCCTACGGCGGAACGATCACCAGCGTGCTGCTGAACACTCCCGGTGAGGCTGCCTCAGCGATCACCACCATCGATGGCTACGCGATGACGAAGATGGGCAAAGCAGGTGCTGCATTGACCATCGCCGCCGTCGGGTCCTTCGTCGGGGGAACGATAGCGACGGTCGGTTTGGTCGCCGCGGCCAAACCGCTTGGCGAACTGGGATTGCTCGTCGGACCACCGGAATTCTTCGCCCTGATGGTGGTCGGCATTTCCCTGCTCGTTGCCCTGGCCGGCAAATCGATGGTCAAAGCCGTTATCTCCGGGGCCCTGGGCCTGCTGATTTCCATGGTCGGCATTGACCCTGTTGCCGGGGCCCCGCGTTTCACCTTCGGGATGGACCGGCTCCTGGACGGCGTCAGCTTCGTCGCCGTGATCGTTGGTGTCTTCGGGCTCTCGGAACTGCTGTCCTACCGCAAGGGCACCACCACCCCCAATGTGCACGCCCCGAACCTTCGTTCGCTGCTTCCCACGGGCAAGGAATGGCGCCGGAGCGCCCCGGCCATGGCCCGCGGTACCGGCATCGGCTTCGGCCTTGGCCTGATCCCCGGCATGACCGGGTCGGTGTCCTCCCTGCTGGCCTACGGCGCGGAAAAGAAGTTCTCCCGCCACCGTAATGAACTCGGCAAGGGCGCCATCGAGGGCGTCGCAGGTCCCGAAACGGCCAACAACTCCCACGCGAACGCTGCACTGATCCCGCTGTTCACGCTCGGCATCCCGGCGTCCCCGACAATCGCTGTCCTGATGGGAGCCTTCCTCCAGCAGGGCCTGACCCCGGGCCCGACGCTGTTCACGGAAAACTCGGAAATCGCGTGGGCGATCATCGCCAGCCTCTTCATCGGGAACCTGATCCTGCTGGTGCTGAACGTCCCACTGGTCGGGCTGTGGACCTCAATCCTGCGGGTACCCTACTCGATCCTGACCGCCCTGATCCTGCTCTTTATGGTCATCGGCGCCTACACGATCAACTTCAGCGTCTTTGACGTCTTCGTCATGATCGGCTTCGGACTCCTCGGACTGGCACTGCGGCACCTGGACATTCCGCTGGCCCCGATGGTGCTGACCCTGGTCCTCGGCCCCCTGATGGAGCGTTCACTGCGCGAATCGCTCGAAATCTCCCAGGGCGACTTCAGCATCTTCACCAGCCGCCCCATCTCCGCAGTCCTCATCGGACTCGGACTGCTGATCGTCTTCAGCCCGCTGCTCAAACTCCGTAAGCCCAAAGCGCTGAACGAAGACCCCGAAACCTAAACTCCCTACCCCAAGAATTCACACCTTCAAAGGAGAAGAACCATGATCACCCGCCCCCGTATCGCCGCCGCGTTCGCAGCAGCAACCCTCATCGCCGTCACCGGCTGCGGCGCCAACGCCGGCTCCACGAACACCGCCGCCGACGACTTCCCGAAAAAGGGCAAGTCCATCGACCTGGTCGTCGCGTTCTCCTCGGGAGGCGCCGTCGACACCGCGGCCAGGCTGATCCAGCCGGTCCTGGAAAAGGAACTCGGCACCAACGTCGAGGTCATCAACAAGCCCGGAGCCGGCGGCCAGATCGGCTACACCCAGCTGACCAGCGCCGCACCCGACGGCTACACCATCGGCGCCACCGGCTCCCCCTCCGTTGTCGTCTCACCCCTGGATCCTTCCCGCGGCGCCAAATACACCCGCGACAGCTTCCAGCCCCTGGGCCGGCAGGTCATTGACCCCACCGTCATCGCCGTCCAGCCGGACAGCCCCTACCAGACGCTCAAGGACCTCCTGGACGCCGCCAAGGCCAACCCGAAGTCCATGACCGCCAGCACCACCGGCCTGCAGACAGGCGAACACTTCGCGCTGGCCCAGATCCAGGAAGCCACCGGCGCCGAGTTCGCCCCCGTCCACTTCTCCGAAGGCGCCTCCCAGGCCACCACCGCGTTCCTCGGCAAGCACGTGGACATCCTCGTCGCGAACGTCAGCGACGTGACCGACCTGACCAAGCAGGGCAAAGCACGTGTCCTTGGCGTCATGTCCGCCGAAAAAGCACCCTCGCTGCCGGACGTTCCCACGTTCAAGGAAGCCGGCTACGACCTCATCGCAGGCACCGCACGCGGCTACTCAGCACCCGCCGGGCTGCCGGACGCGGTAGCCGACAAGCTTGAAGCCGCCATCCAAAAGGCCGTCGAGGACCCGACCGTAGTCCAGAAGATGAACGACCTGGGCCTGCAGACCGCCTACCTCAACGGTGAGGACTACAAGCAGTTCTGGGCAGGTCAGGAAGAGGACTTCAAGAAGGTCCTCCCCCTGGTTCAGAAGACTGACTAACCCCTCTAAGCCAACCGGAACGGAAGAACACTCATGACCACCCCAGCCCTTGACATCATCGACGCAGACTTTCCCCGCCCCGATAAGGACCTCGTGGAACGCCTGGCCAAACTTCCCGCCGCCAACATCGGGGATGCCGTTGACCGGCTGGGTGTCGCCCACTCCGCGATCCAGGCGATCTGGCCCGGCGCCCAGCTGGCAGGCCCCGCCTTCACGGTATGGACACGGCCGGGAGATAACCAGGGCATCCACAAGGCCCTGGAACACGCCCGCCCCGGCGATGTCATCGTCGTCGCCGGCGGCGGTGACGAGTCACGGGCCCTCCTGGGCGAACTCATCGGCGAACGGGCCATCAACCTCGGCATCGCAGGATTCGCCCTGGACGGGGCAGCCCGGGACGCGGAAGCCCTCGGCGAAATCGGCATGCCGGTCTTCGCCCGCGCCACCACACCGGCCGGCCCCTACAAGAACGGTCCCTTCCGGCTGGGGACACCGGTCGCTTTCGGCGGTGTCCCCGTCCTGCCCGGTGACGTCATCATCGGCGACTCGGACGGTCTGGTGGTCATTCCCCGTGAACAGGCAGCAGCCGTCGCCGAAGCCGCAGAAGCGGTATTCGCGGATGAAACGAACCGCCGGCAAGCCATCGTCGCAGCCCGCCGCTAAAGCAAGAAAGACACAAGACAATGACAGCATGCGCCATCATTGGCCTCGGCGAAGCCGGAGCCACCTATGCAACAGCACTCATCGCCAAGGGCCACACCGTCACCGGATTTGATCCGGTGGCTCCCTCAACACCGGCCGGTGTCACCCGGGCAGCAACGGCAGCCGAAGCATGTGCCGGAGCCGACGTGGTCCTGGTTCTTACCGGGGCGGCTGCTGCCCGCAGCGTAGCCCAGGAATGCCTGCCCGCACTGGGAGCAGGCAGCACCTACGCAGACTTCACCTCATCCTCCCCGGACGTCATGCGTGAACTCGGACAGTTGCCAAGCCAGGCAGACTTTGCCGACGTCGCCATCCTTGGACCCGTTGCCGCGCTGGGGGAGAAAACGCCGCTGATGGTCAGCGGCCCCGGCTCCCAAGTGGTCGCTGACCTCCTGGCCCCGCTCGGTGCCGAGGTCGAGGTCGCCGAGGGCGAGCCCGGCGCTGCGATGGCCCATAAACTGCTCCGCAGCGTCCTCATGAAAGGCCTCGCTTCGGTCGTCGTCGAAGCGGTCACCGCGGGCAGGGCCGCCGGCCTGGAGGACTGGATCCGGGGCCAGATCGCCCGGCAGCTCGCAGGGGACGGCCAGGCGGTCATCGACAGGTTCCTCACCGGTACCGCCAAGCACGCGCTGCGCCGTTCCAAGGAAATGCAGGACACCGCAAGCTACCTGTCGGACCTGGGAGTGCCCTCCGAGATGACCACAGCCTCGGCCAGCGCGCTCACCCGCATGGCACAGGAAACCGCACCCGCGGCCCCGGCCTTGCGCTGACACCAGCATCAGGAAAAATCAGAAACAGGAATCAACGGTGACCTCCCCTTCCGCTACAAAAAATCTGTCAGGAGCCTCAGTATGATCGGCATCTGGGCCCTCGGCACCTACCTTGCCGTCATCCTGTTGTGGACAACCGTCATCAAACGCAGCGTGGGGGAGGCCATGATCCTCGGCTTCCTGGTTGTGCTTCCCTTCACCGGGGCATCCGCGGCCCAAATTGGCTGGAGTGCGTTTTACTCAGCCATAACGGACGAAATCGTCTACGCCACCATGGCGTTTGTCTTCATGGGATACCTGCTGGATAAGGGCGGTGTGCTGGACCGGCTGATCGACCTGCTGAACTCACTGATCGGCGGAGTCAAAGGCGGACCGGCGTGGGTCTCAACGGTCGCGTCAGCAGGTTTGGGCGGGGTGGTCCACAACCAGGCTGCCATCGCGGCAACGGTCGGGTCCGTCACGATCCCCTGGATGGAAAAATCCAAACTCGACAAGCCAGCTGCGGCGACCCTCGTCGCGGGTAACGCAGGAATGGGCATCACCTTCCCCTTCAGCGCCTCGATGTTCGTTCTGGTCGGATCCGCCACCGTCGGCCCCCTGCTGGACGTCAACGCCCTTGTTCTGCCGCTGCTGTTCGGCGGGCTGTGGTGCTTCCTGCACAGGCTGATCGTGACCTGGCTCCTCGTCCGCAAGAGCGCGATGACGCCGCTGGATGCCGCCCATCGGCTATCCGTGCGGACGGCATTCGGCCGAGGCTGGGCCACCATGCTGCTGTTCGTCGTCGTGGCCATCCCGCTGGTCATCACCTCCGGCAGTATCGCTACAGCTCTCTCTGACTGGACCGGTGGAGACATCACCAAATTGGTCAGTGTCATCGTCTGGATCCCGGTGGTCCTGATTATCACCGGCGCGCTGCTGGGCAGGAAGAACCTCCCTAACAGCGGCCGGGCATGGTGGACCATGCTGCAGAACTCCGCCCCACGCTTCGGCATCGTGGGCGTCACCGTCGTCTTCGCATTCGCCGGAGCGAACGCCCTCGCCGCCACCGGACTGCCCAAGCAAATGACGGCACTGCTCACCGGGATGAACCTTCCGCTGTGGCTTCTCGCCATCCTGATCGGCCTGATCATCATTGCCGTCGCGGCGCCGCTGTCCGCGACAGCGACCATGGCCGCCGTCGGAACGGTCGGGGTTGCCGCCCTGGTGGCTGCCGGCGTACCGGCGACAACTGCCGCCGTCGCCGTTCTGGTCTTTTCCTCCTGCGAAGCCGCCGTCCCACCCGGCGGCGCCCCACTCTACGTCGCCTGCGGCATCGCGGACGTCAATCCGATCAAGACCTTCGCCCGCCTGCTCACCCACTACGCACTGCCCCTGCTCGGCATCGGTGTGCTCATCATCCTCGGCATCTTGCCGATCTAAGGAAACCAGATGCAAAAGACCAGAAGATTCATCGAGGCCGTTTTCGTCCTGACCCTCGCAACGCTCCTGCTGGGCGGGGTGCTCTTCGTGCTCGGGCAGGCAGCCGCGCTCACCCTTGGACAGGGAAACTGGCTGGAATTTCTTAACCAGACGGTCAAAGCACCGATGTGTATCGCAGCCTCAATCTGTGCGATCGCAGGTTTCCTGCTCAGCTACCAGCGGCACCAGAAACACAAAAAGACACCCCAAGAGGCAGCAACACGATGACCGAAGCCACCGAAACCGGAATCTATCCCACCTTCGCAGAGCTGCAGAACCGCGAGGGCGAGCTCGCCGGAACCTCCTGGCACCTGTTCGAAGACCCGCGCCGCGGAACACCATCCTTCATCACACCCGAGGACATTTTGCGGGCAAGGAACTCCATCAAAACCGGGATGGTGCACGGCCTGGACTACCCGGCAGATGCCTTCGATCCCGGCATGTCCCTCAAACGCGGGGCCCCGCGTCACACCATCTACTCATCCCACCCCGCGCACCGGGACGACTACCTCGACGGCTATTACCTTCAGGGATCCAGCCAGATAGATGGACTGCGGCACCGCAGGGCAGACGACGTCGGCTTCTACAACGGCACACCGGATGAACTGATCCGTGAAGGAACACCAGACCTCGGCATCCAGGAATGGGCCGAAAACCCCATTGCCGGCAGGGGAGTGCTGGTTGACCTTGACGGGTACCGTTCCCGCCAAGGAAACCCCATCGACCACGCCGCGGGAGAGCCCCTCAGTCTCGACCTGGTCAAAGAAGCCCTTGAGGAACAATCCGCCACCCTCCTCCCCGGTGACATCCTCATGATCCACACCGGCTGGTGTGAATGGTTCCAGGCCCTGACCCCGGAGGAAAAGCAACGGATGCGCGACAGCCGCCGGGCAACCGGAATCGCCCAGTCAACCGAATTTGTTGCCTGGGTCTGGGACAACCAGCTTTCCGTCATCGCCGCCGACAACTTTGCCCTCGAATGCCTGCCCGTCGTGCCCGGCAGCCCGTTCCTGCAATCGGCCCCCAACGACCACGGCATGATGCATCAACAGCTCCTGGCGAAACTCGGCATGCCCCTTGGGGAACTATGGAAACTTGGCCCCCTCGCCCGGCACATGCGGGCAACCGGCAGATGGGACGCCTTCCTCAGCATCAAGCCGCTGGCCATCACCGGTGCCACAGGTTCGCCGGCCAATGCCACCGCCATTACATAGGGCAGCACATGACACTGAACCGGGCCACACCCCGTAAACACGTCGAATGGAACAAGCTGATCAACACCCGAGTGGAAATCCGTCAGAACGGACGAGTGATCAGAACAGGAATCGTCGAAGAGGCCATGCCCGACTCTTCAGCCCTGTGGATCGCAGCCGACAGCCACGGCCCCCGCCAAATGTTCGAAATGGCCCAAGGCCACCAAGCCTGGGTCACACCACAGGACCTCAACGGATAATTCCCGCCAACGGGATGTCACCGTCAATCCACCAACGAAAGAGGACAGGATGACTGAGATAATCGTCGTAGGCGTCGACGGCAGTGAAACCGCCAAAAGGGCATCAGCATCGGCAGCTGCTCTGGCCACCACTCTGGGTGCAAAACTTCACGTAGTGTCGGCGTTTAACACCGACCGGGCGCAAGTCCTCGGACTCGCCAACGACGAAATAGCCTTCTCCGAAGAAAAACATGCAGAAAAAGTCGCGCGCGAAACTGCAGCCGCCCTGGCGTCAAAACAACTTCAAGTCGAGTACTTTGCCATCCGAGCCACGCCCGCCCAAGCGCTCATCCAGCAGGCGGAAAAACATAACGCCCTCATGATCGTCGTGGGAAGTAAGCGCATGAGTGGCATCGGACGCGTTCTTGGCAGTGTCGCTGACAGCGTAGCCCACAACGCGCCTTGCCACGTGTACATCGCAAAGACAGATTCAGCCTAGAGCTGGCACCGTACAAACAATCCCTTCTGTGCATGCCACAAAACAGCCGATAACGGATTTTCCGTCAACCTGCCTTGGCCGGGAACCGTGCTCGTTGATCACGCCGGCCGGAACTGGTGGCGACTCTGATCCGTCCATGGCTGGCGTCAATTTAGGTTATCCAAGGCTGGAAGTAGGATTCTCCCGGGATCGGGGCGGGCGGACCCGGACTTTTCTTTCAAAACATAGATCAACTCCGGTTGTTCCTAGGACCCGGCAAGAGCCGTGCGTCAGCTTTGGGTGTGCTGCCCCCTGGCGCAGCTGCTTTTGCAAACGTCATTCTGTGTTGGGCCTCCGCATGCTCAACAACGGCATCATCGCGACCACGCATTGGGCATTTTGTCGCGCATCCCACTGAAGGTCGTTAGAACGCCGCTACTAAGGTGGCAAATCGAGCCAAGAAAAGCTCTTCGCTGTTGCGCGGGCTAAAGAGGACCGGCCCGTGGCTGTCCTTGGCCTCTTCGGCAGCCATCCGCTGCCCGTCCGGTGTCTCGTACGGTTCACTATCCCAGTACACGAGACGATGGAGACCCATCATATTGAACTCTTCGATGCATGACGTGCAGATGGGCAAGTCGCGGATGTGTGCATGCCCTGGATTGGTCCAACAAACGTCGCAGTAGATCGTTTCCCTAAGCATTTGGTTCCTAACTCTTGTTTGAGGCGGAATTGCCCGTTGAACGAGTAACCGGGGGACAGGACTGTTAGCGACCCTCGGCTTGGGCCAGGGCCGCGACCCCGATGGGATTCACTGCCTGTCCTCGGATGTGAGAGGGCCGGCGAGCAGAAGCCGGCGGCGACAGGAAGGAACTGCTGAACCTAGCGTTTGGCCCTTGTGCTGGGCAAACCTGGTTGGTTGCGGCCGTTGACAACGACCATCCTCGGTTGAAGTCCTGTCCCCAATTTTGCCAGCCCCCTGCACAGAGCTGATATAGGAACTTGTGAGATTCCCCATTAGAGGCACCGTCACATCCCACAGCACCCCGGGGCGCTTTCACAATCTGGAATACACCAGTGCGAGTGCGATGATCCTGAAGCGCTCGAAAGGGAGCAATGGTGGACCAGGCGTCGGGGGTTTCCGATACCGATCGGAAGTTCTGTCCATTGCAATAACGTCCATGCTTGGACTGTGGCACATCAACTATGGAGGCGGCCAATTTGAACTCATGAACGCAGCGGTCGTATATTGAACAAATGTCGGCAAGGGCGCCGTGCAGGATCGAGGAAAAAATGTTCACTGTTGAGGGAATCGTGGAAACCGGTGATCGTCGTGGGCGAGCCCTCGGTTTTCCCACTGCCAATATCCCCATGACATCGGAGGACCTGGATGGAGTGTGGGCCGGGACCGTCGAAGTCTCACCAGGAAATTTCGCAGCGGCGGTTGTGTCTGTCGGGCGCCGCAGGACGTTTTATTCCGACCAGGGCAAGCGCCTGCTCGAAGCTCACCTGTTGGATCTGAACATGGATTTATACGGGCAGCACTTGCGTGTTCATCTCATGCAGCTCCTGCGCAGGCAAAGTGAATTCGAATCCGTCCAAGCCCTGGTTGAGCAGCTGCATGAAGATGTAAGGCTCGCCCGACATTGGGCCCTCCGCAACTGCCCCTCCCTAACGTCTTCTGCCCTTCAGGAGCCACTAACGGAAGCCCGTGCATGAGCGGCAATTCTGCGCTTCCGGTCTGGGCGCTGCAGCGCACGGCTACCTATCTTGAGGCGCTAGAGAGGACTGAGACCCGCGGGGCTGACCCTGTCGAGCTGGCCCGTCGAACCGGGCTGAGTAAAGGCCTGGCGCGCCGCTGCCTGAGACATCTGCAGCAGCAAACTCCGCGCCCCAGATCCTGACGTCAACAACCCCTTGCCCCAGAAGGCGCCGACGGCGGATGTTTGCTCGGGCCGCGAGACCAACCGCCGCCAGGTGGAACGAATGCAGTGGAAAAACCCGGGGATTAGGCGGCGGAACGATGGCCAGGGCTGCCAAGTTGCTAGGCGAGAACTTTGGAGATTTCCTCTGCCCCTTGGCGGAGCTCGTTGATGATGGAGTCGAGCTGTTCTGACTTCAGCCGCTGGGTAGGTCCATTGATGGTCAGTACGCCCATGAGAGTCCCTGCGGAATCCCGAACAGGATAACCGGCAGCGAAAAGCCCTTCTTCCAACTCATCGCTCAGGACCGCATATCCGTCCTTCCGGACTTGCTGAATCTCCTTCAGGAGCTCATCCCGGCTCGCGATGGTGTGAGGGGTGAAGGACTCAAGTTTCTCGGGCAGCTTCGCCGTGATCTTGTCATCACTTTGCTCGGCGAGAAGAAGCTTGCCGGTGGAGCTGGCATGCAGGGGGTAGGTTCCACCGATGTAGAGGTGCGATGCGCTGAGGTAGCGGGACCCAGACGCTTCTGCAATAACCTCATGGTCCCATTCGCCACGGACCACAACGAAGCTCAACGTCTCGTTGAGCCTGGCGGCATACGCATCCAACACGGGCTGAATCCTCGCCACGGCACCGGAGTAGGGATCAGCAAGCCTGCCCAGGTGCGCAAGCTGCCAGCCCAGCTTGTAACGGTTGTCTTCCCGCTCCACAAAGCCTGTCTGTTCAAGGCTCAGCAGAAGCCGGAAGGCGGTCGGACGGGACATTTTCACCGCCTGCGCCAGTTCAGTGACGTTGATTCCACCGGGGTGCCGTCCAAGCTCCCTGAGCAGGACGGTCGCCTTCACGACGGATTTGTTAATGAGGTCAAACGGCTCAGGGGTGCCGGCAGTCGCCTCGCTTTCCGGGGAATCCTCCGGTGACGCGTTTTGCCCTGCTGCCATGTCCGCTCCTACTTCAAGTCTCATCGTTATGTACATCCTAGTCGCGACCGCTAAACGAACTCCATGTTCAAAAGCGCGGCGCCGATCTTGACAGTGAGCCACCTAACACCCTAAATTGAACACAGCGTTCAATTTTGATCTTGCTAGTAGTTTATGTCGCCGCCGGAAGGCACCGTCCAAGGAAGTACCGCTGCCATGAAAAATGAACCCCTTAGCCTGTTTGCCTTCGACGTTTTCGCTCCGGCGCACCTGACCTCAGGTTCGTGGCGCAACGACGGCGACGAGGGCCATCGCTACACGGACCTGCAGTACTGGACGGAAGTGGCGAAGAAGCTGGAGGCCGCCAGTTTTGACGGCATCTTCTTCGCCGACAACGTCGGCTACCACGACGTCTTCAACGGCTCCGCGGACGCTGCCCTGAGGGATGCGGCGCAGTTCCCCATCAATGACCCCACCGTACTGATCAGTGGCATGGCGGCAGTGACCAAGCACTTGAGCTTCGGTGTCACCTGCTCGGCGACCTACGAGCCGCCATACCTGCTGGCACGTAAGTTCAGCAGCCTGGACCACCTCACCTCCGGACGCGTCGGCTGGAACATCGTGACCTCATATTCCGAGGCGGCTGCACGGAACCTCGGCAAGGTCCAGCAGATGAGCCCTGCTGAGCGCTATGACATGGCCGATGAATATATGGATGTCGTTTACAAGCTGTGGGAGAGCTCCTTCGAAGAGGACGCTGCGGTACGGGATGCCGAATCGGCTACCTACATCGATCCGGCGAAGGTCCACCCGATCAACCATTCCGGTCAATATTTCACTGTGCCCGGTTTCCACCTGTGCGAGCCCTCGCCCCAACGCACCCCTGTGCTCTTCCAGGCCGGCTCCTCCGCCAGGGGGATGGAATTCGGCGGCAAGCATGCCGAAGCTGTCTTCATCCAGAGCACGTCGGTGGAGGGCGCCCAGCGCACTGTTGCCAAGGTCCGGCAGGCTGTGGCCGACGCTGGCCGTGATCCGCGCGACGTCAAGGTCGTGATCCTTCTTACTGTTGTCGTAGCCCCCACTGATGAAGAGGCCCAGGCCAAGTACCAGAAGGCTCTCGAGAACGCACCGGTCGAAGGAGCCCTTGCACGCTTCAGCGGCTGGACCGGCATCGACATGTCCGCCTACGACCTGGACGCCCCGTTGAAGTCCGTCGGAACGAAGGCCGCGCAGTCAATGGTTGACATGTTCTCCAAAGCTGACCCGGACCGAGAGTGGACACCGCGTCAGATCGCCGAGTTCCTCTCGGTGGGCGGCAGCGGGTGCACCATCATCGGTTCGCCGGAGACAGTTACTGCCGAGTTGCGCCGCTGGCGTGATGAGGCAGACGTTGACGGTATCAACCTCAGCTACACCTCCAAGCCCGGCAGCTGGGAAGACTTTATCGAGCTCGCGCTGCCCCAGCTGCGCGCCGAAGGCATCGTCTCCCCGGCCAGGGACGAAGGCCAGGAGCCGGTGACGCTGCGCGAAAAGCTCTTCGGCCAGAAGTACACGCTGGATGGCCACCCCGCGACAGCGCAGCGCGCCACACACCTCAGCGATGCTGCCCGCTGACGCCGGCGGAGCCCCAAGTACTTCGGAGATACCAATGTCTGAACAGACAGACGTCGTGGTCATCGGCGCGGGACTCGCCGGCCTTACCACCGCCCGTGAGCTGGGCAACCGCGGCCACAACGTGGTTGTTTTGGAAGCACGCGAACGGCTTGGCGGCCGGGTCTTTACCGAGCGCCGCCTGGGCCAGAATCTCGAGCTCGGCGGGAACTGGCTGCACTGGACCCAGCCCCATGTCTGGGCCGAGGTCACCCGCTACGGCCTGGAGGTCTCCCGCGGGCCCCGCTCGGAGGAAACTTTTTGGCTGGCCGGTGATGAGGTGCGCCGCGGCAATTTGGACGACTTCATGACGCTGATCGACCCGGGTATGACCCGGCTTCTGGAAGACACGGTGAAGTGGCTGCCCCGCCCGGACGCGCCGCTGACGGTGGAGAACCTGGCAGAGGTTGACCAGTACAACCTGCAGGAAATGTTGGACAAGCTGGACCTCACGGAGGACGAACGCAACGCCAACGAGGCTGCCTGGGTTGGCCACTTCAACGCACCCCTGGACCAGTGCGCTTACGTCAACGCCTTGCGCTGGACCGCCGGATCCTCCGGGCACTGGCACCTGATGCACGAGGCCTCAGCGATTTACCGACTCAAGGACGGCAATGACACCCTGGTCAACGCCATCGCCGAGGACAGCACCGCCGACATCCGCCTCAACGCCCCGGTCACCAGCGTCCGCCACAACAGCGATGGCGCCACCATCACCTACGGCAACGGACAGGCCATCCAGGCCGGGAAGGTGGTCATCACCCTGCCGCAAAATATCCTTCATATGCTCGACGTCCAGCCCGCCCTGACAGCAGGCAAGCTTGCCCCCAGCCGGGAAAGGACCGCTTCCCAGGGCGTCAAGGCCTGGATCCGGGTCAAGGGACCGATCAAGCCGTTCTTCGCATACTCGGCCCAGGACAAGCCACTGTCCGTGATCCGCACCGAGTTCATCAGCGACACCGACGCAGTGCTGGTGGGATTTGGCGCAGACGCCAACCGGATCGACGTCACCGATCCCGAACAGGTCCAGGAAGCCATCAAGGTGTGGCGCGACGACCTGGAAGTCCTGGAAGTCACCGGACACAAGTGGGGCGAGGACCCTTACGCAGAGGAAACCTGGCAGGTCCAGCGCCCGGGCCAGCTAACCAAGTACCACGCCGCCCAGCAGGCCAGCGAAGGCGCGCTGCACTTCGCGAGCAGCGACACGGCCAACATCTGGGCCGGGTTCTTTGACGGAGCCATCGAAAGCGGCCTCCGCACAGCCCGCGCGGTCCACGCCGAGCTGAAAGCCTTCCAATGAGCGGGCATCAAGCGTCCGGATACCGCAAATCCGCCCGCAAGGCGGCTTCCCACTCAACAGGGCACTGACGCCCCAAACCCAGTCACAAAGGAATTATCACAATGGATATCACCCCCGCCAAAGAGCAAACTCCCCCTACAGATATAACCCCAGCCTTCTACCGTCAGATCCTGGGCAAGCTTCCCACAGGCGTCACCGCTATCACGGGCATCAATGACGACAACGAAAAGCTCGGTCTGGTCGTCGGCACGTTCCAGTCCCTGTCCCTGGAACCACCCCTGGTTATGTTTTGCGTGGACAAGTCCTCCTCGAGCTGGCCCAAGCTGCGGAACCTGCAAAAATTCACCGCAAACATCCTCGCCGACGATCAGATCAGCATCTGCAGGTCCCTGTCGCGTAAAGGTCCCCAAAAGTTCGAAGGCCTGCCATGCAGCGCCGGGCCGCTCGGCACCCCCCACCTTGACGGCGCCACCGCCTACATCGACTGCGTGGTCACCGCCGAAGTCCTCGTTGGTGACCACTACATGGTCATCGGAGCCGTCACTCATATGGAGGACGGGAGCGGCGACGCCCTGCTGTTCCGCGGCGGAAAGTTCGGCCAGTACCAGCCCATCGAAATCCCCACCGAAGTATCAAGGAGCGCATCATGAGCACCAGGCAGGAAACCATTCTCAAGGCGTGGAACGGCGCGTGGGGACAGGGCGACTTGTCCTCATTCGAACGGATCCTTGCCCCCAACTACATCCGCCGGTCCAAGACCGGGACCGAAGACTTCAATAGTCTCCAGGGCACCATCACCGACATGCACTCGGCTTTCCCGGACTCCACCGTGGAGATCCTGCAGATGGTCGAAGACGGAGACAGGGTCGCGATCCATTGGCAGACCAAGGGCACACACCAGGGGCCGTTCATGGACGTTCCCCCCACGGGCAGGGCCGTCACCGTGTCCGGGGCATCATTCCTGCGGTTCGAAAATGACAAACTCGCCGAAGAGTGGGTCGTTTGGGATCCCCGTGAGCTTCTGTCCGCCCTCGGCATCTGGCACCTGGGCAACTAGGGCACAGCCTTCAAAAGCCATACTTCAGCTTCCACCTCGCCGAGGCACGACGTCGTGCCGGAGCGGGGCAAAACCGAAAGGAACCCCGCTTTATGTCAACCATTTCCCTTGAGGACATTGCCGGCACTCTCCGCACCGCCCGGCTCCAGGGCGAATCCATCGCCGCACCCACCGAATCCTGGCCGGCACTGGACGTGGACGGTGCATTCGAGGTGCAAAAAATCAACGTTGGGCACGCCATCGCAAACGGTGACCGCCTCGTCGGCTACAAGCTGGGAAACATCGCCAAGGTCATGCAGGACGCCTTCGGCCTCGACCAGCCGGACTACGGCCACCTGCTCGCGAGCACCTTTGCCTACGAAGGAACCAGCCTTGAACTGGGCAAGTTCATCGAGCCGTTCGTGGAACTCGAGCCCGCCTTCCTGCTGCGCAAGCCGCTCCGCGGTCCAAACATCACGGTGGCCGACGTCATCGACGCCATTGAGTACGCACTGCCGGCCATCGAAATCATCGACTCCCGGGTCAAGAACTGGGCCATCAGCCTTCCCGACACCTTGGCCGACAATGGCTCAACCGGCGCCATCCTGCTGGGCGGCACCCCCAGGCGCGTCAACGAAGTGAACCTCAGCAACACCCGGGGTGTCCTGAACTTCAACGACCGCGAAATCATCTCCGGAAACACCCGCAACATCCTCGGCAACCCCTTCGCCGCAACGGCCTGGCTCGTCAACCGACTCGCTGAGTACGACGTCGAATTCCAGCCAGGGCAGGTCATCCTTCCCGGTAGCTGCCTCAAGGCGGTCCCCATGCGCGAAGCAGGTCACTGGTCCGGCACCTTTGAAGGCTGGGGCACCATCGAATTCGATGTCTCTGCCTGAACAAGACCAATAAATGACGTGTGGCCGGTCCGAAAAGGACCGGCCACACGTCATTGCCCACACCACCGAGTCTCAAGCTCTAAGGGATCCTTATGCGCATCGCCAACATCTCCAACCGGCTAACCCTGATCACCCCGAATGACCAGGCCGTGGACGTCTCGGAGGCAACCCGTGGCAGGTTCAGCCCCAATATCCAGGAAGCCTACAGCCGCTGGGACGAACTCCGGGCCGCCGCCGGCCCGCTTGAGGATCTCGCCGGGAAACCTCTGGCCGATATCGATCCGCAGGACTTTGCCAGCCCCGTACCCCAGCCACGCCAGATCTTCGCCATTGGCCTGAACTATGCCGCCCACGCTGCCGAGGCCAATCTTGCGGTGCCCGAGGATCTCACGGTCTTCACGAAGTTCGCCAGCTCGCTGACAGGACCCTATGGGACCATCACGCTGCCACCAGGCACGGTGGACTGGGAGGTCGAACTCGTGGCCGTCATCGGACGGGGCGGTCACAACATCACCGAAAACAGGGCATGGAGCCATGTTGCCGGGCTGACGGCCGGACAGGACCTGTCTGAACGCACCCTGCAGGCCTCCGGCCCGGCCCCCCAATACAGTCTCGCCAAATCCTTCCCCGGATTCGGTCCCCTCGGGCCGCTCCTGGTGACACCGGACGAGTTCGAAGATCCGGACAACATCGAACTGAGCTGCACCATCAACGGTGAACAGGTGCAGGCCGGTTACACCTCCGACATGGTCTTCTCAATTCCCGAGATCATCGAACGCCTCTCCCAGGTGACCCCACTGTTCCCCGGTGACATCATTTTCACCGGCACACCTCCGGGGGTGGGCGTCGGGCGTACGCCCCAGCGCTTTCTCGCCCCCGGGGACGAACTGGTCACCCAGGTTCACGGTGTTGGCCAGATGCGCCATCACCTCGTCGCGCCACCCGACTGAAACCGCACAGCCGGAACCAGGTCAGTCAGCGCCCTATCAGGGTGTTGGCTGTCCTTGCTTGGGGGCAGGGACGATGCCGGCCGTTTATCGGGTGGAACTGATTAAACGCCAAGGTCCCGGTCACGCCGGAGTGGCATGCCGGGACCTGGTCCATGGTGTGAATACGGGTGCTAGACGGTGACGTGCGCCTTTTCGATGACACCGTCAATCAGCCTGTTGAGGTGCCACGGGTTGCTGTCATGCAGCGGCTGTGGGAGAAGCTCCTGGGGGATGTTCTGGTACGCGACGGGCCGGAGGAACCGGTTGATCGCGAGGGTGCCGACGGAGGTGGTGCGGGAGTCGGAAGTGGCGGGGAAGGGCCCGCCATGGACCATGGCGTGGCCCACTTCCACGCCGGTGGGCCAGCCGTTGACGATGATGCGGCCCACTTTCTGTTCCAGGACCGGGATCAACGGCGCGGCGGTGAGGTAATCCTCTTCGGTGAGGTGCAGGGAAGCGGTGAGCTGCCCTTCGATCCGTGCCGCGGCTTCAAGGAGTTCCTCGGTGGTGTTGTAGCGGATCACCAGGGAGGCGGCGCCGAAGATTTCCTCGTGCAGAACATGGTTGGTCACGAAGTCCCGGACTTGGGTGCCGAAGATCGTGGGAGCCGGGGCGTTCTTGGTGGCACCTTCCAGACCCTTGCCAATAAGGTCAACACCTGCTGCGCTGCCGAGCGCTTCGGTTCCGGCATTCCAGGACCCGGCGATGCCTTCGGTGAGCATGGTTTGCCCGGCGCACGCTGACACGGCACGGCCGACGGCGGCCGCGAGTTTGTCCCCTGCCTCACCTGCCGGGGCGAAGAGCAGTCCGGGGGAGGTGCAGAGCTGGCCGGAGCTGCCGGTGACGGCAGTGACGTACTGCTGGGCCAGGGCCTCGATCTGCTCGGCAGAGCCCTTCAGGGCGCCTTCGAACACGAAGACCGGGTTCAGGGAGGACATCTCTGCGTAGACGGGGATCGGCTCGGGCCTGGCAGCTGCGGTCTTCATCAGGGCGATGCCGGCGGCCTGGGATCCGGTGAAACCGACGGCCTTGATGTGCGGGTCCGCCACGAGGGCTTGGCCGATGCTGGCACCGGGCCCGTAGACCAGGGAGAAGACGCCGGGGTGCAGGCCGAAGTCCTTGACGGCCTTGACGACGGCGTGCCCAACCAATTCACCGGTGCCGGGGTGGGCGTTGTGGGCCTTGAAGATGACAGGGCAGCCTGCGGCCAAGGCAGAGGCTGTATCACCGCCGGCGGTGGAAAAGGCGAACGGGAAGTTGCTGGCGCCGAAGACTGCGACGGGGCCGAGGGGGATCTGGCGCTGGCGGATATCGGCCCTGGGCAGGGGAGTGCGGTCGGGGATGGCGGGGTCGATGCGGACGCCGCGGAAGTCTCCGCTGCGGACAACGGAGGCGAAGAGCCGCAGCTGGCCGGTGGTGCGGGCACGTTCGCCCTCCAGCCTGGGGGCGGGCAGCCCTGTTTCCTGGCTGGCGCGCGTGATTAGGTCCTCTCCGATGGCGTCGATGTTGTCTGCGATCGCCTCCAGGAAACTGGCATGTGTCTGCGGATCCAGGGTGGAAAAGGACTTGTACGCCTCGGCAGCTGCGGATGTTGCGGACTTGAGCTGCTCCTTGCTGATCAGTGAGTAGACGGGTTCAAGAGTTTCGTTGGTGGCGGGGTTGAACCCTGTCGTAGTCCCGTTGTCGCCGATGACCTGCTCTCCGGCAATCAGTGAATGTCCATTGAGTAGCATTGCGTTTCTCCCTGACGGTAGCGGTTGATATTTCATAGGTTGGTGGGGGCTTAGGCTTCTTGGCGGGGGCGGCTGGTCTGCGCCGTGCGCCGGTAGACGGCAATGTTGTCGGTCTTGTGAATCATTGCCCGGCCCTGCCCGCCTTCGCGGAGAATCCAGAAGACGTTTCCGTTGTGGCTTCGAAGATCTACGTTGCCGGAGCCGGTTACCTTGCCTCCGCGGTAGAGGAGGACTTTGTCCCCCGGTTCCAGGACCGTCCAGTTGCCCACCAGCTCAAGGGAGGGCGTGGGCTTGTGGCTTACTTTGTGGCTGGCTGGCCGTCGCATTCCTGTCCTTTACTGGTTGAAGATTTTTCAGCTGCTGACCTGAGGCGTACCACTGATGGTCGGCTGAACGCCCGGTGGATGAGCTATGGCCTCTGCGTGCTTGGGCCGTGTACTCCAGTGACAGCTTTGTCAGCGCAGCACGGGCATTAGGCCCTGTCCGGCGGCGGTCCGCCTGTAGAGGCCCCTCCCACTGGTTAGCTGTATTCAATTTCTGAACGTCCTATTCAATTTTATGTGTTACTTCTGTCACTGTCAAAGGTTCGGCAGAGAACAGCAGAAGGCCCGTAACACGCGGGGGGCGTGTCACGGGCCTGTCCGCTTACAGGGTTGGCTCAGTGCGGGGAGTAATGCCGGGCTACTTCAGCCATTCGTCCGCGGCAGCGCGGTTTTCGGGCGTTTCAAGCCACTTCTTTGCTCCCTCGGTCGGGTCCTTGGCCTCGCTGACTGCAAGCATCAGGGAGGCATACTGCTCCTCGGTCAGGCTGGACTTTTCCATCCAGCCGCGGATGTCTCCATGCTTTTCCGCGAACTCCTTGGACAGGACGACATGGGAGCCGTCCGCTGCAGGCCAGCCCTGGCGGTCGTCTTCGAGTGCCTTGACCGGCATGGCGGCGAAGGCCCAGTGCGGCTTCCAAAGGGCTACCACCACGGGTTTGTTGTTCTCCGCCCCGTCTTTGAGTGCGGCGAGGGCTGCCGGGGTGCTTCCTTCGATGATCGACAGCTTGTCCTTGGCCTCGTACTTGGCCAGAACGTCAGGCAGAATCTTCATCTCGCCGGAGCCAGCCTCGATCCCGATGATCTTCGAGTCATACTTTGCAGCGTTCTGGGCGAGGTCGCTGATGGTGTTCTCTTCGACGAATTCCGGGACAGCCAGGACCAGTTCGTCCTTGTCGTAGTAGGGCTCGTCGAGGATGACGAGGTCGTCCTTGTACTTGTCGATGTACGCCTGGTGGGTTGTTGGCAACCAGGCGTTGAGGTAGCCGTCCAGGTCCCCACGGGCGATACCTGAGAACCCGGCAGCGAGGTCCACGCTGGTGGTCTTGACGGTGTAGCCCTTTTCTTCCAGCAGTGCTGACCAGAGGCCGGTGACGGCGACGGTGTCGTCGAAGCCCGGGACGGTGGCAAAGTTGACAGTCTTCTCGGCGTCTCCTCCGCCTCCTCCTCCGGGGGTGACGCCGGAGCAGGCGCTGACACTGACGGCGATCGCAGCGAAAGCGAGGGTGGTTTTGAGCAGCATTTTCAATGCTGGTCTCCTAGTGAGGACGAATGGTTATTGAACCGCTGGGGTTGCATCGGCACTGACGCGGGGGGTGGCAGCTTTGGCGGCTGCCCTTTCTTTCCGGAGGCGGCTGCTCTTGCGCAGGACGCCGGCGAGGGCACTTGCACCGCCTGTGACACGGTCCAGGTACACGGCGAGGATGACGACGGCGAGGCCGCCCTCGAAGCCGCGGGCCGTGTCCAGCTGCGCGACCCCCTGGACCACGACACCACCGAGGCCGCCGGCTCCGACCATGCCGGCGACAACGACCATGGACAGGGCGAGCATGATGACCTGGTTGACGCCGACCATGATGGACGGGAAGGCCAGGGGAAGCTGGACGTCACCCAGGATCAGGCTCTTCTTGGCACCGAAGGCCTGAGCCGCTTCGAGGAGTTCGTGGTCCAACTGGCGGATGCCGAGCTCGGTCAGGCGGACCGCAGGGGGGATCGAGAACACGATGGTGGCTGCGATACCGGGCACGGTTCCGACGCCAAAGAAGAACACGGCCGGGATGAGGTACACGAAAACGGGCATTGCCTGCATGAGGTCCAGGATGGGCCGCATGACAGCGCTGACCGGAGAACTCAACGCTGCCCAGATCCCCAGGGGAATTCCGATCAGGAGGGCAGCCGCGACCGACACGAGCACAATGGACAGGCTCGCCATCGTTTCAAGCCACAACCCCATGGATAGGATGAGCAGGAAAGCCACGGCGGAGAAGATCGTGATTCCGACGCTGCGGGTCATGAAGGCGGCCAAAGCGGTCAACAGGGCGATAATGACCAGCGGGTGCAGGGCCACCAGACCGAACTCGACCCCGCCAACGATCTGGCTGGTAAGCCAAGCGACACCATCGAAAAACCAGCCAAGGTTCGCGAGGAACCAGTCAATGAGGGATTCAAACCACCCTCCGACATCAAGATTCATTTGACAGACTCCTTCGGGGAGAGTGCGGCGAAGACTTTGTTCGCAGTGAGTTGGCCGATGACCAGGCCTTGATCGTCAGTGACGTGAAGGCGGTCGCAACCGGCGGCGAACACCGGGAGCAGATCGGCGATGATGGTTTCGCCGGTGACATGCTTGACCGCCGCATGCCCATTGGCCGTGGCGTCCACGGGCCTTGCCCCGGTGCTGCACCCGTCTTCGCGGTCCGCGCCCGTGAAGGGCTCGGCGAGCATGCCGGCGTGGAGGACTTTGCTGCGGTTTACTTCTGCCACGAATTTTTCGATGTAGGGATCCGCGGGGGTTTCCAGCAAGTCCAGCGCGGTCCCGCGCTGAATCATCCGGCCTTCCTTCATGACCATGATCTGGTCCCCGAGGTACATGGCCTCGTCCAGGTCGTGGGTGACGAAAACGATGGTCTTTTTGAAGTTGCGCTGCAGTTCTATCAGCAGCTGCTGCATGTCTTGGCGGATCAACGGGTCCAGGGCGCTGAAGGGTTCGTCCATCAGCAGGATTTCGGCGTCGGTCGCGAGGGCACGTGCCAGGCCGACACGCTGCCGCATGCCGCCGCTGAGCTGATCGGGCAGGGCGTGCGTTCGGTCCCCGAGACCCACAAGCTTCAGGGCTTCGGTGGCTTTTGCTTCGCGCGAGTTCTTGTCGACTCCGCGCACTTTGAGGCCGAATGCCACGTTGTCCAGCAATGACTGGTGGGGAAACAGGCCGAAGTGCTGGAAGACCATGTTGATGGTCTCGTTTCGGAAGGCGCGGAGCCCGGACGGATCGAGTGCTCCGACATCCTTGCCGTCGATGATCATAGAGCCTTCGGTGCTGTCGATGAGCCGGTTGAGCATACGGATAATGGTTGATTTGCCGGAACCGGACAGGCCCATGATGACGAAGATCTCGCCGCGCTTTACGTCGAAGGAGACGTCGTTGACGGCCTTGAAACCGGTCTGTGGTGGCGAGTTCCTGCGCAGCAGGGACTTGCTTTTGGCGGGGTAGAAGATTTTGGTGAGGTGCTCCACCTTGATGAAGGACTCTTCGGGGTTCATGGCTTCCTTGCGATGATCTTGTCTCGGTACTTCCAGGTGCATGGCGTTCACTTGATTGCTCCGACTTCTTTGTCTGGGCGGGATGGGTTGATTAGGGGTTCGCGGGTGGGGGAGTGGGCCAGAGGTTGTACTCTCCGAATTTCCCGCCCCGGAACAGGAGCGCGTCACCGGATCCGGTTTCCATGGTTGTGACCGCTCCGACGATCATGTAGTGGTCCCCGGCGACTACTTCGGAGAGCACTTCGCAGTCGATCCAGGCCGTTGAGTCCAGGATCCGGGGCGTGCCCAGCGCGCTTTCCTCGTAGTCGATGCCCTGGAATTTGTCCTGCCCTTTGCGGGAGAGGGCTTTGCAGACGCTGAGTTGCCCGGTGGACAGGATGTTGGCGGTGAACCGGCCCAGAGCACGCAGGGTTGGCCAGGTGCTGGAGGACTTGTCCACACAGAAGGTGACCAGTGCCGGTTCCAGGGAGAGTGACTGGAAAGTCCCGACAACGAAGCCCATGGGCTTGCCGTCTGCGGCATGGCCGGTGATGGCCACTACCCCGGTGGGTAGGAGCCCGAAGACTTGGCGGTAGTCGGCTGGGCTGATGACGGGGGCTGGTGCGGTTGCTAAGACGGTCATTTGCGGTCTCCGGTGAGTGCTTGTGAGGAGAAGGAGTCGCGGTAGGCGGCTCCGGGATGGTCATCGGCCAGGCGTGACTGGCCGGCGCCGAAGAGGTTTTCGCGGAGCGTGGAGCCTTCGTAACCCGTGCGCATGGTTCCCCGGCGCTGCAGTTCGGGAACAACGAATTCGGTGAAGTCCTTGATGTCCTGGTATTTGACGGCATGGGCGACGTTGAAGCCGTCGATCCCGGTTTCCTCCATCCAAGAAGTAAGTTCGTCCGCTACTGTTTCCGGTCCGCCCACGATCACCGGCGCTGTTCCGCCGATGCCGATGTATTCCGCGATGTCCCGCGGTGTCCACTCCTTTTCAGGATCCATCTTGGAGAAGATATCCACCATGGTCTGGCCGGCGTTGGTCTTGACGTGCCGCAGGGGGACGTCCGGATCGAAGGTGGACATATCCAGCCCGCTCCATCCGCTGTAACGAGCCATGGCTCCTTCGTAGGAGACCAGCTTGCGGTATTCCTCGTACTTTGCCTGGGCCTCGGCATCAGTGGGAGCGCTGATCACGGTGATCATCTGAAGCACCGCGATATGCGCAGGGTTCCGGCCCGCTGCTGCGGCCTGCTGCCGCAGTGCATCGACCTGCTTCTTCAGCCCCGCTTTCGACGTGGCGTTCATGAAGACGGCCTCTGCCGTTGCTGCTGCCAGCGCCACCCCACGGCTGGAACCGCCGGCCTGGAAGATCACCGGGGTGCGCTGGGGAGAGGGTTCACACATGAAAATCCCCGGTACCGTGAAGTGCTTGCCCGCATGCTCGATGGGGTGGACCCTTTCGGGGTCGATGTAGGTTGACGAGTCTGCGTCCACGACCGCGGAGCGTTCTTCCCATGTCGCTTCCCAGAGTTTGAGGGCAACGTCGATGAACTCTTCTGCGACCTCGTACCTGTCGTCGTGGGCCCGCTGTGCCCCGTTGCCCAGATTCCTGGCGGCACTGTCGGCATAGGAGGTCACCACGTTCCACCCAATGCGCCCGTCGGTCAGGTGGTCAAGGGTGGCAAACTTCCGTGCCAGCGAGTACGGGTGATCGTAGGCAGTCGTAGACGTCACGCCGAAGCCGAGGTGCTGCGTGGCCGCAGCCATCGCGGGAATAGCAAACGCAGGATCGTTCGCCGGGATCTGGGCGGCGTCCTTCAAAGCTGCGTCAACGTTGCCGCGGTACACATCGTGGTACCCGACGTTGTCAGCGAAGAAGATGCCGTCAAAGCAGGCCTCCTCGAGCATCCGGGCGTAATTGATCCAGTACTGGACCGACTTGTATTCAGTCCCGCGGTCCAAGGGATGGCGCCACAGTCCTGCCGACAGGTGTGCTGGACCGGCGAAGTCAAAGGCGAACAGTCTCATCTGGTTCATAAAGTCGAACTTTCTTTACGTTCAGCAACTGAACATCTTGATTACCTAATGAACAAAAGAATAGAGTGGTCGAGGTCACACCGTCAACAGGCGCGGGTGAACACGTCATAAAAAGGGAAAGCGCCGGGAGGCTGAATGCGCAGGCAACTGTTTCAGGGGGAGTACGGGTATGGCGCTGTGGGCTGAGCTGAGCGGCTGGTTCGGGGCCCTGATCGTCCTGGTGGGCTATGGAGCCTTTTCGCTGGGTTGGCTTGGCAACGGGCGGCTGTTCCAGTTGTGCAACGTTGCCGGATCTGCTGCCCTGCTGGTCAACGGGGCCTATCACGGCGC
This sequence comes from Arthrobacter sp. Z4-13, assembly GCF_054792705.1. Lineage (NCBI taxonomy): Bacteria > Bacillati > Actinomycetota > Actinomycetes > Micrococcales > Micrococcaceae > Arthrobacter > Arthrobacter sp. Z4-13. Next base: position 45,830 of record NZ_CP096458.1, on the reverse strand, counting down.
CTGGCCGTCGGTAGCGCTCAATGTCGCATGGGGAGCGATCGCAGCGGTGGCCTTCGCACGTTTTCAGCGGGCAAGGCGGAACCGAACGACCATAACCGGAGGAGCCCCGGAAGTTTCCCTTGAAGCCCTGGTTAGTACCGGGCAGGACACAAGGGTGAAGAAGAAGCTATGAGCAAGTTAATGAATTTCCCGGGCCTTCCACAGTGTTGTCCCTGGTCCGCGATAAGGAGTCTTTGTGCAGCCTGACGTTATGGCCGCCGCAGTACTGACCGGGCACGGGGGTCTGGACCGTCTCGAGTACCGGACGGACGTCCCGGTGCCGCTTCCCCGGCCGGGGGAAGTGCTTATCGAGGTGACGGCAGCCGGTGTGAACAACACCGATATCAACACCCGGACCGGCTGGTATTCAAAGACTGTTTCCATCGGCACCGGCGAAGGAGGCATGGAAGGTTTTGCTGACATGGAAGCTGCCGATGCTGCCTGGTCAGGTCAGGAACTGTCCTTTCCCAGGATTCAAGGCGCAGATGTTTGCGGCCGGATAGTTGCCGTCGGCCATGGCGTCCCCGCGGGCCGGATCGGTGAACGCGTCGTAGTCCGCAACATGCTCCGCAGCTACGTCGACTACCGGCCGTACGAATGCTGGACACTCGGCGGAGACTGCGACGGTGGATTCGCCCAGTTCACGGTGGCGCCGTCGAAAGAAACCCACACCGTCCACTGCGACTGGTCCGACGCAGAACTTGCCGCTGTTCCGTGTGCCTACTCGACAGCCGAGAACATGCTGCACCGCGCTGATGTGGGTGCAGAGCGGGTATTGATAACCGGAGCGTCCGGGGGAGTGGGCCTGGCAGCTGTCCAGCTCGCTAAACGCCGCGGTGCCACGGTTTTCGCTGCATGCTCCCCGGGAAAAGCTGCCCAGGTTCTCGCCGAAGGCGCCCACCTGACGCTGGACCGCGACGCTGATCCCGTCAGCGTGCTGGGACGAAACTCCATCGATGCAGTCATTGACGTGGTGGGCGGGTCCCGAACAGGGCAACGGCTGGAACTGCTGCGCCCAGGCGGCCGTTACGCGATCGCAGGTGCCATCGCTGGCCCGATTGCTGACGTGGATTTGCGCGTCATCTACCTAAAGGACCTTTCCCTGCTCGGGTGCACCTTCCAGGACGATGAAGTCTTCGAAAACCTCATCGGGTACATCGAACGCAACGAAATACGCCCCGTGGTCTCTGGCATCTACCCCCTGCAGGACATCGCGCAGGCTCAAAGAGACTTTCTGACCAAGAAGCACACCGGAAAGCTGGTCCTGATTCCACCGCCCGCCACCGACCTGCAAAAGCAACAGAAGGGACAATAAATGGAACTCGAAGGCAAAATCGCCCTTGTCACCGGAGGAGGCCAAGGGATCGGCCGTGGCATTGTGGACCGGTACCTGGAAGAAGGAGCAAAGGTCGCCGTCGTCCAGCGCCGGCCACTGGAGCCCGACCTTGACCGGAACCCCAATGTGCTTGGCGTGCAGGCTGACCTGGCCAAGGCTTCTGCCGCGGCTGAAGTGGTGGAAAGGACGGTGGACACCTTTGGGGGTGTGGACATCCTGGTCAACAATGCCGGGATCATGCTCGAGCGGGCCGTGTCAGCTATCCGGTCCGAAGAATGGGAATTCATGTTGGCCATCAACCTCAGGGCGCCTTTGTTCCTGACGCAGTCCGTTTTGCCTCATATGCGGGCACGGGGCGGAGGGAGCATTATCAACATCGGCTCCATTGAAGGGTTGGCAGCGAACCCCGGGCACACCATGTACTGCGCATCCAAAGCAGGCATACATGGGATGACCCGGGCCATGGCAGTGGACCTGGGGGAGGACAACATCAGGTGCAATGCCATCGCGCCGGGCTGGATAGCTTCCGAACTCAGCGACACTTATCTGTCATCGCTTTCGGACCCGGCTGCCGCCCGGGATGCACTCAACAGGCTCCATCCGGCCGGGCGGATAGGACGGCCTGAAGACGTGGGAGATCTTGCCGTCTTTCTGGGCAGCGACAGATCGACGTTCCTGACCGGTGAGGTCATTGTGCTCGATGGGGGCAGAACGGCGAAACTTCCTCTGCCGTCCTGACGGATTGGTGCCGGAGCCCTCCGCCTTGCGAAACGAAGGGCTCCGGGGCTTGATGCCGGTCAGTCGGTTTCGGGTCCCGTGCAGAAAAAGCACTCTCCCGCCCCAGGGAAGGTTTCGCAGCTGCTGTCGACCACCAGACAGCCCTCCCCGCCGACGTTATTCACCGTACATAAGGGTGTACAGAAAGCGCTCCAGCTCCGGATTAGGAACCGGAGACTCCTGAAAGTCGTGCGCCTCCGCATTCTCCAGGTAAAGGCCCTCCCAGGGAGAGCACGTAAGGCCGCCCGTGGCTGCAGGAGCTGCCGGCGCCGCGTCAGGGTAAGTGACCGGGGACGTGACGCGCTGGCCGCGATTGCGGACAAAAGAAAGTGACAAAACGCCGTGCGTGATGGTCATGATGGCTTCCTCTCTGAAGCAATCTGGGCGGACATTGACTTGTAAATTGAACAGCACGTTCATTTACTGAACGTAGGAACGATTATGCCATGAGTCACATCCGAGCGCAAGGCGGCAATGGCCTCTAGGTGCGCGGGCGCGGCAGCGTGGCCAATGGCGCAACCCCCTGGAACCTGAGCCGGGCCGCCTGTTGAAGGCAGCGGCTGAACGAGGTGATGAAGCGGGGAGTGCTCCGGGGGCCTTCTGGAAAGGCCGGGTTGGCTCGAGGGCAGCCCAGGGGAGCTCATAAAACTTGACCGTGTGTCCTGCACCACTCTACCCTTGGTGTTCAACAACTAGATGCTTCGTTCAGTCAGTGAACGTATGCGGAACATTCGCAGCCGCGAGCTCTGCAGGCCTGGCGCAGCCAAGCCGCACGCACCTGTCATCGGCACGGTTAGAACGTCCAAGTGATGACCGGTGCGTCCCATCACGACAGAAAGACAACGATGTCCCACAATCCGAGAAAACAACCTCCGGCCCTGTCGGGGACGACGCGTCGCCTGAAGGCAGATGACTGCATCGTCGTCGACAAAGGCGAACTCCGCAAAGCTCAGGTCGGGGCCGGAGTCGGCAACTTCATCGAGTGGTACGACATAGGTATCTACGGATACCTCGCGGTCACCATGACCTCCGTGTTCACCGAGGGCATGGACGAAAGGATGGGGCTGCTCGTCACGCTTCTGGGCTTCGCCGTCTCCTTCGTGGTCCGGCCCCTCGGCGGAATGATCCTGGGCCCGCTGGGCGACAAGATCGGACGCCGCAAGGTGCTCTTCTTCACGATGGCCCTCATGGCCGCAGGCACCACCCTCATCGGGCTGCTGCCTACCGCCGGTCAGGTCGGGCTATGGGTCATCATCCCGCTCTACCTGTTGAAAATGCTGCAGGGCTTCTCCACCGGAGGCGAGTACTCCGGAGCAGCGACATACATCGCTGAATTTTCCCCTGACCGCAGCCGCGGCTTCATGACCTCGCTCCTGAACTCCGGATCAATGCTGGGCTTCGCAGCCGGTGCTGGCGTCGTGGCCGCAACAACCGCCATTACGACCTCACTCTGGGGCGAGGCAGCAATGCGTGAAGGCGGGTGGCGCATCCCCTTCCTGATCGCACTGCCCCTGGGCATTCTGGCCATCTCACTGCGCCGCCGCATTCCGGAATCACCCAGCTTTGAAGTCGCCCACGAAAAGTCCGAGCGTGAAGACATCAGCCCCATGTTCGTCAGGCACAATCTGCCAAACATCATGAAACACTACTGGCCCCAGATTCTGCTCGGCTGTGCACTCGTCGCGGCTGACGGCACATCGGCTTACATGCTCACGAGCTACATGCCCACTTACCTGGAAACGGAAGTGGGCTCAGATGCCGTGCATACCGCCATCGCCGCCGTGGTCGTGCTGGTGCTGTTGGCTGTCATGATTCCACTCGTGGCCCGCCTATCGGACCGGATTGGTCGTCGACCCATCTACGCCATGGCGACCATCGGCAACCTTGTCCTGCTGCTGCCGGCATTCTCCCTGATGCAAGTAGGGACGCCGTGGTCGCTGTACCTGGCGTTGTTCCTTGTATCGCTGCCCAGCGCCTGCTTCCTCGCACTGACAGGTGCAGTAATGTCCGAATTGTTCCCCACAGCCTCGCGCTTTGGCTGTGTAGGCGTTACGCACAACCTCTCCATCTCTATCTTTGGTGGCACCACCCCCCTGGTGAGCCAGATCCTCGTCGAGGTCACCGGAAACCCCTACGCACCGGCGTTCTACATCATGTTCTTCTCCGTCGTCGCCCTTTTTGCACTGCTGAAGATGCGCGAGTCTGCTTCACGGCCGCTCCTCGGTTCGGTACCGGTCGTGTCAACCCGCCGCGAGGCAACGGCCTTGGCTGATGGGCAGGACATGAATGAGCACATCGACACAGCAACCATGCTGCTCACCCCAAACCGCCCCTCGCAGGAGCGGGTGGACGCTCACTGATCCACCGCCCTTACCTTTAGCAATCCCGGCCCTCCGCGGCTGCCAAAAGGCAAGGGCCTGTGCTCTGATCCCAGTGCACCAATGCCACCACCGAGACCCGGTAATGTCTCATCAATCAAAGGAAATTACATGAGCGGGATAATTGTAGTAGGAGTGGACGGCAGCAACACTGCCCTGAAAGCTGCAGAATCCGCTCGCGATCTCGCAGATGCTCTGGGTGCCTCACTTCACGTGGTCTCAGCCTTCGATAGTGACCGTACCGAAGTTTTCGGTAGCGGAAGCGATCAGTGGGTAGTCTCTGATTCCGATGCTGCCGAACATGTAGCTCGAACGGTGGCAGAGTCTCTGAGCGGTGACAATAAGGCAACCCACGCCGCTGTCCGCGGCAGGCCTGCCGACGCCATCATTAGGGAAGCTGTACGTGTAGATGCCCGCATCATCGTCGTCGGTAATCGCCGAATGCATGGCATCGGCCGGGTCTTGGGCAGCGTAGCCAACAGCGTAGCCCACAACGCGCCTTGTGACGTCTACATCGCTAATACCTATGACGCCGACTAAGCCAGGTTTGCCTCCGCGCCCGAGGCTCGAGGGTTTCACAATCCGCCCTAGATGTATGTCCGGCAGGTTAGCGACACGGCGATTGATATAGGGCAATGAGAGGACCTCCAGCTGTTGTGTGGTGCCTGTCGAAAGCCAACACAAACCAGGAGGTCCTCGTGTCACCGTAACGCATTCTTAGCTCATGCGGGGCGCGTGTGGTTGGCCTGCTGCATCGTGGTTGATGGCTGGCCTCTGCCGCGCCGCGGAAGGATTAATGTTTCTGTTCCGACCGCAGCATGCTGGTCCCGCCGCTACCGGGAGCTGGGGGCAGAGGGGCTGGAAGAGAGAAAAAGCCGCCAGTGACCTGTCCGCGCTGGACCGCGATGCGCACCGAGCGGCCGAGTTGGGACTGCGCCAGTCGCCCGGCAACAGGATCAGGACCCGCCGGAAAAAGTGCCCACCGTCTGAAACCGCCGAAATGGGGCGATAAGTTCCTCGTGGAGCCCTCATCGGGGCAGGACTATCCCAGTGGTTGACTCCGGAAACCAAGGGCTAGACCCTCACAGAGGCGGCGGCAGTTTATTCCCACTGAAGGAACGTTTATAAGCCTGCTCCGTGTTGAGCGAACATTTGTTTAACACGGGCCAGGTGCTTCCTGCCTCGTGACGGCGCCGCACGTTTAGGGCTGTGTCTGCTAACCCTGCGAAGCGCCAAGACGAGCACGTTCGTCTGGCGCACCCTTTCCCTGCGGCGATATCCGCGCGTACTCAAGTGTCCGCGCGTCGGCCGCGACCAACGGGTACGCCGGAGGGGAGGCCTTAACCTCATCGTGGGAGAGGCACTGGTGTATGTGGTCCGCATCAAGGCTCATCTCGTGGTCGTGGGCATTGGACTGCTTACCAAACGGCGATGTCGGCGCGTTGAAGCAGTTCCCCCGCTGTCCTGTATTACCGCCGCAATACAGCGGACAAGGCAGATACTGCCAGCCTTTCCGTGAGGGTTTTCTTCGAAGTAGTAAGCCCAGGTTTGGAATACCCAAGCCAGTTTTCCGCACTCTCCCTGAGCCTTGCTGCGTGGCCGCCAAATCCGTCACGCGCGCAGGGCTTAGACCAATTCGGCCTTGAGTGCAGCAGTAATCCCGCCCGATTTGTGGCTTTGTTTCAGCAGTATTTCCGGGGCGTACCAGTTTTGTTCCAGCGTCTACTTTTTCTTAGAAAGCCCTTGTGTGACTACTTTCGCTCCGTAATACTTGATCAAGGCGTTCACCAAATGAACATCTCCTTTGATCGTTCTATATTTTCGGGCACCCTTTTGCAGGCAAGCCAAGTTATTCCCCTACGCCCTTTTGTATCGACCGAGCCCGTCCATCATCAGCAGACAGGAAGCCCTATGTCCTCGCAGCTCCACGGCGTACTCACCGCCCTCGCCACACCTTTCACCGCGGACGGCGGGATTGACGAAACACGGCTTCGTCTCCTTGTTGACCGTTCCATCGATGGGGGAGTCGATGGGGTTGTGGCTTGCGGTTCCACCGGCGAGTTCGCCGCACTCAGCACGGAGGAGCGGCACCTGGTCGTGGAGACCGTCGTCGAGCATACGGCCGGTCGGGTGCCGGTAGTGGCGCAGACCGGGGCCACCAGCACAGGGGAAGCAATCCGGCTGTCGCGCCATGCGCAGGAATGCGGGGCCGACGTCCTCATGGTGGTCGCCCCCTACTACGAACAGCTCACACTGGGGGAAACTACCGATTATTTGCGGGCCGTGGCTGCATCCGTGGAGCTTCCGGTGATGCTGTACAACTACCCGCAGGCCACCGGTGTCAATCTGGACCCCGAAACGGTGGGCAGTCTGGCCCGCGAGGTGGAGAACGTCCGGTACGTCAAGGACTCCAGCGGAAACATGGACCAGGCTGCCAGGCTGATACATGAGTATGGGGAAACTATCACCACCATCATCGGAGCGGACACCTTGGTCCTTGCCGCCCTGTCCGAAGGGGCAACTGCGGTGATGGCCGGTACCGCCAACCTCGTGCCACGCGAGCTCGTGGCCGTCCAACGGGCCGTCACTGCGGGCGACTTCGCCGCTGCCCGTGCCGAGTGGAACCGTATCTACCCGCTGATCAGCGCCATCTACTCCGCCCCGTACGTGCCCGCGCTGAAGGCGGCCCTGGATGCCCTCGGTCTTCCGATCGGCACCCCCCGACAGCCCACTGCGAACCTCAACCCTGACGTGGACGCCCGCATCCGGAAGCTCGTGAGCGAACTCCAGCTAGAGGCCGCGCACGCCTGATCATGGGCTCCAGGCACCGCAGCAACCCAGCCCCACGCATTGACTCCAAGCAATCCTCCGACCATCTCAGCAACCATCAGGAGTAAATAAGATGACAACCACGGCAATAACGAGCTCCAGCACGGTTCGGCGCAGCACCGATGCAGCTCCGATCTTCGCTACCGACGCGCTGCCGCCTGGCCGGCACTTCATCGCGGGTGAATTCCGGCCAGGGTCCACCGCTGAAACGCAGCCAGTGGTGGACCCCTGTACCGAGGCAACCATTTGCGAGGTAGCGCAGGGCAGCGCCGCCGACGTCGATGCCGCCGTTCTTGCAGCACTGGAGGCAAAAGAAGCCTGGGGACGGACCCTGCCTAAGAAGCGCGCGGAGATCCTTCTGGCCATCGCCGACCGACTGGCTGAAAACGCAGACCTGCTGGCAAGACTGGAGTCACTGAACACCGGCAAGCCGATGATGGTCTCGGAGGACGACGTCGCCTCTTCCATCGATTCATTCAGGTTCATGGCTGGCGCCGCCCGCGCCACAACCTCGCTCGCCGCCGGTGAATATGCCGAGGACCACCTGTCCATTATTCTCCGGGAACCGCTGGGAGTCGTCGGAGTCGTGACACCGTGGAACTACCCCCTGCTGATGGCTGTCTGGAAAATTGCACCCATCCTTGCCGCAGGCAACACCATCGTCCTGAAGCCCTCCGAGCAAACCCCACTGACCACACTGAAGTTCGCCGAGCTGACCGCAGACCTGCTGCCGGCAGGTGTGCTGAATATCGTCACCGGTCTTGGTCCGGTGGTTGGTGAGCGGCTGGCCGCACACCCCAAAGTGGACATGATCGCCCTTACCGGCTCCGTTAACAGCGGACGCGCGGTGGCCCGGACCGCCGCGGAAACGGTCAAACGAGTTCACCTCGAGCTGGGCGGCAAGGCACCTGTGGTCATTTTTGCAGACGCTGATTTGGCTGCAGCCGCCGAGTCCCTCCGCGCCGCCGGCTACTGGAACTCAGGACAAGAATGCGGCGCCGGCTGCCGCGTGCTGGTCCACGAATCGGTTGCAGAGCGTTTTGCCAAGCTCCTTGTTGAACAGGTGAGCACGTTAGTGGTCGGGGAACCCACCGAGGGAGCCGACGTAGAAATAGGCCCAATGATTTCCAAGGCGCATTTCGAGCGCGTGCTCGGACATCTTGAACGCGCCAAGAACGATGGCGCCAAGGCCGCCCTGGGCGGAGGGGCCCTGGAAGGAAGAGGCTACTTCGTTGCACCTACCGTCCTGGTGGACGTCCCCGAGGGCACTGCCTGCACACTGGAAGAGATCTTCGGCCCCGTGGTAACCGTCGAGACGTTCGCGAGTGAAGAGGAAGCAGTCCGTCGGGCCAACCACGTACCCTACGGACTCGCCGCCTCCGTCTGGACCCTGAACCCCCAGCTTGGCCATGAGATGGCCTCCCGGCTGGAAGCAGGAACCGTCTGGGTCAACTCGCACCTGGTCCTCGCCAATGAGATGCCCTGGAGCGGGTTCAAGAGCTCCGGATACGGCCGGGACCTGTCTGCTTACGCCCTTGACGACTACTCCCGCACCAAGCACGTGATGCACAACAAGGCGCGGTAACACCCACGCACGGCGGCGGCCGCTGGCAGCATCGCAGCCTGGCCCCGGCAGGATCCGGCCAAAAACCAGCGGCCGCCGTCCCAGGGAACGAAACCCACACATCTTCGCTACTAGCAGGGAGCTACCATGACCATGGAATCCGTGGCCCTTTCCCGGACGAGCACGACTGAAGATTCAGTCTCCGAAACACCTGAGAGCCGAAGGTTCGTACTCACGATGTCGTGTAGCGAACAGGCCGGAATCGTTCACGCTGTGACCACCTTCCTTTATGAACGCGGCTTCAATATTGAAGAACATCAGCAGTTCGACGACGGTCTGCGCCAAACCCTGCACCTGCGCACCGCCTTCTCCGGCCCGGCGCATTACACACAAGGGATGCTTGCGGAGGAGTTCGCCCCCATCGCCCGGCGCTTTGACATGAAGTACGACTTCCATGATGAAACCAAGAAGCGGATCCTCGTGATGGTGTCAAGGTTCAGCCATTGCCTCAATGACCTGATCTTCAGGTGGCGCGGCGGCAGTCTGGGCGGTGAGCTGGTTCTGGTGGTCTCCAATCATGAAACCCACCGCCCCATGGCAGAAGCGGCCGGCCTGCCCTTCATCCATATTCCGGTTTCCAGTGAAACGAAGGCCGATGCGGAACGGCGGCTTCTGGAGCTTGTGGACGAGCACAACATCGACCTGGTGGTCCTTGCACGCTACATGCAGGTCCTGTCCGATGACCTTTGCCGTGCCCTTGAAGGCAAGGCCATCAACATCCACCACTCATTCCTGCCCGGGTTCAAGGGTGCCCGCCCGTACCACCAGGCCTACGACAGGGGAGTAAAGCTGGTCGGTGCGACCGCGCACTATGTGACAGCCGACCTCGACGAAGGGCCGATCATCGAACAGGAAGTCATCCGGGTTGACCACAGCTACGGCCCCGCGGCCTTGGCCACGGTCGGGCAGGACGCTGAAGCGCTGGCGCTTTCCCGCGCCGTCCGCTGGCACTGTGAACACCGCGTGCTGCCGGACCAGTCGAGCACCGTCGTCTTCCGTTAGCACCCTACGCCCCACCTAAGCAGGAGAAGCACCCATGGCATCTACGTCACGCATTGTCATCATCGGGGCGGGCATCGTCGGCACCAACTTAGCCGACGAACTCGTATCCCGCGGCTGGAACAACATCACCGTCCTGGACCAGGGGCCACTGAACCTGCCGGGCGGTTCAACGTCCCACGCCCCTGGCCTCGTCTTTCAGACAAACCCCTCAAAAACCATGGCCACCTTCGCCAAATACACCGTCGAGAAGCTGCTGTCCCTCACCGAGGACGGAATCAGCTGCTTCAACCAGGTGGGCGGACTGGAGATAGCCACCACTGAAACCCGCCTGATCGACCTTAAGAGAAAGCTCGGCTACGCGGCAGCCTGGGGCATCGACGGTCGGCTCCTGACTCCGGCCGAATGCAAAGAGCTTTACCCCCTCCTGAACGATGACATCGTTCTCGGCGGCCTTCACATCCCCAGTGACGGTCTCGCCTCCGCCGCCAGGGCAGTCCAGCTGCTCATCAAGCGGACCCAGGAGGCCGGCGTCACCTACATCGGATCCGCCACCGTGCTGGACATTGAGCATGCCAACGGCCGCGTAACGGGCGTCAAAACTGCCGACGGCATCATTCCCGCCGACATCGTCGTCTCCTGCGCAGGATTCTGGGGAGCCAAGCTCGGAGCCATGATCGGAATGTCCGTTCCCCTGCTCCCACTCGCGCACCAGTACGTCAAGACCACTCCGGTGCCGGACCTTAAGGGCAAAAACGAACTGCCCAACGGAGCGGGCCTGCCCATCCTTCGCCACCAGGACCAGGACCTGTACTACCGCGAACACGGCGAACGGTACGGGATCGGCTCCTACGCGCACCGGCCCATGCCGGTGGACGTCAACGGCTTGCCTGAGGTCAATGCCGAGGAGATGAGCGAGCACCGCATGCCCTCACGCCTTGATTTCACCCTGGACGACTTCCTTCCGGCATGGGAAGCCTCCAAGGAGATCCTCCCCGGCCTGGCCGACAGCGAAATCGAGGACGGGTTCAACGGCATCTTCTCCTTCACCCCTGATGGCGGCCCGCTGCTGGGAGAGTCGACAGAGCTGGACGGCTTCTTTATTGCCGAAGCGGTCTGGGTCACTCATTCCGCAGGTGTCGCCCGAGCGATGGCTGAGCTGCTGACCACCGGCCGATCCGAAACGGACCTGGGTGAATGCGACGTCAACCGCTTTGAGGAAGTACAGCTCACGCCTGAATACGTCAGCGAAACATCCCAGCAAAACTTCGTGGAAATTTACGACGTACTCCACCCCCTCCAGCCGCGTCTTTCCCCAAGGAACCTGCGGGTAAGTCCCTTCCATGCCCGCCAGAAGGAGCTGGGAGGATTCTTCCTTGAAGGCGGAGGCTGGGAACGGCCCTACTGGTTCGAAGCCAACGCCGCGTTGCTGAAGGAAATGCCCACGCAATGGCTCCCGCCGGCCCGCGACGCCTGGTCCCAGATGTTCAGCTCACCCATCGCAGCCGCCGAGGCATGGAAGACCCGCACCGCTGTTGCCATGTACGACATGACGCCCCTGAAACGCCTGGAAGTCTCCGGCCCGGGAGCGCTGCAACTACTGCAGGAGCTGACCACCGCAGACCTGGACAAAAAACCCGGCGCCGTCACCTACACCCTGCTCCTTGACCATGCAGGAGGCGTTCGCAGCGATATCACCGTAGCCCGCCTTAGCGAAGACACCTTCCAGCTGGGTGCCAACGGCAACATCGACCTGAGCTACTTCACGCGGGCTGCCAGGCACCAGACAGCAACCGGAAACCCCTCCTCCTGGGTCCAGGCCCGCGACACCACCGGAGGCACCTGCTGCATCGGCCTCTGGGGGCCACTGGCCCGTGACCTGATCAGCACCATCAGCGACGATGACTTCTCCAACGAGGGCCTCCGCTACTTCCGAGCCAAAAAGGCCAGCATCGGAGGCGTGCCGGTCACGGCTATGCGGCTCTCTTATGTGGGCGAGCTCGGCTGGGAAATCTACACCTCGGCCGATAACGGGCAGCGGCTCTGGGACGTCCTGTGGAAGGCCGGCCAGCCATTTGGTGTCATCGCAGCCGGACGGGCGGCATTTAGCGCCCTGCGCTTGGAGAAGGGGTACCGCTCGTGGGGTACCGACATGACCACGGAACATGACCCGTGCGAGGCCGGACTCGGATTCGCCGTGAAAATGTCCAAAGATAACTTCGTCGGCAAAACCGCCTTGGAAGGACGGTCAGAAGATACCTCAACCCGGCGGCTGCGCTGCCTGACCATCGACGACGGCCGCTCAATTGTGCTGGGCAAGGAACCCGTCCACTATAAGGAAGGAGTCGTTGGATACGTGACCAGCGCAGCCTACGGATACTCCGTCTCCAAACCCATCGCCTATGCCTATCTGCCGTCGGCGGTCTCGGAAGGGGACGCCGTCGAAATCCAATACTTCGGGAAGCGAATCCAGGCAACTGTCACGGCCGAACCGCTCTACGATCCCGGCATGACCCGCCTTCGCGGCTAAGCCGCAAAAAGCAGAGGTGGTCGGCAGCGCCCGGACTTGGGGAAGTCCGGGCGCTACCAGTGATGGACCGCGGAGGAGGAAAACGAGTGCAGCGAACCGAGAATGATGGAAATAGTCCAAAGACTAGGGCCTGATGGAATCTCGTGGGATTGGGTGGCTGGCGACGTCACCGCTTGCAGCTTTAGAGGTTCCTAAAACAGTCCTGAACCAACCCCGCCACAGGCCAATCCTCCCTGGTCACGCGCGCCCGACATCAGGTTGGGGTGTACTCAACTCTGGCTGACGGAGAAGGACTGAGGTGCCCAGCGAAATGACGAAGGCGTGCAACGGGGTGGCTACATCCTTTCACCGGTGGCCGGCACGAACCGGTGAGCCCAAGCTATGTCTGCAGGGGTGTTATGTAGATGCAGTAATTGATGACGGGGAAATTTTTTGGTCAACTCCCTTGCGAACAACCGCAGCTCTTTGAAAAGGCTGAGTTCTACAAGGCCTACTTTGTTCCTACCCCAGGCGGCGGTGCCCCACATGGGAAAACGAGTCGGCGCCAGCATCATCAATGTCAGCCGAACACTGCAACGGGTGCGTCGAAAACTGTTTCCGGTGGCTCAATACCCAGGCTCGGGCCTTGCGGGAGACGGATGTGGCCGCCTTCGATTGTGATGCCGCCGCGTGGGTCGTAGTGGCCTTCGATGTAGGGTTGGGCGATCCACACGCCTTCGTTGGCGCTGGTCGTACGGTGGCTCCAAGGTGGGCGAGGCTGTGGCGATGATGTCGCCGCCCCACGAGTCGTCTGTGGTGTGCGGGGTGGAGTACGCCTCACACACATCGCGGACGACTGAGGTAGGGTGTAGGCCGCCTATGCGCGTGACTTTCAGGCCGAGCCCGTCGCAATCGCCCTTCGTGACGGCACCGACCGCCTTCGTGACTTCGGTGGTGATCTCATCAAGGTAGATTGCGTGGTTTGTGCGCTCACGCACCGAGAGCAACTCTTCCATGGTGTTGCAAGGCTGCTCCATGATGAACGGGATGTCGGGGCACTCTCGGCTAAGCCGCAATGCGTCACGGACCGTAAGTCCACGGTTCGCGTCGGCAGCGAGGCTGATGCCCGTACTTCCCACGCGTTCCCAGACTTTTCGAATCGTCTCGATGTCGAGGTCGACGGGGCCCTCCGACTTTGAGCTGCAGGCGCCGATATTCAGCGGCCTTCTCAGCCGCACGCTCTGCGACGATGTTCGGTTCGTCCACGGCCAACGCGTAATACGAGGGGATCAATTCGGTTTCCGCTCCCCCGAGCAGTCCGCGACACGGACGCCGTAGTGCCGGCCGGTCAAGTCATGCGCTGCGATGTCGATCGCGGCCTTGGCGTAACGGTGCCCGTTGAGCAGTTCGTCCATGCGCCGATGGAGCCGCACGATGTTCGTCGGATCCGGGCCGATGAGTCCTTATGCCATTTTGGCAAGAGCGGCGCGGTTGCCGGCGGCGCGGTGCTGTTCGTAAACGGGACCCACCGGGCAAGCCTCACCCCATCCGACAAGTCCGGTGTCGGTGGTGATGCGCACCAGGGTGGTGTCGAGCGAGAAGATCTCGCCGACATCCGGTACGGGCCATTTTTTAGCGGAAGGTCGTGCGCGTAGACCGAGATCTCTGTGATTTCCACCGGATTCTTGTCTCCTGATTCTTATCTTCTTGCGTGATGGTGTGGCGGCTAGGACTCGACGGGCGGTGGCACGAGCACGAGCTTGCCGGGAAATTTCTTAGAGATGAAGTCCTCCTGTGCGCGGTGGATCTCGCTTAAGGAGTAAGTCTGGGAAACAACAGGGCGAATCTGACCACTGTTGATATAGCGCACCACATTTTCGAAGACCTCGTCCTCCTGGAACGTGCAGCCAAACAGTGATAGATCGTTCAGGTAGATGGTGCGCAGGTCGATCTCAGAGAGGGGACCGCCAATGGCCCCGGCAATGGCAAATCGGCCACCGCGGCGCAGCAGGCTTAGTAATTCGGGCACTCCCGCGCCGCCGACCACGTCCACCACCACGTCTACTGAACGCGGACCGAGTGCTCCGAGCAGGTTCTCTTTACGGTCCATCACCTGATCCGCACCGGCAGCGCGCACGACATCAGCCTTGCTCGTTGAGCAGATCGCGATAACTTCAGCACCGCGCAGCTTCGCCAGTTGCACGGCTGCAAGGCCAACACCGCCGGAGGCACCTGTGATGAGGACTTTCTCTGCCCCCAATCGCACCCGATGCAACATCCCCTCCGCCGTGGAGTAGGCAATTGAGACCGCCCCAAGCTCTACCGGAGAGAGATCCGAGTCAATTTTGTATGCCTCGCTGGACGGAGCCACGGCGAACTGGGCGAACCCGCCGTCACAATCACTGCCGTACGTCCAGCACTCGTAAGGTCGCCGATTGACGTAGTGGCGCATCAAGTTGCGTACGATGACCCGGTCCTCGAGTCGGCTCTCATCGACATCATCTCCAACGGCCACTATCGTGCCGTACACGTCCCCGCCCTGAATCCGAGGAAAGGCCAGCGGCACCCCCGACCACGAGGCATCGTCCGCATCGGCACTGTATACGCCTTCGGTCGCGGTCGAGTCCGTGTCCCCACTGATGGCCTTCGAATACCAGCCGATACGCGTATTGATGTCCGTGTTATTGATGCCGGCGGCTTCAACCTGGATCAGTACCTCATCGGCACCCGGCCGGGGCACCGGCACATCGGTGCGGTACTCGAGCTTCTCCGGGCCTCCATGGCCTGTCAATAGCACGGCAGCCATTTTTGTGGGCAGGGTCATCGTCGATCCTTTCGTAGGTCTGTAAGGGGGCGTCTGGTGCTTCGGCTCTTGGCCGGTCCAAAACGTCGCGCGTATTCAGTGAACATGACTGTTCATTTATGCACATAAAGCACAGTGGTCTGTCAGCTTGAGCTTTAAAGCCTTCCCAGAAAAACTTGTAGACTTCCGGGTTCATCGTCAGGTCGTTGTTGGAAATGTGTTCCAGTCTGATGCTGTTCCTGCCCTCATCCTTGATTTCCCGGCTCTGCTGCTTTGCGAAAGCTGGACTCTCCCTCCCGGAGTGACTGCCAAAGGATGAGCAGCTGGTACAGGAAGAGTTATTCGGCGTGTGGTTCGAAGCGGACGAACATGGCTTTGAAGCGGGGGTGTTGGATTCGCGGGCGACGTTTTCTTTGCGAACCAGGGCGTTGGCTTCGGGGTAAGTAGCCGGCGGCGCAGCCCTTTGCGGTGGGGTAGGCCACGAGTCGGAACTTGTCCGCTGTCCCGTCGTGGCCGCGGAAGGTGCTGACCACGTCCACGAGGCAGCGGTGTGCCGCCGCCGATGACGCCGGAGACGGTCTGCGGGTCCTTGAAGTTGAACAGGCCGGCCTCGGGCAGCGGGTTGACGGCCACCAACTTGCCGCCCTTGTCCTTGCACTCCTTCAGCGCCGAAAGCATGCGCGGGTGGTTGGTTCCCGGATTCTGCCCCACCACAAAAATCAGCTCGGAATCGTGGAGGTCGTCCAGGGACACGGTGCCCTTGCCGATCCCGATCGTGGGATTCAGGGCCGAGCCGGAGGATTCGTGGCACATGTTGGAGCAGTTCTGCAGGTTGTTGGTGCCGATGGCCCGGGCGTAGAGCTGGTACATGAACGCTGTCTCGTTCGCGGTCCGGCCGGAGGTGTAGAAAACGCAGCGGTCAGCCGTAGTGGCCCTGAGGTGTTCGCCGATCAGCTTGAAGGCGTCAGCCCAGGAAATCGGTGAATAGTGGGTTTCGCCTTCACGGATCACCACCGGTTCACTCAGCCGGCCCTGGTTCCCCAGCCAATACTCCATCTTCGTCGAAAGCTCTGCCATGGAGTGCTTGGCCCAGAACTCGGCGCCCACTGTCCGGAGGATGTTCTCCTCGGCCACCGCCTTGGCACCGTTCTCACAGAACTCGGCGGGCAGTCAAACCCGCCCGCTGGTTCAGCCGCAGCAGGGACTAGGCGGTGCGGGTGACTCCTGCCTGGGCCACCGCGCGTTCCAGCGCAACCATCACGGCCTTCACCCCGGCCGCTTCGGACTTCAAGTCGTCCTCGTTGATATCCGCGACGGGCGCGGGCTGCTTACCGAACTCCACCAAACCAACCTACTTTTCACTGAAAAATACCCGCAATTTCCACGCATTTCTCTGCGTTCTTGGGCTTGTTGAGAAGGAGTGCTGCATCCCCCGTACGGCGATGGACGATGCTTCTTGGCGTTTGAGGCAAACCCCTGGTGGAGCTTGGGTCCGCTGCTTTTGCACGTGATGCAGCGGACCAAAACGTCCATGGGAGGATAGGAAGGTTCTGCAGCCACCAAAATTCTCCTGGTGAGCGCGTGGACGCTGGGATAAGTTGTACACTTTTCTCGCTATAAGGCCGGCAGTTCGGCGGTACTTAAGCGACTGGCGTGGCCGGAGCCTAGGTGCCAGATCCCGAGTGCAGCAAGGAGCTCCCGCGGGTCCGACACCACCCACTCCTCTACAAGTTTGTCGCCTTCAAAACGAAGGAATGAAGCACCAGTGATAGTTACATTGCGTCCTGTGGCGGGCACGTCCATAAACTCGCCTTGATGTGTCCCTTTGGTCTGCCAGTGAATAGCGACCGTATCGCCGTCCTCCAGGAAATGCAGAATTTCGCTGGTCAAATCCGGAAACGCGGTATGCGTTGCCTCGATGGTTTTCCGAAGACTGGCAAAGTCTTCGTTGCCCGACTTTGAACGCCTGATGTAATCAGGAGCGAGCAACTGCTCGAATGCAGCCGCATCCCCCTCTCCCCATGCTTTGTTCCATGCATTATGGATGGTTCCACGTCGACTCATGATGCGCTCCTTGCTGCTTCCGGTGCCGTCCCGGCAAGGACTGGGATTTCAATGGGTTGGTACTGGCCAAACTTGCCACCACGGAACAGCAACGCGTCTCCGCTTCCTTCTTCCATGTTGGTTACAGCTCCGACCACCATGTAGTGGTCGCCCACTACAACCTCCGCGGTCACGACGCAGTCAATGTACGCTGTCGCGCCATCAAGGTGTGGGGTGCCGAGGGGGCCGGGAGTAGTGGGCAGGCCCTCGAACTTTTGGAGGGTCTTTCGGGACAGCGACCTGCAAATGCTGACCTGGTCGTCGGACAGAATATTGGCGGTGAATTTTTGCAGTTTGCGCAGCTTTGGCCAGCTGGAGGAGGACTTGTCGACGCAAAACATGACCAAGGGCGGCTCGAGCGAGAGGGATTGGAAGGTCCCCACCACCAGGCCGAGTTTCTCCTCGTCGTCATTGATGCCGGTGATGGCAGTTACGCCGGTAGGCAGTTTTCCGAGGACTTGCCTGTAGAGGGCGGGGGTGATCTCAGTCGATATTTTGGAAGTTGCTGGGGTTATGTCCATGTCAATCTTTCTTGATCATTGCGGGTTTAGAAGCGATTTGCGCCTGTCAGGGCGCGGTTACGAGTGGCTGCCCGACGCGGTGTGCGGGGTGGTCGGCGAGCAACCGGGTGTTTCCGGCGCCGAAGAGCTTCTCACGCAGGGTGGAGCCTTCGTATTCAGTCCACATGCGTCCTCGACGCTGCAGCTCCGGGACGACGTGCTCGATGAAGTCTGCGAGGTCTTGGTACTTGATGGCGGAGGCGAGGTTGAAGCCGTCGGCGCCGCTTTCGTCCATCCAGCGGATCAGCTCGTCTGCGACGGTGGTGGGTGAACCAACGATACTTGGCCCGGTGCCTGCCACTCCTAGGTACTCCGCAATGTCGCGCGGAGTCCACTTCTTGCCCGAGTCCACGGCAGTGAAGAGCGAAATCGTGGATTGTCCGCCCTCGGTCTTAACGTTCTCGAGGGGGACGTCCGGGTCGAAATGTGACATGTCGACGCCCGTCCAGCCGCTGTAACGGGCCATCGCGCCAGCGTAGCTGACGAGGGAGCGATAGTTTTCGTACTTCTGCTGTGCCTGTTCGTCTGTAGGGGCGACGATGACGTTGAGCATCTGAAGTACCTTGATATGTTGGGGATCTCGGCCGGCTTCGGCAGTTGCTTTGCGGAGGGCGTCGACCTGCCGCTTGAGGGAGGCGATAGTGACTGCGTTGACGAAGACTGCTTCGGCCGTCTGGGCTGCCAGTGCGATGCCCTTCGGGGAAGTTCCGGCTTCGAAGATTACCGGGGTCCGCTGTGGGGAGGGTTCTGACAACCCGATCCCGGGGACATTGAAGTATTCACCGGCGTGGTTTATGGGGTGGACGCGGGTGGGTTCCACGTAAACGCAGCGTTCAGGGTCGCGAACTACTGCATTCTCTTCCCAAGACTTCTCCCAGAGCTTGAAGCAGACGTTCAAGTGCTCGCCCGCGACGTCGTACCGCTGGCTATGGGGCAGCTGCCCACTGCTGAGGTTTCGTCCTGCGCTGCTTGCATAGGAAGTGACTACATTCCAGCCAATACGGCCCCTGGTGAGGTGGTCGAGGCTGGAGAATTTGCGCGCAAGGGCGTAGGGCTGCTCATATGAGGTCGAGGCTGTCACGCCGAACCCAATGTTCTTAGTGACTGAGGCCATTGCAGAGATAACCATAAAAGGATCTAGGGCGGGAATCTGGGCTGCGTCAGCCAGAGCGGCGTCCACAGAGCCTTGGTATACGTCCTGGTAGCCGCTGTTGTCTGCGAAAAAGACCCCGTCAAAGCGGGCTTCCTCGATCATCTTTGCGTAATTAGTCCAGTACTCGAGGTCGTTGTATCGGTAGCCCTGGTCCTGCGGGTGGCGCCACAGGCCTGCTGAGAGGTGTGCCGGGGCTTGGAAGTCGAAAGCGAACAGTCGCATACGGCGGTCAGTCATTGTTTATCTCTCCGGTCAATAGTGGACGAATGTCCGATAGTTGAGGGTGGGTTTGCGGGCAGTCCATGGCGACGTGAGGCCTATCAGTTGGCGGCGTGACCCACCTATAGTTGTGACCCGCTCAAGCTGGTTTGCGCCGGCGGTCTGCCGCATCCTCGCGGGCGGAACGAATGTAGATTTCCAGCTGGGCGGCCAGTTCGTCCGGTTCCGGGAAGCGATGCTGAGGGCTGAGCCTCATCCGCCCGTAAAGATCCCGCTGAAATCCAGTGGGTGCGCTTCCAAGAGTCGTTCGGTGAGAAGCAAGCGGGGCAGTCGGAACCCCAATTGTCCTGCTGCGCTGATCGCCGGGCCGGGCACGGCCACAAATTGTGCGCGTGCTGAAGGGTGCAGCGTCCCTGCTGTGCATGTCCTGCGCTGGTCGGTGCGGCAGCTCCTGGGTCATACATACCACTCCTTGTCTACGCTTACGCTGAGTCGGTCTTGGGACGAACTACGACGTCGGTTCTGGTCTTGATTCGTCTTCAGGAGGCGCGTTCATTATATGAACTCACGCGTCCATTATGCTGACATGGGACGTGACGCACGTCAAGCGCGGGTGTGTGCTTGACCTGTAAAAAGTCTTTACCTCGCGTCCTGATCTCGCTAAAGGCTCTGGTCGTGCCCAGAAGGGACGTAGAAGGCAATAATCTTTTATGGTGAAGCTCTTGACCTGAGTTCTAATTAGAGCGAAGCTTCAAGAGCGCGTCTTTGCACGCAAAGGTCCAAAAAGTGAACAAACTGAGGTGTTCCCCCACTGGTAGTAAGCGCGCTTTTTGACTTGAGGCACCCGCTAACTACAGGCGGCCGTCTCCCCGAACTCCCTGAGGATTACTTATGTCCCCAACAAACTCTCTCCCTTGACAGCGGTCGAAGCGATGCCAGTTTCAAGAAGAGCTTCATTCGCCGTCTGACCTTCTCTCAGCCGGCGGACAGTTCATTGACGGCTACATCATGGAATTGTTGGCACGGTCATCATCGCCGTAGCCGCTAATCTGCAGATGTCAGTGTTCTGAGAAGGCATGACCGCATCTGCTGCACTGATCGGCATCTTCATTGGTGCTTGCTTGGGCGGGCGGCTCTCAGACAAGTTCGGACGTAAGCCGACCTTCTTCGCTGGCCGCAGGTGAGCAGTTCTGCTGGGACTCAGCGGCTAAAAGAACCTGAAAGGCCAAGGGCCAGGGCGTGTCTCCTTATTGGCGTAGCCAAACAGTTACGGTCTAGAAGACAATTCCCGCCCGGTAGGTCAGAGCGAGTTTGACATAGCGGGTTTTCGATTGCCCTCCGCCGCTTGAAGAGACTGAAGGACCGTTCGACACTGTAGCGGCCTCTGTAGCCCGAGAGTCAAAGTTCACGGGGCTGCCGCTGCGTAAACCGCGACCCTTGAGGTTGCCGATCTGGTCCAATGGCTCCGGGATAACAGCATTGATGCGCCGGGTCCGAAGCGAAGTCCTGTTCGCCTTGGACGAGTACGCCTTACCGCCCATCACGGCGTCGGGGGCGCCTCGGGGCGGGCCGCCCCACCGCGGCACATAAAGGCATCGATAAGAAATGGGAACATAGGTGAGCCCCGCCTTGACCGGGACCCAGAATCATCACCAAAGGCCTGCAACTCCCGTCGCAGGCATGATAGATCGATCTTGGTAGTAAGGCCGTACGGGACCGCCCGATCGCGTGGTTTCACCGAGACGGTCCAATCGATTTGTCCTGCAGCATCGGCTTCAGCCAGGACCATGCTGAAGGTCCGCTCCCAGGTCACGTTAGTGGCGATACGACGAGGCCGTTCCAGACCGTTTGCCATGGACCAAACTCCGCGGGGCTCACGCCAAGCTATCGATTTGGCGTTGGCTCGAAATGGCCGGCCCCTCCGCCACCGAGCAGGGAAGCAACGGTTCACGCCGGGACCACTGATCATCACTTGAGAGAGCTGTTCGAGACACCCCCCCAAGGATTACAGCCAACAGTCCGCCGATCTAGGAGAAAGCCCTACCCGCAGTGGTCGCAGGTGGCAGTTCTGCTGGAAGTCAGCGGGTGACAGAACTTGGAAGACCAAGGGCTAGCCGCAGTGGCTCTGCGCTCCGCTCCCACCAGGCGTGGATGGCAGCATCAACATCTGAAAGCTCGGTCTCCGTTAGCACGAGCGAACGGGTAGGCACCACGGATCCGAGTTCCACGAGGACGGGTCGCAGATGCACTTCGCCGGCGAGCGTGTGTGCTGGACTGCCAGATGTCACGAGGGGAACTGATACAAGACCAGCCAGCGCATTGGCCTCAAAGAGATCAAGGAAGGATTTAAGCAGACCGGTGTACGAAGCTTTATACACCGGAGTGGCTACTACTGCCGCACGAGCACCGCTTATAGTCTCCTTAGCCTGGTCGGCCGTAGGACGCTCGGGTGAGAATATCTCGCCCGAGAATGTGGCCAAATCCACGGCAACTATGTCAGCAATACCGAACTCGCCCGCGATTTTGTGAGCCAAAGCTTTCGCTGCGGAAAGGGTGCGCGAACCGGGGCGAGGGTTTCCGGATATGACGACAACGTAGGGAACAGGGGGCAGGGTGGTCACGGCCATCATTCTTTCCTATCAATAGTTATGGGGAAGTACTTGCTGCTGCGATGACAAGAGCCTCTACACGAAGCTTCCTGGAAGACTTGCGGGCTTGAGATGGGTGACTTATTGGGGGCCCATGCTCAATATGAACGCACGTGTTCATTCTACGCGCAGGGATAAATTGTCACGTTGTGGATGGGGAGTACCTAATGCTCCGAGGGAAGCTCCCGAACCGATGACTCAGCGCGATTACCGATCAGTGGCGGATCATCACTGTCCATGGACGGCCGGAGCAAAAGAGAGGGCGATACAGGCCATTAAGCTGGAAGAGCAATCGCAGGGTTTCTTCACATCGTTACCGGCGAGGGCCGGAAAGGCCTGATCGAGAAACAAGGGACGGGCTTTACGCCAAGCACCGGACCTAAAGTGATGACAAGCTCTGTGGCCCCATGGACGCACCGCTCCTAGCGTGCGACCGAAAGGGCGTCAGTCATGCCAGCGTGGGCGCCCGACCGGTTATTGCAGTGGCTTGCTGGTTCCGCCAGCAGTGCCTGTGCGGCGGTAAACGGGTACTGATGCGGACAAGCCTCAAAATGCCTAGTCAGCCGAATGAGCCGAACCTCACTGTATAGAACTGCCGTCCCAGCGGATGAACGGGTAGTTGCAGGGAGGCGGTGCTTCGGCCGTTTGCTACTCCTGGTCGCCTAGTCCGTTATCCGGAAATCCGCTTGATGTGCTTTATGCATCGCAATGTGAGGCTCTTGCTGAGGCCAGCACGGCGCGCCAGATCTTCAGCGCTAACCGGTTTGATTTCGGTTCTTGCCTGTGCTTCGAGGACCGTTGCAACGCGCTGCAATGCCCACGGAGGGAGTGTCTGTTGCATGTGATCTTCTTGATAGACGTGGAGGGATACCAGATGTAGGACTCAGTCAAATTGTTCCAAGTGCAGGCCTGCCCAAGAACTGGCAACAAGTCGACTGGAGGTTCCATAGGTACGGAACTCCAAGACTGCGGGCGTGGTCCTTTGGCGGAAAGATGCTTGGAAATGGCTAAAAGCGGCGATCAGGCGAACAAACTGGTGCATGCTGGTGCACTCCTCGAAACCTCGTAGTAAGTCCATATTTCAAACGCGTGCGTTCGTTTATCGAACGCTATTTTATTGTGAGGCTTCTAACGCCCTCGCACAACCCCGAATGCCCCGAGTTCTTGGCAAATTGCGCTTGCGGTGCCGCCATAACCTTCTGCCGCTGCAGTCCTACCGGCGGGTTCGACACCCTAGTCAGGGAATCGGAAGTGCTGTGAGATTGAGGTTTTCGGCCAGGAGGGAGCCGGAGGCCGGCTGACTTCGAGGTTCGTCCAGCAACGCGCCAGTTCAACATGCCAGCTGGCAAGGGTCTGTTCGGCAGTTGTCGAATCGAATTTAACAAATGCAGTCTCGAGCTCTCGTTTAGAAGCAGTCGCATCAAGGCTGGCAGGCCGTCCTCGAGCATGCGGATCTGCATTCGTGAGAGCTAAGGCCGCCTTCATTCGGCAGCCGCAGGGTAACCGCCTTGCTGCTAGAGGATAACTCGGTGTTAGCCGACCGCGCGATTCGGCCCCGGCCCCCAGATTTCCGAAAGCGCCGCCCGTGTCTCGTCCATGTACAGAAGGACGTTATGGATCTCAGCCATACTGAAACGGTATCGAGGAGCACTAAGCGTCAGGACAGCTACGAAGGCTCCCGTTAAGTCGCGGACTGGCCGGGAGACTGCGGCCAATTCCTCCTCGAGCTCACTGTCAACAAGGCCGTAGTCCTGCTCGCGCACGCGGTCCAGCTCCCGCAGCAGCTCACTGCGCTTTGTGATCGTGCGGGATGCGTAGGCAGGCAGTTTCTCGGGAAGCATCGACAGCACCTTTTCCCGGGGCATACTTGCCAGGAAGACCTTGCCGGCCGCGGTCGCGTGAAGCGGCCATTGCGCCGGGCCACGGCCGTCCGAGAGCTGACTGCGAAGGTTGACCAAGTGCGAGCCCATAGCCTCAGCGATCAGGTCGAGCCCGTCCCGGCCGTTGACTACCTGAAGAGTAGTCATCTCATTGGTTTTGTCCGCCAACTCCTGAAGGTGAGGCTGTACTCTCTCGGCCAGGCCGGGGTTTGGGTCAGCAAGTCGGCCCATACGGGCCAGATCCCACCCCAGGACGTAGTTGTTACCGATCCGATCAACCAGGCCAGCCTGTTCCAAGCTGTACAGCAGCCGGAAGGCCGTGGGACGTGACATGCGAGTGGTACGAGCCAGTACCGTCGACGTCGCTCCTTGGGAAGGTTGAGCGGCAAGGGCACGAAGGAGGGTTGCAGCCTTCAGCACCGACTTGTTGACGAGGTCCGGTTCATTGCCAATGATCGGTTCGAGGCCATCACTCGGAGCATTACTCATGGGACTTTGTTCACCGTCACAGTCTGGATGTCTTGAGATTTTGACTTTATCAGGGCCAAGGTTCGGGCTGAAGCAGGAACGCCCGGACAGGAGTGCAGCGAGACGCTACGCGGCCAGTGTCGGGTAGACAGGGCCGTGCCTATTGCCTCGGGCCAGGCAAGTCGAGCGTCGTCGCAACGAATCAAGGGCAGCCAAGCCAACGCGACAAGCATGAACATGTTGCTAGCTGTGAGACCAAGGCTTTTGCGCTCTTGACCGGTACCTCGTTCAAAGCCTATTGTAGAAACATTCTGGACGCTGACGTTCGAAATGCGAACGCACTGGGAGCTCTGCTCGCGCGTCCACGGCAGTATCTATTCCCTGCCTGCCGCATCTTCAGGAGGAGACCCTTTATGTCCCTTAAGCTTCACGGCGTACTAACGCCGCTGGTTACTCCGTTCGGCGCCGATGGCGAGATCGATCACAAGCAACTACGTGGCCTCGTTGACCGCAACATTGATGGCGGTGTTCATGGTGTCGTTGCCAACGGAACGAGCGGGGAGTTCCAGACCATGAGCTCTTCGGAGCGCCGCGAAGTAGTCCAAACAGTGGTGGAGCACGTAGCGGGCCGCGTCCCTGTCATTGCCCAAACAGGGGCGTTGACTACGGCCGAGGCTGTCGAGCTGACTCGGCATGCTCAGGAAGTCGGCGCCGATGTTGCTATGGTCATCGCGCCTTACTATGATCCGCTGAGCCTGGACGCTGTGAAGGCC
The DNA here is from genome assembly GCF_054792705.1 of Arthrobacter sp. Z4-13. Classification (NCBI taxonomy): domain Bacteria; kingdom Bacillati; phylum Actinomycetota; class Actinomycetes; order Micrococcales; family Micrococcaceae; genus Arthrobacter; species Arthrobacter sp. Z4-13. Next base: position 20,732 of record NZ_CP096458.1, on the reverse strand, counting down.
TACTACCGCAGCGTAGCTGACAGCGTTGAGCTTCCGATCATGCTCTACAACATCCCGTCAGTGACGGGTGTGGACCTCCAGGCGGACACGGTTGCCGAGCTCATGCAACAGTGCCCCAACATCGGCTACGTGAAGAACACGAGCCCGAACATGGCCCATGCCGTGCAGTTGGTCCGTGACGCCGGCGTCGGAACGTTCGTTGGCTGGGATACCTTGGCCTTGTCCTCGTTCGTGGAAGGGGCCGGAATCATGGCCGTTACGGCGAACGTGATTCCTGCCCAGCTGGTGGCAGTTTACGACGCAGTGCAGGCGGGCGAGCTGGGGCAGGCACAGTTGCTGTGGAATAACATCTACCCCGTTATAAGTGCCATAGATTCCGAGCCCTTTATCGCTGCAGTGAAGTGGTGTCTGGAAACGGCAGGCTGCCCCGTTGGTTCAGCGCGCATCCCTACCACCCCTCTTTCTGAGGCCAGCTCGCAGCGTTTGGCCAGGATGACCTCAGAGGTTTTCGCCCGCCCCCGAGCCTGATCATTACTGCAAGCCGGGGACTGCCAAGTCCTCATTCAGTCTGGACCCCAGCCATAGGAGCTTCCATGTCCACAACCGTTGATTCCACCTCCTCGGCCGCCGCCCAGTCAGTGCTGCGCGCGGAAACCCCCGACAGCCCGGACCTGCTCGAAGGTACCGAATTGCCGCAGGCGAAGCACTTCATGCAAGGCGCATACCGTTCCTCTTCCTCCGGCACCTTTATCGATGTGGTGAACCCGGCCACCGGCAAGGTGTTTTCCCAGGTCGCGGAGGGAACAACAGACGATGTCGACGCTGCCGTCGCCGCTGCAATGGCAGCGCAGCCAGCGTGGGCGGCGCGTACGCCCAAAGACCGCTCCGATGTTTTGCACCTGTTGGCCGAGCGCGTTGGAGAGAACGCTGAACTGCTAGCCCGGCTGGAGTCAACAGATTCCGGTAAGCCGCTGACAGTTTCCCGCGATGACGTTGCCCAGTCGATAGACACCCTAAGGTTCGTGGCTGGAGCCGTCCGGGCCGGTACTTCCGCCGCAGCCGAGGACTATGTGGAGGGACACCTGTCTGTCATCCGCCGCGAACCACTCGGTGTCATTGCCGTGGTTACGCCGTGGAACTATCCGCTGCTGATGGCCGTCTGGAAAATCGCCCCCGTCCTGGCGTCGGGCAACACCCTCGTCCTCAAGCCATCCGAACATACCTCCTTATCCGCGCTTAAGCTTGCCGAGGTCGTCGCGGATCTGTTGCCGGCGGGAGTCCTGAATGTGGTCACCGGTTATGGACCGGTTGTAGGGCAGCGGCTGTCGACTCATCCTGATATAGCTCTCGTCGCTCTGACCGGATCGGTAGCAAGTGGCAAAGCTGTCGCCGCTGCAGCAGTGGGGTCACTGAAGCGCGTCCACTTGGAACTGGGCGGAAAGGCTCCGGTTATAGTCTTTGCGGACGCCGACCTGGCGCAGGTGGCGGCCGCGGTACGAGGGGCCGGGTTCTGGAACTCCGGTCAGGACTGTGGCGCCGGTTGCCGTCTGCTTGTTCACGAGTCAGTGACTGATGATCTCGTGCGCCTCCTCGTGCGGGAGGTCGAAACCCTCGTCGTTGGTGAGCCTGCTGTGGGTGACAATGTGGAGATTGGCCCGCTAGTCTCTGAGGCACATTTTGAAAAGGTCAAGGGTTTCCTTGATCGGGCCCGTGCAGCCGGTATCCCCGCCGCGATCGGTGGAGAATCACTGCCCGGGGCCGGGTTCTTCGTGGCTCCCACGGTGCTGACCCAGGTCCCTGATGGAGCCGAGTGCGCTCAGCAGGAGATTTTCGGGCCGGTAGTTACGGTTGAATCCTTCACCGATGAGGATGAGGTCGTAAGGCGGGCTAATGAGGTGGAATACGGCTTGGCGGCATCGGTGTGGACCGAAAACGCGCGCCGGAGCCATGACATCGCCGCTCGGCTGGACTTCGGCACGGTGTGGGTAAACAGCCACCTTGTCGTCGCCAACGAGATGCCGTGGGGCGGCTTCAAGGGCTCCGGGTACGGCAGGGATCTTTCGATCTACGCGCTCGACGACTTCACGCGCACTAAGCACGTCATGCACAACCACACACGCTAGCCGGAACCGGTGCCCGGGCAAGCAATCACGTTTAGCCCGGGCCCGGGTCGACAAAGCTTGGCTCGAATTGACGACTCTCAAGCGCAGACTTCAGCCGGAAGTTTCACGCCTTCGCGAAAAACGGCTTGTATCCGGCGAATTCATCGCCCCTGATGAAGGTGCAGCTACCCAGGTTCGTCGAGCTGTAGTTCCGTGAAGTGATCAAGAGCCGGGGTTACAACTTCCGAGCCGTTGCGCGTCTTTGGCCGAGCCACTACTCGCGAGCCCCCCGAAGGAAGTGGGTTAGATCAGCTTGACCGGAATAGACTATCGGCTGCCACGCTAACCACGCAGAGTAAAAGGTCAAACCAGATGATGGCAGGGCTGGATACCCGCATCCACATTGCGTGAGAGTGATCCAGACAAGAGCCCCTGGTGAATGGCACCCCGATACCCGTCATCAGGCATAAAAGCTCTGGCGCCGCTGTCATCGGGGCCCTCCCGCACCTCATCACAACGCCTAGGCACCGATGGCTGCACAGCCGCCGAACTCTTCGAACGTGACTTTTCGTGGCTCCCAGAAAACACCACCAGCCGGAAAGGCCAGGTTCGTCCGTTTCTACATTGTGGGGCGAACCTGGCCTTTCCGTTTAGCCGACATCTTGTGCTGGCCGTCAGTATCCGGCGTTTATCCGCCGGTCGGCTGACTCCTCTCAGCAGCGTCCACTACGTTGGCTATCAGCATCGCCCGTGTCATTGGTCCAACACCACCTGGGTTGGGCGAAAGCCACTCCGCAACGTCCGCTGCAGCATCATCAACATCTCCCCGGAGCGAGACTTTGCCGGTGGCCGCGTCTACAACCCTAGACACTCCCACATCGAGAACTACGGCGCCGGGTTTCAGATCTGGAGCTTTGATGATGCCGGGAACACCCGCTGCCGCTACGACCACGTCTGCACGGCCAAGCAGCTCTTGCAGATTCTTCGTGCCGGTGTGAGCAAGGGTGACTGTTGCATTGACCGCCTTGCGTGTCAGCAGCAGCCCCATCGGGCGCCCTACGGTGACGCCGCGTCCGAGGACGAGGACTTCTTTGCCCGCTAGGGTAATTCCGTTGCGCCGTAGGAGTTCGATGATTCCCAATGGCGTGCAGGGCAACGGGGAATCGAGGTCATCGCCGACATTGAGGACGAGTTTTCCAAGGTTGATGGGGTGGAGTCCATCAGCATCCTTTTCCGGGCTGATCCGTTCCAGAATTGCGTTCTGGTCCAGATGCCGTGGGAGTGGAAGTTGGACGATGTAGCCGCTCGTCGAAGGATCGTTGTTCAATTCGTCGAGAACATTTCGAGATCGCTCTGGGTGATGTCTGCGGGCAGATCCCGACGAATCGATTTAATGCCGACTTCAGCACAATCGCGGTGCTTGCCGGCAACATACGAGTGGCTGGCTGGGTCGTCGCCGACGAGGACTGTTCCGAGGCCGGGAAAAACCCCCTTGGCTTTGAGTGCAGTCACCCGCTGCGCGAGTTCCTGCTTAATTTCGGCCGCTGCTTTTATGCCGTCAAGGACCTGCCCGCGTGTCGGTTGAGACTGCTTTTCAATGATGGTTTCGCTGGTTGCTCGGGGTCTCTACATTAAGCTGCTGCATGATTCTCCTGGGTTAATTCATCCCTGCATGGGGTTTGTTGTTGGGCCGGAAGACCCTGTGGGCCGCAGGAACAGCATTGAGATGTTCTTGCCGGCCCTCGCTGGCGTTAGCCCCTGAGCTTTTCGCCCTTGGGGTCATAGAAAGGCCTTCGAGATACTGTCGCCGAGTACTTTTGACCTTTGCACTGAACCTCGAACTGGCCGTTTAAGTCCGCGCCTGGGTCCACAGCAGCAATACCTACTGCCCTGCCAAGGGTGTAGCCATAGCTTCCGCTCGTGAGTCGCCCCACAGGCTGTCCGTTGCACAGCAGCGTTTCATCGTGAACCAGCAGAGGTTCGGGGTCATCGATAGCAACATAGACCGTGCGGTGCTTCGGCGCCGCAGGATCGAACTTAGCCAGGGCATCACGGCCGATGAAGCCACCACGCTTGTCCATTGCGACCGTGAATCGCAGTCCGGCAGCGTAGGGGTCGTCTTCAGGCCCAATATCGTGGCCAAGGTGACGGAACCCTTTTTCGCTGCGCAGGGAATCCAGGGCGTGGTAGCCGGCCATGCGGACCCCAAGCTCCTGGCCTGATTCCCAAAGCGCGTCAAAAATGTTCAAGGCGATGTCCGCGTCGGCATAAATCTCGTAGCCAAGCTCCCCGACGAAGCTCACGCGCAGGGCGTAAGCAAAGCCGTCGGCAATCTCAACTCGTCGGCCCTCCGTATACTTTTGTGCTTCATCCGACCAGTCCTCTGGCGAGACACGGCTGAGCAGTTCGCGGCTGAGCGGTCCCATGACCCCAATTGTTGCCATTCCTGAGGTCGCGTCGAAAACCGCGGCAGCCTTACCCTGTGCCAAGCGGTTCAGGTACGCAAGACTCTTCTGGCGGCTAAAGGACGGGGTGACAACCAGAAACCGGTCCTCCGCCAGGCGTGTGATGGTTCCATCCAGTTCAATGCCGGCTTTGTCATTCAGGAAGAGGGTGTAGACCGCCTTGTTGGTCGGCACATCGATATCGGCGGTCGCGGCGAGCTGGCAAATGGCCAGGGCGTCCGGTCCCGCCACTTCAAACTTGGCGAAGGGGCTGAGGTCGAACAGGACCACCCCCTCACGAGCAGCCTTGTGTTCCTCTCCGACACGGTCAAACCAGTCGGTACGGCCGTAGCTGTAGGTGTATTCAGGCCTTGTGTCCGCATCTCCGTACCAGTTGGCCCGTTCCTGCCCATTGATTTCACCGAAGCATGCACCGAGTTCGGCCAGTCGGGAGTGCAGGGGAGTCCGTCTAACATTCCGCGCGGTTTCCAGTTGCAGGTGGGGCCAATGCATGGCGTAGAGCCGGCCGAGGCCTTCCTTCGTCCGGGCATGCAGGTACCGGCGGCTGTTCTGGTGCGGGGAAAAGCGTTGGACATCCACGGTAGAGGAGTCGAATCCGGGGGAGCCTGAGATGACCCATTCAGCCAGTTCCTTACCGACGCCAGGGGCGAAGATGATGCCTTGGGAGTTGAAGCCCGCAGCGACGAACAGGTTCTCCAGCTCGAATGTTTCACCCAAGATGAAGTTCGCGTCGGGGGTAAAGCTTTCAGGAGCGTTCAGGAACCGGTCGTACTCTGCGGTAGCCAACGCGGGTATCGCCATCTCCACCTTGCTTCGGATCGGAGCGAAGTGTTCCCAGTTGGCGGAGAATTCCGCGAACCCATCGGCAGGGACCTCGGTCACCGCGCGCGGAATGCCATTGGGTTCGAAGGCTCCGACCAGCAAATGCCCAGCTTCCGGACGGACGTAGTAGCTGTTGTCGAGGTCCCTGAAGACAGGCAGTTCCGGGACTGCCGCGTCAACGGCTTCGGACCGGACGTGGACGTGTTCAGCAGGATACAGGGGGACACTGACGCCTGCGGTCGCCGCTAGCTCGCGGGTCCACAGTCCGCAAGCGAGAATTACCCGGTCGCATTGAACGGTTCCCTTGCTGGTCTCCACTCCGGTGACACGCCGGCCTTCACGCAGGACCCGGTGGACCCCCACGCCTTCGCGGATCTGCACACCTATCTCATACGCCATCTTGGCGAAAGCAATGGAGGCGTAACCTGGGTTCAGATAGCCGTCATCGGGCAGCAGCATTGATCCGAGGACACCCTCGGCGCTTGCCAACGGCCACACTTCCTTAAAGCGCCGATCGTCGAGCATCTCGGCCCTCACGCCGTGCTGTTCGGCGACGTCGCGGGCGTAGAGGAGCTCGTCCAACCGGCCAGGTGTGCGTGCGATGTTCAACGACCCGGCCCGCTGGAACGCGACCTCGACGCCGGAGAGCTCCTCAAGTTTCCCGTACAGGTCCAGGCTGTACTGAGCAAGCTTCGTCATCGGTGCAGAGCTGCGGGCGCCGGTGACCAAGCCTGCAGCATGCCAAGTGGTTCCGCTCCCAAGAACGTTGGCTTCAAGCATCAGAACATCGGTCTCCCCTGCCAAGGCGAGATGGTAGGCGATACTGGAGCCGATGATTCCCCCTCCGACAACAACGGTGCGGACCCGGGGAGGGATCGAAGTGTCGGCCTCGTCCGTAAAGGCCTTGGCACTGATGGTGCGGTCAACCAGCTTGTCCACTACTTGTCCCTCAATTCAAACATCACGGTCTCAACGTCTTGTGGCGCTGGTCGCATCACTTGAACACCACCGTGCGGCTGCCATGCAGAATGACGCGCTGCTCACAGTGCCACTGCACGGCCCGGGCAAGAGCCAACCGTTCCGCGTCGCGCCCTACAACCACGAGATCCTCAGGCTGGAGGTTATGGTCCACGCGTAGGACTTCCTGTTCGATGATGGGCCCTTCGTCCAAGTCAGCTGTGACGTAGTGGGCCGTTGCACCCACTAGTTTCACGCCGCGATCGAATGCCTGGTGATATGGCTTGGCACCCTTGAAGCCAGGCAGGAAGGAATGGTGAATGTTGATCGCCCGCCCGGACAGCTCCTGGCAGAGGTTGTCACTGAGGACCTGCATGTAGCGGGCCAGGACGACGAGGTCCACGTTGTGTTCTTTGACCAAAGACAGCAGTTTGTCCTCCGCAGCCGGCTTCGTGTCAGCAGTGACGGGAATGTAGAAGAAGGGGATCCCCTGCGCGGCCGCCATCGGTTCAAGGTCCTTGTGGTTGGAAGCGATGAACGCAATATCCACTTTCAACTGATTGGTCCTCCACCGGAACAGCAGGTCGTTCAGGCAATGCTCGAACTTGGACACCATAATCGCGACTCGTGGCCGGTGCATGCTGTCGGTCAGCGACCAGGACATACCGTATGTTTCTGCGGTGGCCTGGAACGCCGATTTCAGAGCGCTAATGGAGGTCTTGCCCGGGTACGACGCACGCACGCGCATGAAGAACCGGTTCTCTGCCACGTCGTCGAACTGCTGGCTGGTTAAAATATTGCAGCCATGGGCAAGCAAAAAGCCTGACACCGCGTGGACGATGCCTGGGGTGTCTTCGCAGCTGATCGCCAGGATCAGCTCGTGTGTACGCTTATGCTCCACAAAACGCTCCTTATAAATGATGTCTATTGGTCCCGGGTTTGACGGGCCAGGTGAAGGGCCGCGGCTCATACAGGAGCCTGAATGGGAGCTGTCGGCTCCCTTGGCCGTTGCCAGAACAGCAGGAAAAGCGGTCTTGTGTCAGGGGCTGGTTGCCACGGACCGCCTCGGATGAACTGAGGGCGCAAAGCGTCAGGGTTAACTGCGCAGGCGTTCCATTCGGGGATCGAAGAGAGGCTCTTCGCCCACGGCGGCGCTGAGGTGCTCACCGAAGTAGCGGACTGTCAGCTCGGTGCCGGGGGAGGAAAGTCCCTTGGGGACCCATGCATAGGCGATGCCTGCGTCTATTGTGTAGCCATAGGCAGCACTCGTGACATAGCCAACGGGGCTTTCTCCGTCGTAGACCGTTTCGCGTCCTGTGATCACGGTTCCGGGTTCCTTCAGGAGCAGAGGAACGAGCTTACGGGTCGGGTCCGTCTGCCGTTGCTCCAGTGCCCGCCGCCCGAGAAAATTCCTGCTTGATTTCAAGGCGACGGCGAAACCAAGTCCTGCTTCATAGGGGTCATGTTCGAAGGTCATGTCAGTGCCGAAAGACCGGTAGCCCTTCTCCAGCCGAAGGCTGGTGAAGGCTCCTCGTCCGGCTGCAATGACCTCCAGGTCCTGCCCGGCCGTCCACAGCGCATCCCAGAGCCGCAGTCCAAAGTCCGCGCTGGTGTAGAGCTCCCAACCGAGTTCCCCTACGTAGGAGAGGCGCAGCGCCGTCACCGGCACGCCGGCGATGAAGCCCTGGCGGGCTTGGAAGTAGGGGAAGGCTCCGTTGCTGAGATCCATGTCAGCGATCTTGGAGACGAGTTGCCGGGCATTGGGGCCCCAGACGCCAATGCAGCAGGTGCCCGATGTGATATCCCGGATCTGAACTGATTCTTCTGGGCGAACGTGACGTTGCAGCCACTCCAAATCCAAAATTCCGTTGGCGCCGACCTGGTAGGAGTTCCTGCTCAGACGGGCCACAGTGATGTCGCTGCGGATTCTGCCTGCCTCATCCAGAAGCAGGCAATAGGTCACTGAGCCGACGGCCTTGTCGACGGTCTTGGTGGCCATACGATCCAGGAAGGACGCGGCGTCTTTGCCGCTGACTTCCAGCCGTGTCAGGGCTGTCATGTCATACATGGCAACGTTGTCCCGAGTGGCCTTGGCCTCAGCAGCCACGATGGGACTCCAGTACTTCGCAGCCCAAGCATTGCGCTCCGGCACGGTAATGGACTCAAGTAGGTGTTCGTTGGCCCCGTACCACAGCGGCATCTCATAGCCGTGAACCGGTACGAATTCGCCCTTGAGCTCCACCTCGCGGGTGTGAAAGGGGCTCATCCGAAGGCTCCGGGGCCCCTCAATGGGCTCCAGGGGGTGCTTGATGGCGTACACGTCGAGGTAGTTCTGTCCGGCCCGTTCGAGGACGTACTTGTCGTCCAACTGGTAGTCCTCGAACCTGTTCAGGTCGCATTCACTCAGGTTGAATGATTCGGAGTATCCGTAGGTCATGGATTCAGCGAGTGCCCGCGCAACTCCTGCCGAATGGGTCACCCAGACGGCTTCCGCCACCCAAAATCCGTCCAGCTGGCTGGCCTGTCCGACCAGCGGGAAGTCATCGGCGGTGAAGGCAAATACGCCGTTCATACCCTGGGAGATGGTAACGTGTGCGGTTTCCGGGAAGAGGTGGTGGGTTTCCTTCCATGCGCCCTCAAAGTCCTCCAGGGTAAGCGGTAAGGTACTGGGCATGATCTCCGCCTCGTCCACGGAGAGCAACTCGCTGTAGTGCACGGGTATCGGGCGGTGTTCAAACGATCCGATGTCCAAGCGATCGAAACGCTCGCGGTAATAGACACCGCCATCACCATGGCGGATGAGGGGGCCAGTTGCCTCCTTGACAGCCCCGGCCAGTGAAGGCAGCGGTTCGGTGATTGCATCACAGTGGGCGAGCGGGAGAATCGGCAACGGCACGCCTGCCATCGCTGCTATCTTTTGGCCCCAAATCCCGGCGCAGCATACAACGTAGTCCGCAGGTATATCGCCCTTATCTGTGGCAACGCCAACGACTTTTTCGTCCTCGGTAAGAATATCCAGGACCTCGTGCCGGTCGAGGATACGGACGCCCCTACTGCGGGCCCGTTCCAGTTGGGCGTTTACGGCGCCAATAGCCTTAGCAATTCCATCGGTAGGGGTCGAAAGCCCGCCGAGGATCATTTCCGGGTTCAGCATCGGCTGAATCTGCAGGCACTCCTCGGCTGAGACCAGGCGCGCCTCTACGCCACATGCCGCCGCATACCCTTGGCGCCGATGGAGTTCAGACAGCCGTTCCTGGGTCGTGGCTACTTCCAAACCTCCAACAGTAAGGAAGCAGGGCTGACCTTGGTATGTCAGGGATTTGAATTTGTTTGCAGTGTACTGCGCCATTTGGGACATCGCCCGTGACGCATGGGTCTGAAATACCAGCCCTGGAGCGTGAGACGAGGAGCCGCCCGGCGTGGGGAGATCCCCCTTGTCCAAAACGGTGACGTCTGTCCAGCCCAGCTCGGCCAGTTCATCTGCAAGTGCGGCACCAACAACGCCAGCCCCGACAATCACGACGCGCTTGTCTGACATGAAAACTCCTTGAAATCTGAGGAAGGTATTTGACTCCGTGGGCTTGGGAAGCCCACAAGACGCACGCCTATGCCGGGAACGGACTGGCCTTGTCCCTTCGAACCAGTACCACTGCCAGTCTTCCGCAGTTGCCCCCGATGCTTGCGGCACTATCCAGCACCTAGTAAGCCCGCCGTTACAATAATAATTCATTATTGGATTACTGAGGCGCCCCAGTCAATAGCTAGGCGTTCTTCCGGGAATCGCCGATAGGGGAGCGGCACAAAGCGGCACAGGTGAAATAAGATGATATTATTGCGTCGCTCACGTCCGAGCGGGTGGGATGGCCGCGACGAACTCCTAAGGTGTTCACTCGGTCAGCAAAAGACAGAAGGTAACAATGTCAGGATCAGCTGCCGCTCTCGAACAGGCCCGCCAGTCATCCGTGCAACGCCAGGAAATTCTGCTGGTGACAGAAAGCCTCCTCGCTAAGAGAGGCTTCGACGGTATCCGGCTTAGAGATGTTTCGGTTGCAGCTGGAGTCTCCATTGGCCTGATACAGCACTACTTCTTTACCCGCGATGATTTAGTTCGGGAAACTCTCGAGCAGGCGAGCCTGCGTCGTGCTGAACACTGGATTCAGAGCGCTGTCGGATCGGATGACGGAAGTACCAAGGTCAGGGATTTACTTCTGGACGCCGTCGCTGATCGGGAACGGTGCACGATTTGGATTGAAACCTGTGCTGCAGCAAGCCGTTATCCGGAACTTCAAGCACTGACGACCAGAACCTCCAATGTGTGGAGGCAGGTCCTACAAGAAGCTATCGACTTAGGCGTAAGTCAAGGAAGCTTCGCCCCCACGGCTCCTACAGGACGAGTCGTGGACGTTCTTGTCAGCCTTATAGATGGAATGATGCTGGAAGTCGCCGTTCAAAACGGCGACTTCACCCTTGACTACATCAATTCGCTTTTGCTTGATGTCGCAAGCGCACAGCTGGGGCACAACTTCTGAATCAACTGATTTTCGCCGTCTGCCCCAAGCAGGCCCCGGTGAACAGATAGCAGCTAGCAACTGGTCTTATAAAAGCACTGCCACACTGCGGCCCTGCGTCCTTAATTAATACAACTCAACCCTTGGCGAAGCGACCAGGAAGCGTCGAAACGGCGAAGTTGGCTAGTCGCACGGCCAGCTTCCCCCGCCAATTCATGATCCGTAACGGACCTGCGTCGTCGGTACCGGCGATACGCCGCCGAGTCCGCACCTGACAACAACTACTACACCAGGCACTTCCCGCCGGCGGAGCCGGCAGGAGAGAAGGCAGTGCCATCGCCAGGGACGCTGTCGAAAGGCCCGTCGATGAATCCGGCCCCGGTTCTCGCGTAACCGGCACCAGCGGAGTGCAGTATGTCAGGCTCGCCTGCTGGCCAAGTTGGTATTAGTGATCTGCCCAGGACGCTGGATCTGCCGGCTTGTCGAACATCCAGTCATGCCCCCAAACTCCAGAAAAGTTGAACTCAGTTCCTATCTTGCGGCGTCACCCCCAGGCAATACCAAGCAGAAGAAGACGGCCTTCGGCGAAACTGCTTCCGCGCAGATGGCTCTCCTCTGGGGAACCGGGCACCTCGGGGTGAAGCTGGAGGTAACAATAATATATTATTGCAAAAGGCTTGACGTGGATCACACCCCAGTGCCAAGCTCGATCAGCGGCTTTGCACACAATTGTCCACATACTGAAAACGCGTCAACTTTTTGCGACTGCCGCCAGTGGATTGTCAATGCATGATGCGGCTCCCTGCAGGGCTGGGGCTACGCTCCTGCCCATGCGACCTCGACAACTTAAGTCTGTTCATTAATTAATCGTTATGTTCAAATGAACACCAAGAAAGCGTAAAGATGAGCCACCAGACGGAACCTTTCGCCCCTGCCGAGTCGGCGCAACGACGCCCAGCAGGACTGGGGGAGGCCCCCACGGGATTGCGGTCGCAAGTACAAGTTGGTCCAGCCCCCTTCATCAAGGTGGAGCACCTTACCAAGATCTTCTACCCCGCTAAAAGCAAGTCCGTGCTGCGCAGGAAATCGCCGAAACAGACCGGTTTCAAGGCCGTTAACGACGTCTCCTTTGACGTGAAGCGCGGAGAGATCTTCGTCATCATGGGCCTGTCCGGTTCGGGCAAGTCGACGATCATCCGGATGCTGAACAGGCTCATCGACAGCACTGAAGGCTCCATAGTCATTGACGGCAAGGATGTTGGAGCGCTCGATCCGTCCGGGCTTCGCGCTTTCCGGAACGAGACCATCAACATGGTCTTCCAGCACTTCGGTCTGTTTCCCCACCAGTCATTGCTGGACAATGTGGCATTCGGCCTCAAGGTGCGCGGAGTCGACAAAAAGTTGCGTGAAGCCAAGGCCACCGAAGCCTTGAAGCTGGTGGGTCTCGGGGACCGAACGCATGCCATGCCCGATCAGCTCAGCGGCGGCATGCGGCAGCGCGTCGGACTGGCGCGTGCCTTGGCTACAGATGCCGAGATCCTGCTGATGGACGAACCGTTCAGTGCCCTGGACCCGTTAATCCGCCAAGACATGCAGCAGCTGCTGATCGAACTGCAGCGCAACTTCAAGAAGACCATCGTTTTCGTCACCCACGACCTGGACGAGGCCATGTATCTCGGGGACCAGATCATGGTGATGAAGGAAGGCCGGATGATCCAGCGCGGGACCGCGCTGGACTTGCTGGAAACCCCAGCGGATCCCTACATCGAAAAATTCGTGGCAGAAGTAAACCGCAGCAAGGTCCTTCACGCCGGAATGCTCGCCGAGCCCTTCACGGGCGCGGACCACGAAGACGGGTGCAGCACCGGGGCAAGGCCCGTGGACGCCACGGCCAATGGGCATGCGGCGGTCAAGCATGTCACCGGCGCCACCATCATCGCCGATCTGCTCCCGGTGTTCGCCGCCGGATGCGACCGCTTTCACGTCACTGACGATCAAGGCCTGGTTATCGGCCAACTCACTGCGAACAAAGTCTTCGCCGCACTCTCCCCGAAGGAGTCCGTCAAATGAATCTTGATGTCGGAGGGTGGTTCGAATCCCTCATTGACTGGTTCCTCGCGAACCTTGGCTGGTTCTTCGATGGTGTCGCCTGGCTGACCAGCCAGATCGTCGGCGGCGTAGAGTTCGGCCTGGTGGCCCTGCACCCGCTGGTCATCATCGCCCTGCTCACCGCCCTGGCCGCCTTCATGACCCGCAGCGTCGGAATCACGATCTTCTCCGCCGTGGCTTTCCTGCTCATCCTCTCCATGGGGTTGTGGCTTGAAACGATGGCCAGCCTGTCCATCGTGCTCGTGTCGGTCGCGGCTGCCCTCCTGATCGGAATTCCCCTGGGGATCTGGGCAGCGTTGAGTTCTCCGGTCAGCGCTGTCATGCGGCCCATCCTGGACCTCATGCAGGCAATGCCCGTTTTCGTGTACCTCATCCCGGCCGTGTTCTTCTTCGGCGTCGGAACCGTGCCCGGTATCGCAGCCACCATCGTGTTCTCGATCCCCCCTGCGGTCCGCCTGACCGAGCTCGGCATCCGCCAGTTGGACCACGAACTCCTCGAAGCGGCTCAGGCCTTCGGTGCCAAGAAGAGCCTGATCCTGGGTGACGTCCAGCTTCCCCTGGCCTTCCCGTCCATCATGGTCGGCGTCAACCAGGTCATCATGCTCGCCCTGTCCATGGTCGTTGTCGCCGGCATGGTCGGAGCCGGCGGCCTCGGTGGTGTCGTGGTCCAGGGGGTCGCGCAGCTGGACACGGCCCGCGGCTTCGAGGGCGGCCTCGCCGTCGTCATCCTCGCCGTGTACCTGGACCGTGTCACAGGCGGTGCAAGTGCCCTCGCCGGCGTCCTGCGCAAGAGCAGCCGCCTCCGGAAAGAAAGGGCAGCCGCCAAAGCTGCCACCCCCCGCGTCAGTGCCGATGCAACCCCAGCGGTTCAATAACCATTCGTCCTCACTAGGAGACCAGCATTGAAAACCCTGCTCAAAACCACCCTCGCTTTCGCTGCGATCGCCGTCAGTGTCAGCGCCTGCTCCGGCGTCACCCCCGGAGGAGGAGGCGGAGGAGACGCCGAGAAGACTGTCAACTTTGCGACCGTCCCGGGCTTCGACGACACCGTCGCCGTCACCGGCCTCTGGTCAGCACTGCTGGAAGAAAAGGGCTACACCGTCAAGACCACCAGCGTGGACCTCGCTGCCGGGTTCTCAGGTATCGCCCGTGGGGACCTGGACGGCTACCTCAACGCCTGGCTGCCCAGCACCCACCAGGCCTACATTGACAAGTACAAAGACGACCTCGTCATCCTCGACGAGCCCTACTACGACAAAGACGAACTCGTCCTGGCCGTCCCGGAATTCGTCGAAGAAAACAGCATCAGTGACCTGGTGCAGAACGCCGCAAAATATGACAACAAAATTATCGGGGTCGAGGCCGGTTCGGGTCAGATGAAAATCCTGCCGAATGTGGTAGCGAAGTACGAGGCGCAGGACAAGCTCTCGATCATCGAAGGCAGCAGCCCCGCGGCCCTCGCCGCACTCAAAAGTGGCGTGGATAACAACAAACCCGTGGTTGTCGCCCTCTGGAAGCCGCACTGGGCATATGCGGCCATGAAGATCAAGGCACTCGAAGACGACCGCCAGGGCTGGCCGGCCGAAGACGGCTCCCATGTCGTCCTGTCCAAAGAGTTCGCGGAAAAGCACGGCGAGATCCGCGGCTGGATGGAAAAGTCCAGCCTGACCGAAGACCAGTACGCCTCCCTGATGCTCGCAGTCAGCGAAGCCAAGGACCCGACCGAGGGAGCAAAGAAGTGGCTGGAAACGCCAGAAAACCGGCAAGCAGCCGACGAATGGCTCGAGTAGGCGCCAGAGCAGTTGAATCTTGACTAGTTTGTCAGGCTGAAGGGCCCGTAGCACGCAACATCGCGTGTTACGGGCTCTTCGTCGTTAACTCCAGCACATCCGCTGATCGTCGTATTTGATAAGAGACTTCCAACAGGAGTCCCTGAGTGGAACGCTGTGATTATATAGACATATGTCTAAGGAACATCGCTCTATATGCCAGATGTATAGCTTTGCTAGGGGGTGTCCACAGTACGGTTACTGGTAGCCGCTTCTGGCAAACCTAATTTTGAAAGCGAGATGTAGCGTGTCGGTGAACGAACAACTTCCCGTACTGTCCCACTGGATTGGCGGAGCTGAAGCCCTCTCCTCGGGAGACCGTACCTCTCCCGTCTTTGACCCCGCACGGGGCATCGAGACCAAGCGCGTGGCACTGGCCACCGCCAGCGACATTGAATCCGCTGTATCGTCTGCAGAGAAGGCCTTCCCGGCTTGGCGTGACATGTCCATCACCAAGCGCCAGCAAATCCTCTTCCGCTTCCGCGAATTGCTGAACGAGCGCAAGGGCGAACTCGCACAGATCATCACCGCCGAGCACGGCAAGGTCGTCTCCGATGCGTTGGGTGAAATCACCCGCGGCCAGGAAGTCGTGGAACTGGCTACCGGCTTCCCGCACCTTATCAAGGGCGAACACTCCGAGAACGTCTCCACCGGCGTGGACGTCTACTCCACCAAGTCACCGCTGGGCGTCGTGGGCATCATCAGCCCGTTCAACTTCCCCGCGATGGTGCCGTTATGGTTCCTCCCGATCGCCATCGCCGCAGGCAACACCGTGGTGCTCAAGCCCAGCGAAAAGGACCCCACAGCCGCCAACTGGCTCGCGGAACTTTTCACCGAAGCCGGCCTGCCCGACGGTGTCTTCAACGTCCTGCACGGAGACAAGGAAGCTGTCGACGGTCTCTTGGAACACAAGGACGTCAAGGCCATCTCTTTCGTCGGCTCCACCCCCATCGCCCAATACATCTACGAGACCGCGGCCCGCAACGGCAAGCGCGTCCAGGCCCTGGGCGGAGCGAAGAACCACATGCTGGTCCTTCCTGACGCCGACCTTGAACTGACCGCCGACGCCGCCATCAACGCCGGCTTCGGTTCCGCCGGTGAACGCTGCATGGCCATCAGCGTCATCGTTGCCGTCGAACCGGTCGCCGATGAACTCATCGAAAAGATCACCTCCCGCATGTCCACCCTGAAAATCGGCGACGGCCGCCGTAACTGCGACATGGGCCCACTGGTCACCCGGCAGCACCGCGACAAGGTCGCCTCCTACATCGATGTCGCCCTCGAAGACGGCGCCAAGGTGGTCGTCGACGGCCGCGGCATCAACGTCGACGGCGACGAGAACGGGTTCTGGCTCGGCCCCACCCTGATCGACGACGTTCCGGTCACCTCCCGCGCCTACACCGAGGAGATCTTCGGCCCGGTCCTGTCCGTGGTCCGCGTCCGCAGCTACGAAGAAGGTGTGGACCTGATTAACTCCGGCGCGTTCGGCAACGGCACGGCCATCTTCACCAACGACGGCGGCGCAGCCCGCCGCTTCCAGAACGAGATCGAGGTCGGCATGGTCGGCATCAACGTGCCCATCCCAGTGCCCGTGGCCTATTACTCCTTTGGCGGCTTCAAGGACTCGATCTTTGGCAGCTCTAAGGCCTACGGCCTGCAGGGCTTCCAGTTCTTCACGCGCGAAAAGGCCATCACCTCACGCTGGCTCGATCCCAGCCACGGCGGCATCAACCTCGGCTTCCCGCAGAACTAAAAGGAAAAAAGATGTCAGGGACCGGGCACTGGTCCCCTGACAGCAAGGGCCTCCGGCGCATACCTCGCGCGCCGGAGGCCCTCCTGCTCAACTCAACGGGGACCTGGGTCTTTCTCCAGGAACTGGACAGCTGCGAACAGCTCCAGCCGGTCACGCATCCCGTCAAGGTTCAACCCCAGAATCCGCCCGACCGCGTCGATCCGGTTCCGCAGCGTATGCCGATGCACCCCAAGGCGCCGGGCTGTTTTATCCCACACGCAGTCATTGGCGAACCATTCGCGGACCGTTTCCAGCAGCTGTGTCTGCTCCGCCGCGTCGCGGGCGATCAGCGCCTGCAACAAACCCCGGGCCACAGGACCGGCCTCCTCCTCCCGCAGCAGGCCCAGCATCCCGCCTTCGGACAACTCAGAAAAATTAACCACCGCCCTGCCAAGCTCCTCGGCACGCCGTGCGGCACGGGTAGCTTCCTCGAGCGCACCAGGCAACCCGACCATTTCCGTTTCTGCGGAGACACCAGCCACCGCCCCATGACGCTCCAGCAATTCCAGAACCCTGCCCTGGTGCGCCCGTCCGGCAAGGATCACCAACATCTCACGATGCAGCGCGTAAAAAACTGCCCCGCGGTGGTCATCCGCCAAGAGCTCCAACGCCTCAAGCAGGTTAGGTGCGGTGCTTTCCTGCCGTGATGACGTCACCAATAGAGGGTCCCGGGGAAGCTGTCCCCAGACCTGCCGCGCCGTTCTGGCCGCAACGTCGGTGCTGCCCGCCAGGAGCTGTTCGAAGACGCCCGCCCGAAGATGCCGCCGGGCGGTATCCAGGGTCCGCGCCTGCTCAAGCGCCAAACTGGCCAAACCAATCACGCTGTTGACGATGTCCGCCCTGGCCGGATCCAGAGGCTCGATGGCACCCAGGACCAGGGCACCACGAAGGCTGCCTTTTCGGCCAAGGGTCTGCAGCGTCACCGACTGGCCCCCGATCTCCAAATGCGAGGCAGAACGTGTCCCCAACTCCAGCGCGGTGCGCACCCTCTGAGCCACATCCCCGGCGATGTCCGAGGGGACCGGACGGTTCCGCGGCATTCGTACATAATTTCCTGCCGCATCGTACAAGGCCACCCAACTGTGCAGCTGCCGCTCCAGCTCACCAAGAATCGACGTCAGCCCATCAGGCCGAAGCGCCGCGCGGGACAGAGCCCGCTGCGCCTGCAACGACCACTCCGCCCGGGCATGCTCTTCCCGCGCCAGATAGTCAGCCACCATCCTGATGATCGCAATGAACGGCGTACGGTCCGGAACCTCCAACAGAGGCAGGCCTTGGTTCCGGCACGCCTCTTCCAGTCCCGGCGGCAACGTCCCGTGGACCACCTGCGTCGCAAAGCCCAGGCCGGAGATGCCGTGCTCGACCAGCCTGCGGACGTACTCCTCATACCCCCGACCGCTCTGCACCTCCAGTGACTGATGCCCTGGAGTCGCTGGCGCGGTCGTCTCTGCTGCCGGTTCGACCGGGAACTGGGTGCCGTCTGTCAACAGCAGCTGTCCCCGGTCAAGAAACGGAGTGGGGTCCTCAAGGTCTGAACTGTGTACCCAGCTGATGGGTTCTTCAAGCCGGGGGGATCCCAAGTCGGGAACAACGAGCCGAAGCTTGAGCGCCCGGCTGCGGAGGAGAACATTGAGGCTTGGCGGCATCGCCAGCACCTTCCGATGTAAAAACGTCGAACTCTACTAAGCTGATTGTACAAACGTCTACAGCAGCGTGGGGTGCTGGCAGCGGATGATGAAGGAACTCCCAATCCACTACCGAGAGGAATCGTCATGTTCGCCAGCCCGGCAACCCTGCCTGCAGCAGACACTACGGTCGCAGCCACCAACGCACCCCTCAGCAATGCCGAGG
Organism: Arthrobacter sp. Z4-13; assembly: GCF_054792705.1. NCBI lineage: Bacteria > Bacillati > Actinomycetota > Actinomycetes > Micrococcales > Micrococcaceae > Arthrobacter > Arthrobacter sp. Z4-13. The sequence goes on along the minus strand of NZ_CP096458.1, from coordinate 2,297 downwards.
TCGTTGCCCTGGACCGGGCGAACGTCTTCCATTCCTGGTCTGCTCAGAAGGCACTGAACCCGTTGGCGATCGCCGGCGGTTCGGGCAGCAGGGTATGGGACCACGACGGCAACACTTTCCTGGACTTTTCCAGCCAGCTGGTCAACACCAACATCGGCCACCAGCACCCGAAGGTCATCGCAGCCATCGCCCGGCAGGCAACGAGTCTGGCTACCGTGGCGCCCGCTGCCGCCAACCACGTCCGGTCCACCGCCGCCGCAAAGATCCTTTCCCACGCGCCATCCAACATGGAGAAGGTGTTCTTCACCAACGGCGGCGCCGACGCAAATGAGAACGCCATCCGCATGGCCCGCCTGCACACCGGGCGGGAAAAGGTCCTCTCCCGCTACCGCTCCTACCACGGCAACACCGGGGCAGCGATCGCTGCTACCGGCGACTGGCGCCGCATCCCCAATGAGTACTCCCGCGGGCACATCCACGTCTTCGGGCCGTACCTGTACCGCTCCGAATTCTGGGCAGAAACACCCGAACAGGAAACCGAGCGCGCGCTGCACCACCTGCGCCGTGTCATCCAGGCCGAGGGACCCCAGTCCGTTGCAGCCATCCTGCTCGAAACCGTACCCGGCACCGCCGGCATCCTGGTCCCCACCCCCGGCTACCTCGAAGGAGTCAGGGCCCTCTGCGATGAATACGGCATCGTCATGATCCTTGACGAGGTCATGGCCGGCTTCGGCCGCACCGGCGACTGGTTCGCTTTCGACGCTTACAACGTGACCCCGGACCTGATCACCTTCGCCAAAGGCGTCAACTCCGGCTACATCCCCGTCGGCGGAGTCATCATCTCCGGAGACATCTCCGCCACGTTCGACGAACGCGTCTTCCCGGGTGGCCTGACCTACTCCGGACATCCCATCGCCGCCGCCTCCATCGTCGCCTCCATCGAAGCATTCGAAGAAGAAGACATCATCGGCAACGCCGCACGCATCGGCCGGGACCACCTCGAACCGGGCCTGAAGGCCCTCGCCGAAAAGCACACCATCATCGGCGAGGTCCGCGGACGTGGCGTCTTCTGGGCACTAGAACTCGTCCAGGACCGTACCACCCGCACACCCGTCACAGCCGAGTACATGGGACGCCTGAAGGCGGAAATGTTCGGGCGCGGACTCCTGCCGTTCATAGCAGATAACCGCATCCACGTCGTCCCTCCCGCCGTTGTCACCGCCGAAGAGGTCAAGCAGGCGCTTGCCATCTACGATCAGGCGCTGACAGCGTTAGCCAACTGATCAAAGCCTGCATGGCCGCAGGAACATCACTTGCAGCTGCCGGATACGTCTCGACGGAAAATACATCAAAGTCTGGCCTTGCCTACCAAAAGCGGTAAGCAGGGCCAGAGTTTCGTTGCCACAAAACGAACCGGGACACGTGTAATCAATGCCAGAGCTTGAGCGGGACGGGACGGACCTCCTCCTCTTTTACGATCCCCTTGCACAGCGGCAGGAACCGCTGCCTGCCGCTGGGGGACCGCCCCGCGGATCAGCGAGAGCAAAACCAGGCAAGCCTCGCAGCAGCATGGAGCGAAGAATCCGCGTTGAGCAGGTCGTGGACGACCTCGCCCAAATGGCACCCACAAATATAGGATCCACTGACAGTTCATCGTCCAAGGCCAAGATTTCCCGTCCATCAACTAGACATTCTGGCGATCGCTGAGTCTGCCCAGCTCATCGCAGCCAGGTGGAGCAGAGGCATTCACACCGGGCCGGGCGCGACCGTGAGGCGGGCGGGCTCTCGTCCGTAAACCGGGCGCTGGCTGAGCAGCACTGACTTCCCGGAATGGGCAGAAATGCCACGAAAGATGGCGTGAAACAAGCCCTTCCGCAGGCCCTCCCGCCCGCCTATTTCGAAAGGCCGATAACGGATATTTCGTCACCTGCCTTGGCGGGCAAACCCGTGTTTGTTGATCACGCCGGCCGGAATTGGTGACGACTCTGATCGGTCCATGGCTGGGGTCAATCTAAGGTTATCCACGGCTGGAAGTAGGAGCCGTTGGGGTATCTCCCTGGCAGCAGTAGCGGTGGATAACCTATGACAAATTGTCCCCGGCGGGCAGGCGGGCCTGACTTCCCGTTCAAAACCTAGGTCAATTCGGGTTGTCCCTAGGAGCAGGCAAGGCGCCTTGTGTCAGCTTTGGGTGTGCAAAAGCCTGACAATCTGAGTAGCGAAGCAACAGCCAATGGTCAATGGGCCATCGCCTAGGGCGTGTCTCCTTATCGTCGTAGCCAGAGAACGACGCCCGCGCG